>DATIGF010000041.1:0-2416 GCA_035454865.1 Nitrospiraceae bacterium | reverse complement strand
AGGCGTAAGGCGAGAAAAACTCTCGGTTTGAGGAAGCGCACTCCGAACATCACCTCACCCCTCACCCCTTACCCCTTACGTGTGAATTCCAGTTTGCTGATCGTCGGCTCATAGAGGGCTTGGATGACGTTCCCGTCCGGGTCGGAAAAGTAAAACGAGTAGCTGCCGTCCCGATGTTGTTTCGGTTCCTTTGCGATCTTCCCCCCCAATAATTCGATTGTCGGGGCGATCTCACGGTACATCCGATCGACCGCTTCCAGGCTTTCCATGATGACGCCCATGTGATCCAGCAGCTGAGCCTTCGGGGGATGATAAGCCGCCAATTCCCCGACGGAAATTTGGTGCAAGGCCAGGTTGTCGGTTCCGGAGCTGAAATATATATTGTCGGCATCGGGTTCCCACACGACTTTCATTCCGAGTAATTGCTCGTAGAACGCCCGCGAGCGCCTCAAGTCAATCACGCGCAACGCCACATGCCGGAGACCACGATGGGCTGGAATGCTCATACAGACCTCGTTTCACCGTATAGTAGGTGTGCCCCTAGACCTCCGTCAATTTGAATTTCGGCCCGAACATCCCGGCTGCGAGCCGGCAGATAGTTATGCTACGATGATTGCTCATCAGCTCGAACAAAGGAGTCAGTTCATGAGATCCGTTTTGTTGCCGCTCACGGTCATCACCATCATGCTCTCCATTCCTGTCAGCTTATTGGCAGCAGAATCCGTGCCGCCCGGGAAAGACGGCGCCCCGATCGTATTGATTCCGGCCGGTACATTTCCCATGGGCGTCCCGCCAGGTGATCGGGACGGTGGACGGGACGAATATCCGCGCCACGAGGTGCACCTCGACGCCTATTACATCGACAAATATGAAGTCACGAACGGGCGCTATTTGGAATTCGTGAAGGCCACCGGCCATCGTGTCCCTCAGAACCCGAAGAACCCCACCAGAAACCTTTGGCAGGGGGACACCGTTTCAGAGTCCCTCGCCGATCGTCCCGTGGTCAACGTCGATTGGGCTGATGCCGTCGCGTACTGCAAATGGGCCGGCAAACGACTCCCGACGGAAGCGGAATGGGAAAAGGCCGCCAAGGGGAATAACGACTGGCGCTTTCCCTGGGGCAATGTCGAACCAACCGCCAAGCATCTGAACTACAATCAACAGTGGATCGGGGAAAAGACCCTGATGCCGGTCGGAAGCTACGAACCGGGGAAAAGCCCCTACGGCGTGTACGACATGGCGGGTAATGTCTGGGAGTGGGTAAACGACTGGTACGACGCACGGTATTATGAGAAGAGTCCGAACAAGAATCCCCAGGGCCCGGAAACCGGCACCAAGCGCGTGCTGCGCGGGTCAGGCTGGCAGAACGAGACTCCGACCGTCCGCATCTTCACCCGAGTGGATAGCGATCCCCTCATCCGCAATGAATCCACCGGTTTTCGCTGCGCCCGCGATGCGAAATAGTCGTTTGCGCTGAGAAACTTTTGGCCGTCATGGTACAACCTGGTCATGACCGGATCGGAGCAGACAGATCAGCTCAGGACCAAGACGAAACAGTTTGCGATCGGCATCCTCAAGCTGTTTGGGACGCTTCCGAAAACACCGGAAACCCTCGCCATTCAGACGCCGCTCGTGAAGGCGGCCACCACGCTTGCCGCTAACTGCCGGGCACTCGCCAGGGCCTGGTCCGAAGACGAGTTCCATCGCAATCGTAATCTCGCCTCGGGAGATGCAGACGACTGCGTCTTTTGGCTCGAACTGCTCGGCGCCGCCGGCACCGACCAGGATCAGCCGATTCAGGCGCTGTTGGAAGAGGTGACGGAAATCGTTGCCATTCTCTCAATCTGCGGCGAACCGGATAAGCCGGCCGCAGCTGAACCCCCTGTTGAGGCAACAGCCGCTGCAGTATCTCATGAACCGCCGCCTCCTCCTCTCCCCACAGACTTTCATGGCTTGCGCGTGTTGTCGTTAGAAAGCCGGATGGGAACGGAGATTGCGCGTCTCATCGAGCGCCATGCCGGCACTCCTCTGGTCGTGCCGTCCGTTCGAGAAATCCCGATTCCTCTTCAAGACAACGGGGCTGTTTTCCGGTTCGGCGTGAAGCTGATCTTGCAACAGATCGATATTTTGATTCTGATGACGGGGGTGGGGACCAAAGCGCTGTTCGAAATTCTGCAGACTCGCTACCCGTTGGCCGAGTTGATTGAAGCCCTCAGAAAAACGATCACGGTGACACGCGGGCCCAAGCCGCTGGCCGCTCTCAGAGCCCTCGGCGTAGAAGCCAACATCACGGTGCCGGAGCCCAATACCTGGCAGGACGTCATTGCAACGCTGGACTACTATCGCCCCGTGCAAGGTCTCAAGATCGTCATCCAGGAATACGGCATATCCAACCCCGAGATGATTGAGGATCTGA
>DATIGF010000040.1:0-37762 GCA_035454865.1 Nitrospiraceae bacterium | reverse complement strand
GCCGAAAGTGTTCGAAACCCAGATCCACGGGAAGCGGTTCGAGATGTACAACGATACCGTCCTGGGCTTCAACAAGTCGGGCAAGGAAGTGGCGCGGATTCAGGTCGAAGAGCCGATCTACATTCGGCCGGCCGAGCGCGTAACCTGGCTGTAATTCTTCGCTAGGTCATCGCTTCACGGAAGGGCAGGGTTCCGCAAGGGGCCCTGCCCTTTCTGTTTTTCAGATCCCATGAGAAGGAGGGAAGCGGGTGTTCTTGTCCAAGGAATCGTAAGAGTTCTCGTGGAGCAAGCCCTTTTTGACCTAGCTCTCGCTGCGTTACCGGTCTTTTGGCTCAGACCTCGCTGCTCCTTCTGCGCACTTGACGGACCCAGGGGGGTCCAGTAGAGTTGGTTCACTTATCGTGTACCATTCGAGTCATGGGGTACCCTCAGCGTGACTTCTCACCAGCAGCATGCTCTTCCATTTGCTGCGCAAGCCATACCCTTTGATGAGTTTTTGGCTTCAGGAAAACTCCCCGATGGGTACCTCGCCAGCGAATACGTGGCGCAACAGTTTGTCGAGCGTCTCGTGCACTATGTGCTGAGTGTCCCGGCAGGAAGCTACACGATGGCTCAACTCAGCCATCTTCTCGAGCAGATTGACCCGCGCGCTCAAGTCTATTTCTTTAAGCGGCTCAAGGAAACCAGCCCCGAAAGCCTCAAAGACTTCGCCCCGCTCTACTACGGATTCATGAACGAATTCCATTCCCTGCTCTTCACCTAGTCCCCGAAAATATTCCTTGTCGACCCGTCAATCTCGTGTATAATTGAGAGGTTGACTTACAAGACAAGGAGCATCATGAATCCATCTTTGCAGCGAGCGGTTACCAGTTTCTACAATTTGATTTACGAAGCTCAAACCTTTGCGACCGCCATGGCGCGAATCGATACAGCCGAGCAGGAGCACTATGCGGGACGTATAGAAGGACTCAATTGGGTCCTCGATCGATGTCAGGAACTTGAGGACATGGACGCCAATCTCACTCCATCTTCTCTGCAACGTGTCTTGGGCGAGGTCAAGTCCGACCTTGAACATGAACTCTCGGTCCAAAGACGCGAAAAAGGTCGCCGGGCGGATGGTCGTGAGGAAGCCTTGAATTTCGTCGCAGATTACCTCTCCAGCCTCATTACGGCGACAGAGATCGAATCCGCCAAGACAGCTGTCTAGCCTCCATTCGTTTTCAGGCAAGACGCGCTTCTCCTTGACGACCACGCAGGGGATATTTCATGGCGTTGATCCGAGAGTGGATAATTTTCGCCCTCTGTCTCGGAATCGGCGGACATCTTGCTCTAGGCTTCGTCATGCACGCACCTGAGTTGTGGCCGTGGAGTCGAGCCGGCCTCTACGGCCTACTCAGTGGACTCGCCGTCTACGCCTTGGTTCAAGTTTGCCGATTGGTCTGGAGGGTTGCTCGGAACCGACATGTCTCCGCATCATCATCTGCGGATGTTTAGAGCCTGGCTGGCGTATCGTGGGAAATAGTATACTAACCTGGGTTTTTAACTGCGGTCGTTCTCTCTCACGAAACTGTTGACCGACCGATATCCTCCTCAATAAAATCACGCCATGCCGCAGCCTCCACGGAGACCCTCATCACCCTGGCCACCTGGAGCCCGAAGCGTTACCGGGAAACGGTCCCCGACAACGTCCCAGGCCTCACAGGATCAATTCCAATCCCTGAATGCTTCGCTCCTCTATTGTCCCGGCTGCCGGGTCGCCACCCCTACAAGAGAACGGCTGTTACTCGTCCTTCCAACCGGTAACCTCTATGAATATCTTTGCATCCACTGCGGCACATCAACCGGGTCAAAGACTGACGGCTCGCAAGGGAAAATTCAGACCTTCGGCCCATGACCTCTTACCTGATGCAACCGCATTTCTCTGGCAAAGACTCTTCGGCGGGAACAACCGACCGTACTAGATTCCTCTTCCGTACGATAAGGCTACAAGGCAGGACGGACGAGCAAGAGGGGACGGCGCTTCAACTGACCTGTTCCAGAGGAATTCCCTCTTCGATCAGCATGACCGGAATATTTTCGCGGATGGGGTAGAGAATCTTTCGGTCCTCGCGGATAAGGCCTCCATCAAGCTGCTCCGATACAGCCTTCTTTCCTTTGTTTTTCAAGCCGCCGCGCGCGACCGCTTCGTTGAGTTTCTTGATCAACGAAGGATCTGCCATACTGACCGGCTGCTTGGTCTCTGGACAACAAAGAATTGCAAGGAGATCTTTGTCAATGCTCATAGGGCCTTATCCTCATACCCATGAATAATTCCTCCGAGTATACCAAGAACATTCGCCGTTCCTAAGATAAAGCACAAACCTATGAAGGGGCAAGTAGGATTGGCGCCTCTCCCATTCGTCTCAATGATTCTGTTACACTCACACACATTTCTCTCGCTACGTGAGCGCATCTGATGGTCAAGACATTCTGGAGACTGTTTATTGCCGGCCTTATCGTACTGGTCCCCGCATGGGCCACGTTTCTGATTCTCTCGACCCTCTTTAGAACACTGGACAACCTGGTCGGCAGGCACATGACCAATTCAATCCCCGGCCTGGGCTTGTTGCTTTTGATGCTACTCCTCATTCTCGTCGGCATGGTTGCCAACCACGTTATTGGCCAACGCCTCATGACGCGGCTGGAACGTCGCCTGGAGCAGATCCCCGTCGTGCAAAGCATCTACCTCACACTAAAGGGAATGACCGACGTTCTGAATTTCCGATCTCGGTTTGGCCGCAGCACTGTTGTCGCCTTTCCATTTCCTCGCGACGGATTCTGGGCGCTGGGATTCGTGATGGGAGCCGCGCCGGCCGCAATTCAAGTCGAGCCTTCCACCAATCTCTTCATGGTCTTCGTCCCCACTGCCATCCATCCTTTTACAGGCTACCTGGCGTTCGTTCCGGAACATCACCTGCATCCGATCAATCTTCCCCCGGAAGACGCCATGAAGATGGAGTTCTCCGCCGGGTTCTATAAGCCCACAGCAGGCTGGCTCAGCGCTCCCAACTCGATCCCCTAACGCTTTATGCCCTTGCCGGACCAAATCATCGTCAGGCCGGCCCGTCTGGAGGATCTGGACACGATCGTCGCCTTCAGCGCCGCCATGGCGCTGGAAACCGAAGGCCGCCTGCTCGATCAGCCCAGACTGCGGGAGGGGACTCTCTCTCTACTGCATACTCCTGAGCGCGGATTCTTTGTGGTAGCCGAACTCCCTGACGCGGGATGTTCTCGGCTTGTCGGTCAATTGATGATCACATTCGAATGGAGCGATTGGCGCAACGCCGTCTTCTGGTGGGTGCAAAGCGTGTACGTCGCTCCGGCCTGGCGCCGCCAAGGCATCTACCGGGCCATGCACAACCACATCGTCAACCGGGCTAAGAGCAACCCGCAAGTCTGCGGAATCAGGCTTTACGTGGAGCAGGAGAATCGGGTGGCGCAGACCGTGTACCAACGCGTGGGACTTGCCCATTCGGCTTATGCCGTGTATGAGCAGGATTTCGTGCTTGCGCGCCGCATATCATCTACACGGGACGACGAACAAGGGGACCGTTCATGATACGTCTTCGCACTCTTGTGCTACTCGTAACAGTAGGCCTGCTGGTGCAAGGCTGTGCGATCAGCCGAGGCACACTGGGCGAAGAGATCAAAACTGAGACCATCGCCTCGATCAAGAAGGGCACAACCGCCAAGGCCGAAGTGCTCGCGCTGCTCGGGGCGCCGGACCGGCTTCTTCAAGTCAATGGACGCGATGTGTTTCAGTACTATCGCTACGACGCCAAAGCAGGCAGTTTGCTGCTTATCGTCCTCAATTTTTCACGATTGTCCGTCAAGAGCGATGACTTGTTTGTCATTCTGAACCATGAAGGGATCGTCGAGGACGTCATTGCCTCAAGGCGGACGGAGGGACTCGAGTTTCGGTTCTGGCCCTTTGGAGATTGAGATGAAGCTGCCACTATCCCGGCTCTGCCCGGTTCTGCTCACCACCGTCATAGGCATCGTGGTCGGAGGCTGTAACGTCACTCGCGTCACCCTGAATACTCCGCTCACGCCGGACGACGTGGCCTTTATCATTCCGGGGCAAACCACGTTGTCCGATGTGGTCACTAGACTGGGCACACCCGATTCCATAACCGACACCCGTACGGGAGCAATCGCGACCTACCGCTTTCTCGACTTGAAATATTCCCGTATCAATTTCGGCTGGTTCCTGAGACCTTGGACTCCCGTCGACCCGGATCTGATCATTTCTCGAACCGGTCTCGGCACCGATGCGTTCGAATTGCTCTGTGACTCCGATTGGGTTGTTACGCACCAGAGCTTCCTCCGCCATCTCGCCGGCCCCCGCTTCAATCCCTATCCCTTTTGACACTCGGCCCTTTGCCGCTCTTCGTCAATTGCTGCATTCCACTGGCCCCGCTATAATGCGCGCCATGGAGCCGGAATCAACCGATCTCACTTCCCACCTTCACACTGACGTCACATCCCCCTCCTATATCCCGGCCGACAAGGACACGGAGTTTCTCCAACGAGAGGAACTGCGCTCTGTCCGTATCGGGCTCGAACTCTTGAAATCCGAGCTGATCCAGCGTGAAGAGGGGATCCAGTCGACCATCGTCGTATTCGGCAGTGCGAGGCTCCGGGAGCCGGCCGCCGCGAAGCAGGCGCTCCAGGCGGCCGAAGTGGAAGCGGCTCGAGCCCCGAACGATCCGGGTAACCAGCGCAACGTCGCCATCGCGCGACGCCAACTCATCCTCTCGAAGTATTATGAGGTGGCGCGTGAGTTCGGTCGCCTGGTCTCCTCGACCTGCCAAGTCGACGGTCGCTGTGAGTATGTCATTGTCACTGGCGGAGGGCCCGGTATCATGGAAGCCGCCAACCGTGGGGCGGCGGATGTGAACGCCAAATCCATCGGCCTCAACATCACCCTGCCTCACGAACAGCATCCGAACCCCTACATCACACCGACCCTCTGTTTTCAGTTTCGCTATTACGCCATCAGAAAAATGCACTTCTTGATCCGCGCCAAGGCGCTCGTGGCTTTCCCCGGAGGATTCGGCACCCTTGATGAATTGTTTGAAACGCTGACGCTCCTCCAAACTGGCAAAACCGCCAACGTGATGGTTGTGCTGGTGGGGCGGGACTTTTGGGAGCGCCTGATCAACTGGCCGTTGCTCGTCGAGAACGGGCTGATTGCCCAGCAGGATCTTCAACTGTTTCACTATGCCGAGACGGCCCAGGAAGCCTGGGATCTGATCGGACGCCACAATGGAGTGCCCCTACTATGAAACTTTCCTTCCACGGCGCCGCACGGTCGGTGACGGGAAGCCGACACCTGCTGGAGATCCCAGGCTCTCGGCTCTTGCTGGATTGCGGTCTGTTTCAAGGACGCCGCGAAGAAGCCCTCCAGCAAAACCGCGACTTGGGCTTCGACCCGAAGTCGCTGAGCGCCGTCTTACTCTCCCATGCGCATATCGACCACTCGGGAGCCTTGCCGGTTCTGCCTCGTCACGGCTTCTCCGGAAAGGTGTATGTCACCCGCGCAACCGCCGACCTAGCCGGGATAATGCTCGAAGACTCGGCTCGCGTCCAACAGAGCGATTGCCGCTACGTGAACAAGAAGGAGCGGCGGCGTGGCAAGACCTGCGTGCGTCCATTCTATGACGGCGATGATGTCCGTAAGATTCTCAGACGTCTTGAAGGCGAGAGGTATGGGGACCAACTGAAGATCGCGCCCCGGGTGACGGCCTCGTTTCACGACGCCGGCCACATCCTGGGGTCCGCCGCAATCCGGGTAAAGTACACGGCCCGTGGCAATACCACTACCATCCTCTTCAGCGGCGATTTGGGCCGATCCCACATGCCGATTCTGCGCGATCCCGAACCGCCTCCTCCCTGCGACGTCCTCATCCTTGAATCGACCTACGGCGACCGGCTCCACGAACAGGCCGGGGAGGAGATGAAAAAAAAGGCGCAGGACCTCATCGCCCACGCGAGAACCCACAAGAGCAAGATCATCGTCCCGGCCTTCGCCGTGGGTCGCACGCAAGAATTGGTCATGCGGATCAAGGAACTCGTCGGCGAGGGTCGCATCGATCCCATCCCCATCTATATCGATTCACCACTGGCCGACAAAGCCACAGAAATCTTTCGACGCCACCCGGAATGCTACGATGAGGAAACCTTCAAGACCTTCTCGGCGGACGGCGATCCGTTCGCGTCACGCTACATCCACTTTGTGTCGTCACCTGAAGAGAGCAAGCGCCTCAATACGATGAAGGGGCCTTCTGTCATCATCTCCTCCTCCGGGATGTGCGAAGGAGGCCGCATCCTTCACCATCTCAAGCACGCCATCCAGGACGAGGCGAACGTGATCGTGTTTGTCGGGTTCCAGGCTGAGCACACACTGGGGCGGAAACTCGTGGAAGGCTGGGACGTGGTCCCCATCTTCGGCATCCCGACGCCGCGACGCGCTCAGATCGTGAAGTTCAACGGGCTCTCAGCGCATGCGGACCGCAATGATTTGCTCGCGTATGTGCGAGCCATCGATCCCCTGCCCGGAAAGATTTTCATCGTGCACGGCGAAGAGAAACAGGCCCTTTCGCTAGGGGCCGCAATCCATGCTGAACATTCGAAGATCGACGTTCAGATTCCGCATAGGGGCAGCACTCATGATATCTGATGCCCTGCACTCCGCCCCGGCCGCCGAGCGAGGAGGCACCCCGCTGACGCTTTTTCTATTGGGCGCCTCCGTCCTGGTCACGGGCTGCCTCTCCGCTACTGCCGCCGAACCACAACAAGATCGCCAACGCGTGCGCGAGCTGGGTATCAGCATCGGACAGTACCCACCGGGTCCATTAAACGCCATTACCGATGTCAACGGGGTGAAAGTTGGCCACACCACGCTGATTCGAGGGGAGGGCCCCTTGAAACCCGGCGAAGGGCCTGTAAGAACCGGTGTCACCGTCGTGATCCCTCGCGAGGATGTGTGGCACAAGAAAGTAGCCGCCGGAGCCTTCGTACTCAATGGAACCGGCGAAATGACCGGACTCTCGTGGGTCGCGGAATCGGGATTCCTGGAGTATCCGATCGCACTCACGAATACGCTCAACGTGCCGCGGGTGGCGAATGGCGTCATGAGTTGGATGATCGGGCGCTACCCGGAGATCGGCATCTCGGACGATACCCTGACACCGGTGGTCGCAGAATGCGATGACGGTCGGCTCAACGACATTCAAGGCCGACACGTCTCGGAGCAGGACGTCGCGAAGGCCCTCGATACCGCCTCTAGCGGCCCGGTGCCCGAAGGCACCGTCGGCGCGGGGACGGGGATGGTGTCCTACGGATTCAAAGGCGGCATCGGCACCGCCTCGCGCCGTCTTCCTGAGAAAGAAGGGGGCTACATCATCGGTGTGCTGGTGAACGCGAATCATGGCCGACGCCCGGAACTGGTAGTCAAAGGGGTTCCGGTCGGGCAACTGTACGACGCAGCCCAGCCGATGACCCAAGCCGTCCAGCCGGGACTCAGTGAAGGTTCGATCATCGTAATCGTCAGCACCGACGCCCCGCTGGACGGGCGACAGTTGACGCGACTGGCCAAACGAGCGGCGCTCGGATTGGCCCGGACCGGATCGACCGCCAGACACGGAAGCGGCGATTTTATCTTGGCGTTTTCCACGGCGAACGTGATCCCGCATTACCCCAAAGAACCGACCTATACGCTTGTTCACCTGGCCGACACCCACCTGAACCCTCTGATCACCGCCACCGTCGAAGCGACTGAAGAGGCCATCTTGAACGCGCTCACCATGGCAACGACTGTTGTCGGTCGTGACGACCGGCGCATTGAAGCCATCGCGCTGGATCGACTTAGAACCCTTGTGCCTGCAGCAAGTCGCTAAGCTGACTTGCCGCCCGATTTTCCCTGCCACAGGAGAATACCTGACTTGCATTTCCCTCCTGCGCCTCGTTATTCTGCCCACGACGCGCAGTGTCTACGGAGCGGCGATCAATGAATGAGTACCAGATCGGCGGCGGGCTTCGGCTTCTAACTGCCGTAGAAAAGACGGACGCCTTCTCCGAGTTCTTGAAAACTCGGATGGTTCGCGCCATCGAAACAGAGGATCCGACCGAACTCCATTACCTCCTCGCACAACTCGACGACTATTATTCCTATATGTGGCGGTACTACAAGAAGCTGGCTCAGACTCGCTCGGAACGGATGGACCCGGGCGTCTGAGGGTCACGTTCTACACATCGCGCATGCCCAGTCTGTCTTCCATAACGTCTCGACCGTCCGCCACCTTCCACTTTGCCGCCGCGCTGTCACGTAAAACCGATACGGAGGCGGCGGCCCGTGACCTTGCCGATGAGATTCGCGCCAAGCTCGGCCCCTTGCCGGTGGACCTCGCCTGTCTGTTCTTTTCGTCGCACCATATCCCCCGAGCGGAGATGCTCGCAAGAACGCTTTCAGATTCCCTCCAGTCGCGTGTGATGATCGGATGTAGCGGAGAGGGAGTCATCGCGGGAGGAGAGGAACTGGAGACCGCGTCTGCCGTCACGTTGTGGACCGCCTGCCTCCCTCTTGTCACGATTGAACCGGTCCGACTGACATTTTCCCCGACACAGGACCAATTCAACCTGTCCGGCTGGCCGGATCCGAGTGCAACCAATTCGACATTCCTGCTTCTCGCAGATCCCTTTACGACGCCCATGCAGGAAGTCCTTTCAGTCCTGGAGGACCGATACCCCGGATCGGCCGCCATCGGAGGCCTGGCCGGAGGCGGACAAGAAGCCGGCGAGAACCGGCTCATTGTCCATGACCACATCTGTGAAAGTGGGCTGGTGGGGGTTCGAATCTCCGGCCCCATTGAGATTCGACCTATTATTTCCCAGGGCTGCCGTCCGATCGGCGAACGGTATGTCGTGACGAAGGCTGAGCACAACCTCATTCACGAGTTGGGCGGAACCCCGGCATTGCAGCGGCTCCAAACGGTCTTCGAATCCTTGGGCGAAGAAGAGCGTCGCCGGGCCCACCGGGCTCTCCATATTGGGATTGTCATTGATGAGCATCGCGCTCGTTTCGAACGGGGAGATTTTCTGGTCCGCAATCTCGTCGGAGCCGACCAAACCACCGGGGCCGTCGCCATCGGGGATGTGGTCCAAGAAGGCCAAACCGTACAGTTTCATCTGCGGGACGCACAATCGGCGAGTGAAGATCTGAACCTCTCGCTTGCGACAGACCGGACCACCCATCGCAACAGCCCGCTCGGCGCATTGATCTTCAGCTGCTGCGGGCGCGGGCAGGGCCTGTTCGGACGAGTGAACCACGACTCCGGGGCAGTGACGGAACGGCTGGGCTCCATCCCCATCGCAGGGTTTTTCGCACAGGGGGAGATCGGACCGGTTGGCAGCCGTAATTTCCTCCATGGCTATACCGCGAGTTTGGCCATCTTTGCCCAGCGGGACGCTGAGCCACGCTCAAACTGACACGAGCCGATCCGCACCAGCGCGCTTCGGCATCATAGAAGGAGAGGCTATGACAGGTCGCCGCATTTTATTCATCATCATAACGCTGGTTCTGACGCCAGCACTCGGATGGGGAGGCACTATGAGCACGAGCGAGAAGAATGCGAACGCCGACGAAGTCACCACTCCGTCCGGACTCAAGTATAGCGATCAGGTCATCGGAAGCGGCCCCGTGGCAGTCGCAGGGAAAACCGTGAGCGTACATTACACGGGATGGTTGACGAACGGCCAGAAATTCGACAGCTCGGTCGATCGAGGTCAACCCTTCTCATTTCCTCTGGGTGCCGGGCGGGTCATCAAGGGATGGGATGAAGGGGTGCAGGGCATGAAAGTGGGCGGTAAGCGCAAGCTGACCATCCCATCGGAATTAGGGTACGGGACGAGAGGCGCGGGCGGCGTCATTCCGCCGAATTCTATCTTGGTGTTCGACGTTGAACTGCTCGGCGTGCAGTAAGCACACCATGCAACAAACCCCGCTCATCACACATCACCGAGCCGCCGGGGCGAAACTTGTCGATTTCGCCGGATGGGAAATGCCCATTCAATACAGTGGCGTCCTCGACGAATACCACACTGTTCGCAGCAAAGCCGGCCTCTTCGATGTCAGCCATATGGGGCGGCTCATGGCCACCGGCCCCGGGGCGGCGGCCTTCCTCCAACGGATGACGACGAACGACGTGGGGAGACTTGCCGTCGGGCAGGCGCACTACTCCATGGTCTGCAACCAGCAGGGCGGGATCAAGGACGATATTTTCGTCTATCGACTCAAGCCGGAAGAATATCTCCTCTGTGTGAATGCCTCGAACCGGGAGAAGATCTTCCAGTGGCTCAGAAATGGCCAACCCGGTGAGACCGTCAGGCTCGATGATCATTCAACGAATCTCGCCCAGATCGCCATTCAGGGTCCCTTGTCCCGCGAGATACTTGTGGCCCTCGGCGGCACCCCTGTCACAAATCTGAAACTCCACCATACGTGCGAGGCCACCCTGGGATCCATTCCTGCGCTGGTCGCACGAACCGGCTACACCGGTGAGCTAGGGTTTGAACTCTATGTGGAAGCCGATCGCATCGGAGCCCTCTGGGAACGTCTGATCGAAGAAGGGCGTGTCTCCGGCCTCAAGCCGGCCGGCCTGGGAGCCAGGGACCTCTTGCGGCTGGAGATGGGCTATCTGCTCTATGGAAACGACATCAGCGAAGACATCACCCCTTTGGAAGCGGGAGTTGATTGGGCGGTGAGTTTTCAGAAAGGGGAATTCGTGGGACGCCCCCGCCTTCAGGCGCAGAAGGACGGGGAGCTCACACGCCGGTTCGTCGGCTTCGAGCTCCTGGAGAAAGCGGTCCCGCGCCACGGGTTCAAGATCCTCTCTTCCCAGGCTTCATCGGATCCTATCGGAGAAATTACGAGCGGCAATCTTTCCCCCCTGCTCCAGAAGGGAATCGGCTTGGGCTACGTGCCCCTGCGCTATGCGGAACCCGGCACGCCCGTTACCATCGACATCCGCGGGAAAGCCGTGCCGGCACAAATCGTCAAGACGCCGTTCTACAAGAAACCCAAGAGCTGATGGCATATGGCGCATGGCACAAGCAAGAATGGGCAAGGACCCAGGTCCTGTTTCTGCTATAGGCCATAAGCTCTATTTGCTCTCGTGATCATGCCATCAGCCAGACGCTCTATATGACGAAGAACATTTATAAAGGCAAAGTCGTCACACTGAACGTCGACACTGTGCTGTTGCCGAACGGCCTGACGGTTGAGCTGGAAACCATCCGTCATCCGGGGGCCGCGGCTGTGGTCCCCATGAAAGACAGTGAGACGGTCGTCTTAATTCGGCAGTTCCGCCATGCGGCCGGGGGGTTTATCTTTGAGATCCCAGCCGGTAAGCTCAATCCTGGCGAAGATCCCCTCAGCTGCGCATCGCGTGAGCTGGAAGAAGAGGTCGGCTATCGAGCATCCTCGTTCGAACTCCTCTCAAGTATTTTCACCGCCCCAGGATTTGCGGACGAAGTCATCCACATCTACAAGGCCACAGGTCTCTCCAAGGGCCGGCAGCAGCTCGATCGCGACGAAGTGCTGGATGTAATCGAAATGCCTCTTTCAGAGGCCGTGAAAAACATTGAAGAGGGAGGGATTCGTGATGCAAAAACGATTGTGGGATTGCAGTCGGTCTTTATCCGAAGCGGGAAACGGTAAGAGGACCGGACAAGGAGCCCTCCGCTTTTGGCGGAAGGCCCCTCAAACCAGCTAGCCTCGCCAAAAAGGGATTACTTGCCCTTCTCTTCAGCCTTCTTCTCTTTGCTCTTCTCTTCTGCGTGGCCGCCCTTCTTCTCGTCCTTCTTGTCCTTCTTCTCTTCACCGTACACGAGGACGTGGCCGCCCTTCTTCTCATCCTTCTTGTCCTTCTTCTCCTCACCGGCGAAGGAAGGCGCGCTGAAGGTCACTGCCACTGCGACTGCCATGATTGCCATCAACATGCTCTTCATAACTGTTCACCCCCTCAAAAGTTTGTGAAATTTGCGCCGATCATTCGGCACTTGGCAGAGTAGTCAGCAAGCTTGGTGCCGAGTTGTATGAATCACGACTTATCCATACTAATCAGTATGTTACGAGATTCTTCTCATGATTGCGCGAAGGGTTTTTCCTGCAATTTCCTGTGGCAGAATGGCTGAGTCTCCGCTAAACTGCCTCAGGGCAATATGGGCGATTCCCGACCACGATACCGGCGACTCCGTGACTGCATCCAGCCCGGCATACTCGTGCTCTTCGTCGGCATCAATCCCGGCCTCCGCTCAGCAAAGACCGGTCACCATTTTGCGGGCCATTCGAATCGTTTCTGGAAACTTCTGCACGAATCGGAGTTGGTCGATGAAGCCCTGACCCATCGCGAAGATCAACGCCTGCCGGAATGGCGCCTGGGTCTTACGAACATCATCGATCGTTGTAGCGCCGGCATCGATGTCCTCGATCCTGATGAGTATCGACAAGGCGTGGCGACGCTGAAACGAAAAATCAGACGCTATCAACCTCCCATCCTGGCCCTCCTGGGAGTCACGATTTTTCGTACGCTCTTCTCCTCCAAGGAACGCTCAAGAGACCCGATCCATCTTGGACCCACCTCCATGCAACTCGCTGGGGCGCGGATATTTTTGTTGCCGAATCCGAGCGGCCGCAATGCACACTACACATATCGTGAGATGTTAACCGGCTTTCAATCCCTGCGTAACATCATGGCGCAACTCCCCGGCAACACGCGGCACTCTGCACCGATGGCCTCACCAAGTCGACGGGGTCCCTAGCCGGGTCCATGCGTGCTTTGCATCAAACAACAGATGAAGGCCGCCATCCACCCCTGTTGCAGTTTTCCCGCAGGCTGTCACAACTTCACAACAGTCGAGAAGGACAAACGCTACGGGTTTCCAAAAAGCATCGATATTTCAGCTGCCTGAAAATCCCCTGGAGGTGGCACTTTCCTTGCTTTATACTAGCTCACAACTTACCTATTCAGGGATCACTCATGAAGGCTCGACTTCTTGCCATTATTCTCTTAACGCTCGCGTGCGGATGGACTGATTTCGCCGACGCGCAACCCGTTCAGGGACTCGTTACCGACGCCATGCAGGAATGCCATCTGGGCCGGGTGGGGCAGGAGCGAGCCGTGCGCCTGGCGCACTTTGAAAAAGGGCAGCGACTCGGCGAGCAGGCTATAGCGCTGGACGATCAGTCAGCCGACGCCCATTTCGCCCTCTTCTGTAATCTTGGCGAATTGATGCGAATCGACGGTGAGTTGAGTCTCACCTCCGTCATGGGCTTTCGCCGCATGATGAAGGAATTGGATCGCACGCTCGAACTGGCTCCCGAGCACCTGGATGCTCTGTCCGCCAGAGGCACTCTCCTTGTTAGATTGCCGTACATGTTGGGCGGGGATCGGGACAAGGGCGAGCAGCTGCTCCAACATGTCATCAAGAAGGAACCCCAGTCCGTCAATGCCCGGCTGAGCCTTGCGAAAAGTTATTGCAGCCGCGGCCGCCATCACGATGCCGTGACCCTCGCTTCGGAAGCGCTTTCTCTGGCTCAGGCCCAGCAACGTGCAGACTTCATCCCCGAAGCCACCCGCATCGTCGCCCAGCTTCGTTCCACCGAAAACAAGACCAACTAATCGTATTTTCCCCGTACCTCCTTCTAGAACCAGCGCATAAATCGTGCTATCTTCCCTGCGCAGCGGCACGACATCCCTCGTCGCTCGTGGAGCGTATTTCGTCCGGGGCGCAGATCCTCTTTGCCGCGCAATACGGGAGACGGACGACCCGGGACGTCTCGATAAAAGTGCCCATCGATCTTCCAAGAAGGAGAACAGTGCCAATGTTGCTGGATGGAAAGAAGGGATTAATCATCGGAGTCGCCAACAAACACAGCATCGCCTGGGCCATCGCGCAGTCCGCCGCGAGCCAGGGCGCACAACTACTGTTCAATTATCAAAACGACCGGCTGCGCGAGAATGTCGAAGAACTCGCCGCCACGATGCCCGGCTCGAAAGCCTATGCTTGCGATGTCGGGCACGATGCCGAAATTGCCGCGCTGATGCAACATGTCCAGAAGGACTTCGGCAAACTGGACTTTCTCATCCACTCCGTCGCATTTGCCCCGCGCGAAGAACTCACCGGTCAGTTTGTGAATACCACCCGCCAGGGGTTCGCAACCGCCCTGGATGTAAGCGCCTATTCCCTTGTTGCCGTCACAAAAGCGGCCATGCCCTTGATGACCGAGGGAGGATCGATCGTCACGCTCACCTATCTCGGTGCCGAGCGCGTCGTGCCCCACTACAACGTAATGGGCGTCGCCAAGGCCGCACTCGAAGCTACCGTCCGCTATCTCGCCCATGACCTCGGTCCCCAGAACATCCGCGTTAACGCCATCTCTGCCGGACCGATTAAGACGTTGGCCGCCCGTGGCGTGTCCGGCATCAGCAAGATGGTCGATCA
This sequence comes from Nitrospiraceae bacterium, assembly GCA_035454865.1. GTDB lineage: Bacteria > Nitrospirota > Nitrospiria > Nitrospirales > Nitrospiraceae > Nitrospira_D. Next base: position 23,218 of record DATIGF010000040.1, on the reverse strand, counting down.
CCACAAAGAATTCGCCCCACTCCGCCGAGCCACAGAGCAGGGCGAAGTCGGCGATACCGCCCTGTTCCTTGTGAGCCCGTTGGGAAGGGGAATTACCGGTGAAGTGATCTACGTGGATGGGGGATACAACATTCTGGGTTCACTGGCGGCAGCGGACTGACATGAAGCATCGTTCGTATCTCGTCGCTGGCTTTTCCGGACTTGCGCTTCACGCTTCACGAGTTACACTTCACGATTCCTAGCGGCTACTCGATTGTTCGCCTGAGCGTTTTCAGTTGCCCCCGCTTCGTCTTGCTCTCCAACCGCCGTTGCTTCGAACCCTTGGTCGGCTTCGTCGGACGTCGCTTCTTGCGCGGGGTGGCAACGCTCTGTATCAGGAGCCGTAGCCGCTCCAACGCATCCTCCCGATTCCGCTCCTGGGTGCGGTGCTGCTGTGCCTTGATCGTAATGATCCCATCCTGAGAAATGCGGTGATCTTTCAGCTTCAACAGCTCTTCCTTGTAGAACGGCGGCAACGACGACCCCACGATGTCGAACCGCAAATGAATCGCGGTTGAAACCTTATTGACGTTCTGACCCCCGGCTCCCTGCGACCGCATCGCATGGATGTCGATTTCGGAGTCAGGGATCGTGACGTGAGATGAGATGTGCAGCATGGGGAAGAAGTGTACCCCAATCACCGTTACGCTGCCATCGGTCGCATTGACTCGTGGCCCAGGTCTGCATGTCACCCACAATGCTGAAGCTCAAAGCGGCGGGGCAGGAATTCCTACTGGAGTTCAGGCACGCGATCGATGATGCGCAGCTTCACGTCGGCGCCGAGTTGGATTTGGACTATCTTGGTCGAGAGGCTTTCGCGGATGTTGTAGACGTCTTGCGCGCTGAACTGTAGTTGTCCGCCGCAACGCTCTACCAGGTGATAGAGCAGAAGAGTGGTGAGGTAGCGCACCTCGTCGTCGGTGGCATGTTCGCTGAAATTCAGGATCTGGGCCATTGCTTTCTCGTTAAAACCGCGGCGCGCGAGGGTTACTTATCGCCGAATCACCGTTCCCTCGACAATGCCCCAAAGGAAGGGGGTCGAGCCTGACAAATCTGAACAGTCTCATGACTTCAAGAGCTTAGCCAGCTCTAAGCACGAAGGTTTCGGATCACTTCGAGCGTCCTTTCTATCTCACTCGCTGAATTGAGGAGACCCGGTGCCAATCTGGCATACTGCGTCGCGTACGGTGTCACGCTTCCAACGATCCCATGCTGCCGCAACCTTTCCACTACCAGCTGAGGTGTCATACCCGCCACTTCAAAGCAGACAATCCCGGCCGAGAGGTCCTGCGACAGCGGCGTGTGCAGCGTGACGTGCGACATGACGGCCAACCCCTGCTTGAGCAGCTGATTCAATTCGGAAATCCGTTGGGCGACCCGCGACTTGCCGATCGCCTGATGAAACGTGAAAGCTTCATCCAGTGCCCAACGATGTTCAAACGAGTGAAACCCGCCCGGAGTCATGTAGACGGCCTGCGGAAGCTCTTTCGGAGGAGTCACCTTCATCCACATGTCATACGCCTGGGTGTTGAACGTCGGAATCACCGCGTTCACGACCGGCCAGGCCCGTGGATGGCCCCAGACCAATCCGGTTCCCCTTGGACCGAACATCCACTTGTGGGTCCCCGCGACGAGAAAATCGCAGCCGAGTTCGCCGAGGCGAAAGTCCTCCACGCCCAGGGCGTGGACGCCATCCACACAGAAGATCACCCGGTCCTGTTCAGCCCGCGAGCGGTTGATTCGCGCAATGGCTCGCCCCATCTCCTGGATTGGCAGTTTGAGGCCGGTGCTCGAATGAACCCAGGTCACGGCGACCACACGCGTCTTGGCATCGACGTGCTTTACTAGATTTTCGGCGAGTTGTTCCCGAGAAACGGCAGTGAGCGCCTGGTAGAGAGGGATCTGACGGACCGTGGCACCGGTCCGCTCGGCGCGGAGACGCAACGACGTTTCCGTCGAATAGTGATCGTGGGACGTGGTGAGAATTTCCTGACCTTCACGGAGCCTGAGACCGCCGTACAAGAGCCCCAAACCCATGGTCGTGCTGTCGGTGAGGGCGATCTCCGTCGGATCGACGCTTAGATAATCTGCAGCGGCTCGCAGGACCCTCGCTTCCTGTTGCTCTTCATGCTCAAACCAATAGCCGATGGGATCGGCGTCGAGGCCGGCACGGTGTCGTTCGATGGCTTCGCGCACCGGCGTGGGATGGGACGCGAGAAAAAACCCCGCGAGATGGATGAGATCGCGTGACAGTGGAAACTGCGCCCGCACCCCCTCCCAGCTATCGAGACTGCCCTTGATGGAGGGAGCAGCAAGGACACCAGGCAGTTTACCGGCAAGAACCGTGGCACCCAAGGCCAATCCCGTACGCACGAGAAAACCCCGACGGTCGATGCCAGGCATAAGATCCTCCTTTACCACCGGATGGAAGGACTTGCTTCACTCTACCGCTGAGCATGAAAGACGGGCAAGGAGAGAGCGGCTGGGGGGTGGGTCATTCGTGCCGGCTTTTCCCGCTGAACCGGTTCAGCCGACGGGCGGCTAAGACTTATAGCTTTCTATAGGGGGACAACTACAGACGAGATGGCGATCGCCGTAAGCCTCGTCGATGCGCCCGACAGTGGGCCAGAATTTGTTGTTCCTGACCCACGGGGCCGGGAACGCCGCCTGCTCTCGACTATAAGGGCGATTCCATTCCGTCGCTGTAACGACGGAGGCCGTATGGGGGGCGTTCTTGAGCAGATTGTTCGTCCGGGGCTGGCGGCCATCGGCGATGTCTTGAATTTCGGCTCGAATCAGGATCAGCGCGTCACAGAGCCGATCAAGCTCCGCCTTTGCCTCGCTTTCCGTCGGCTCGATCATGAGTGTGCCGGCCACCGGGAACGAAACTGTCGGAGCATGAAATCCATAGTCCATCAGCCGCTTGGCGACATCCATCGCTTCGACACCGGTGCTTTCCTTGAACTGCCGCAGGTCCAGAATGAACTCGTGCGCGACCAAGCCGGTACGGCCCGTATACACGATCGCATAGTGCTTCTCCAGCCGCTTCGCCATGTAATTGGCGTTGAGAATGGCCACCTGCGTCGCCTTGGTCAATCCGTCACGACCCATCAAAGCAATATAGACCCAGGAGATCGGGAGGATGCTGGCGCTGCCGAACGGCGCCGCCGACACCGGGCCAATGGCCTCGGGCCCGCCGAGTTTGGTCACGGGGTGCCCGGGCAGAAAGGGCGCGAGATGCCGGGCCACGCCGATCGGGCCCATGCCGGGCCCTCCACCGCCATGCGGAATGCAAAACGTCTTATGCAGATTGAGATGACACACATCCGCCCCGATGTCGCCGGGACGACAGAGGCCGACCTGCGCATTCATGTTCGCCCCGTCCATGTATACCTGTCCGCCATGGGTGTGGACGATCTGGCAAATGCGCCGCACGCCGGCCTCAAATACACCGTGAGTGGACGGGTAGGTGAGCATCAACGCCGACAGCCTGTCCCGGTGCTCGGCCGCTTTGGCTTCAAGATCGTTCAGATCCACGTTGCCCTGGCGATCGCAGGCCACGGCGACGACGGTCATCCCGGCCATGGCTGCGCTGGCGGGGTTCGTCCCGTGGGCCGATACCGGGATCAGACAGACATCCCGATGCACTTCCCCCGTCGAGCGATGGTACGCCCGAATCACCATCAGTCCCGCATATTCGCCTTGTGAACCCGCGTTCGGTTGGAGCGAGACGGCTGCAAATCCGGTGATCTCGGCCAGCCACGCCTCGAGTTGCTGAAACAGATCCTGATAGCCACGGGTCTGTTCTTCCGGCGCAAATGGATGGATCCTGGCAAACTCCGGCCAGGTCACCGGCAACATTTCAGAGGTCGCATTCAGCTTCATCGTGCAGGAGCCCAGCGGAATCATGGAGTGAACGAGCGAGAGATCTTTGGCCTGCAATCGGTGGAGATAGCGAAGCATCTCGTGCTCGGAGTGATACCGGTTGAAAATCTCGTGCGTTAGATACTTGCTCGTCCTGGCCAATGATTTGGGATAGTTGAGGTCGACGGCGGCGGCGATATCCCGGAGCTGGAAGGGTAACCGGTCATGCCCCACGAAGATCTCCAATAGATGGAGGATTTCAGCCTCCGAACTGACTTCGTCGAGCGAGACACCGATGGAACCGTCCTCATGGTGCCGGAAATTGACTCCCTGCTCATTCGCGCGCATCAGAATCTGATCAGCCTGTCCTTTGGCAACGAGCACCCGTATGGTATCGAAAAATACCTGCGGGACCACGTCGAACCCGAGTTGGCGCAAACCTTCCGCCAGGACCAGGGTCAGTCCATGCACACGCTCGGCAATCCGGCGCAGCCCATCCGGGCCGTGGTACACCGCGTACATGCCGGCCATGACCGCCAGGAGGACCTGAGCCGTACAGATATTACTCGTCGCCTTCTCTCGTCGAATGTGCTGTTCCCTGGTTTGGAGCGATAGCCGGCTGGCCGGCTGGCCGGTCACGTCTTTCGACACGCCGACGATTCGACCCGGCATCTGCCGTTTATACTCGTCCTTTGTCGACAGGAAGGCGGCGTGGGGCCCTCCGAACCCGACAGGCACGCCGAAACGCTGGGTCGAACCGACGGCAATGTCGGCCCCAAACTCCCCGGGGGAACGGAGGAGGGTGAGGGCGAGCAGATCCGTTGCGACCACGACCAGGACCCCGGCCTCATGCGCTTGCGTCACCAAGGTGCTGAAATCGCCCACATACCCATCCGTCGCCGGGTACTGCAGCAGAACCCCGCAGAGCCGGCCGTTGGAACAATCGAGGGACGAGGTGGAGCCGGTCCGGACAGTCATGCCCAACGGTTCGGCTCTGGTCCTCAGCACGGCGATGGTCTGGGGGTGGCAATCGCGCGAGACGAAGAATTCCTTCCGTTCCTGGCCCGCAGCACGAGCAATGGTGTGGCACATCGTCATCGCCTCCGCTGCCGCTGTGGCTTCGTCCAGCAGCGATGCATTCGACAGCGGCAGGCCGGTCAAGTCTGCCACCATGGTCTGAAAATTGACGAGGGCTTCCAGGCGGCCTTGCGAGATCTCGGCTTGATAGGGCGTGTATTGGGTATACCAGCCAGGATTTTCCAGTATGTTTCGCTGAATCACGCCGGGGGTCACGCAATCGTAGTATCCCATCCCGATCAGGGACCGATAGACCTTGTTCTGGGACGCGATCCCCTTCAATTCAGCCAGTACGGCCTGTTCGCCCCGGTTGGCGGGGAGGTCAAGCGGCTTGGGAAGACGAATGTCTCCGGGTACCGTCGCATCGACGAGCGCCTCGAGCGACTGCAATCCCAACGTCGCCAGCATTTCTTTGATGTCGGCTTCAGTCGGGCCAAGGTGTCGGTGGACAAAGGTATCGGTTGGTTCGAGGAAGTTTGGCGTGGTCATTGTGTTACCGGATTTGTTCCATCTGCTGGGTGAAAAAGGCCAGAGTAAGTCGGGCGGAAGATTATCATGACATCCTGCCTTATTCCAAGAAGGTTGTGGGGAACTCGTTGACCGCGGATTCATGCACCGCCGGCCGGTCAAGGACCGTGCCGATCAAACCGGCAGATCCCATCAGTTCGGTTGCTTTCGCGACAATTTGCGCTATCGTGGAGTGATCTCTTCATTCCACACTGGAACCTCAAACCCATGACGGCTTCAAGAAAGGTTCCCGAGGAGCATCCTCTCCCGGCATCGAAGAAACATCCATCAACGAGCCACGCCCGCGCCATTGCGCTGGGCGTCGGCATCCTTGTCGTGACTGCCGCAATCAGCTACGCGCTCTTGAGCGGTCACTGGGTGACGAAACGGCTCTTCTCCGCTCAACCCACGACAGCCCAGACCGGTGCCGGATCGCCTGACCAGCCGACGGAGTCCTCCAAGTCTGAACTACATCTGACCCGCGAAGGCATCGACCTCCTGCTCGATGCCCTGGATCAGGCCATTCGACGGAAAGATGTCGACGGGGTCCTGCGGCTCATCGCCCCCGACGCCACGATTACCATTCATATGAGGCAAGGCGCGCAGGAGCAGTTCACCACGCTCTCGCGTGAAGAGTATCGCCGGACCCTTGCCATGGGCTTTGCCTTTCCCAGCGCGAATGACTATGCCCGCGTGAACACCACGGTGGCGCTCGCCCCGGACGAACGGAGCGCGAAGATCTCGTTCAAGACCATAGAGACACTCCGGCAAGGGCATCGGGAAATCAAGATCGAAGGTGAGGAAACTCTGGTTCTTAAACTTCGCGACGACAAACCGGCGATCACGTCCGTGGAGCAAGTCATGCCGGGCGATTCGACCTGACCGACTACTCCCGGGATACCCGTCCAGGCCCCCACCTTTTCACCGGACGGCCATTTCAACCAACTCGAACAGGATCATCGCCCCCAGGTTTGGTATAATCAGCCACCTGTCAAGGAGTCGCTATGCGTGTCCTCGTCATAGAAGACGAAACCAAAGTCGGATGCTTTATCAAGCGGGCGCTTGAGGAGGAAAGCTACGCCGTCGACCTCTGCGAGGACGGGGCCAAAGGTCTCGAAATGGCATTGGCGACCAACTATGATCTCCTCGTCGTGGACTTGATGCTGCCGTCGATGTCGGGCCTGGACATCCTCAAGAACGTCCGCCGCGAGCGCATCCAAACACCCATCCTGATCCTCTCGGCACAATCTCAGATCGATCAGCGGGTGAAAGGACTTGATGCCGGCGCGGATGACTACCTAACCAAACCGTTTGCCATCGACGAACTTTTGGCTCGGGTCCGCGCCCTGCTTCGCCGCGGCGCGACCGAAAGCCCCGGTATCCTCCAAATCGACGACTTGATCCTGAACCCCGCTACGCGGGAAGTCACCCGCGGGGGTCAACGTATCGAGCTGACCTTAAAGGAATACGCGTTGCTCGAATACCTCATGCGTCACACCGGACGCGTCCTCACCCGGCCCATGATTTCCGAGCATGTATGGAATCAGGACTTCGACACCTTCACCAATGTCATCGACGTCTACGTGAACTATCTACGGAACAAAATCGACCGCGGCCGATCCAAGAAGTTGATCCATACCATCCGAGGCAGCGGGTACATGCTGAAGGCCGACTAGCAGGATGCTGAAACAGTCCTCCGGCTTCGTTCTCGCATCGCTCGGTGGCTCAACCTACGGGATAGAGTACGCCTCGCCTCCTCTCCCGCTGCGGCCTTGCTGGCAGAACTGTTTGAGCCTCCTGAAGAGCCGCTATCTATTGCTTCCGTGGATTGATGTATTGTCGCAAGACATCCGGCAAACGCCTGGCCTGGGAGTTTGCTGATGCCGCTGCGAGTCCGGCTCACACTCTGGTACGGCAGCGCCCTCGCCCTGGTTTTGATTATCTTCTCCGTCGTCCTCTACGCCATCACCGCCCGCAACCTCCGCGACGCCGTCGACCAATCGCTGGAAGAGACCGCCACCACCGCCGTCCGCTCCCTCGAAGAACGAGGATTTCTTCCGCTCATCGACGAAGAGGAACTGCTCTCCCAATTTCCAGAACTGGCTCGAATCGATAAGTTCTTCCAGATCTTCAGCCCGTCCGGCACGATTACGATCCGTTCCCCGAATATCAAACAGCACGAAGTGCCGCTCAGCCGAACCGCCCTCGAAACGACGTTCAACGGGCAGACCATCTTCGAATCGGCCAAGTATCCCAACGAGCCTCCGCTTCGTCTCATCTCCGTCCCCATTATTTACCGGGGAAATCTCCTTTACATCGTACAAGTCGGGACGTCGATGGAGTCGATCGAGGTCACGCTGCATCGCTTCCTCATCCTGCTCATTGTGGCCATGCCGATCGCCCTGGCCGTCTCGCTCGCCGGAGGATGGTTTCTGGCCGGACGGGCCTTGCGGCCTGTCGATGCGATCACCCTCGCCGCACAGCGGATCGCCGCGGGAGATCTGAGTCAGCGTCTCACCATGTCGACGGCCCCCGACGAAATCGGCCGGCTTGCCGGAACGTTCAACGACATGATCGGCCGGCTGGATGCGTCCTTCCGGCAAATCCGTCAATTCACCAGCGATGCCTCGCATGAATTGCGTACGCCGCTGACCGTGATGAAAGGCGAAACGGAACTCGTGCTGCGGCGGCCGCGGCCCCTCGAAGACTATCAGTCGGTGCTTGAGAGCAATCTGGAAGAAATCGACCGCATGACCCACATCGTCGACGAACTGCTGTTCCTGTCCCGCGCCGACATGGGCGAAGTAAAGATGGAGTCGCTGCCGGTCGCCCTCGAGTCGCTGGTTGAGGATATCCATCGCCAGGCCACATTGCTCGGTCAGGATCGGAATATCGAGGTCGTGCTGGGAACGGTCATGCCGGCGGTGGTTCGAGGCGATGAATTGCGGCTCCGCGAACTCCTGCTCAATTTAGTCGAGAACGCCGTCAAGTATTCTCATCCCGGCGGCAAAGTTGAAATCGCCCTCGTGACGGACAGCCACCACGCCAGTCTTTCGGTAAGCGATCAGGGCATCGGCATCGCGCCGGAAGACCGCGCGCGGATCTTCGACCGCTTTTTCCGCACCGATGACGCGCGCGCCCACACCAAGAAGGGAACCGGCCTCGGCCTCGCGATCTGTTCGTGGATTGCCGAATCCCACAAGGGCCGGATCGACGTGAAAAGCGACGTGGGCCACGGATCGACATTCACAGTCACACTTCCCCTCATGCCTCGATCCGCTTAGCAGATTGCTGGAACAATCCGACAGAGTCGTTCCCGCATCGCTCTCGAGACCGGCAAAATGTCGTTCGCGAAGCATCCCTCGCGTGCTCAAACGAAGGACGAGATACGAACAAGGAGTTTTAGGTGACGGTCTCTCTGGACATCCTGTGCAAGCTTCTCCTGGTTTGCATACGCGCAGTCCGGCAGAGGTCTGGTAAATCACCATAGTTCTCCCGCAGCCTGTTAGGACCTTTTAATACCGTCCTAATCCTTCTCTCATCGCCGGTTGTTACGCTTCTCGTAGTATTTTTCCTAGAAGCCATTCTCGGCTAATGCTCTTATCCGGCGTAAGGAGGACAGCATGAAACAGTTCGTTCATCGGACCGTGCCTGCGACGGTCGGTATCGCAATTCTGGGTGCTATCCTGATCTGGGGTGGCCAAGCGCTGACCACTTCACATGCCTCCGGCACAACTACTCCAAGTCCATCATCCGCAATCACGGCGCCGGCCGCACCACCGTCGAACGGGTTTGCAGAGGTGGCCAAGGCCGTGACTCCGGCGGTCGTCAACATCACCACGGTGACGGTGGAACAAGTAGCGGACGGGCATTCCATGCCGGATGAGTTGCGCGACCGGATGGAAGAATTTTTCGGCGGACCGGGAGGACCGTTCGGTCCCCGGGGATTTCGTGGGCCACAAGGGCCGGGAGAGCCGCGCGGCCATCGGGGCGGCGGACAAGGGTCCGGGGTCATCGTTTCGTCCGATGGATATGTCCTGACGAACAACCATGTGATCGATAGTGCGCGTGAAGTCACGGTGACGCTCCCGGACAAGCGGGAATTCAAGGGCAAGATCGTCGGAGCCGATCCTAAAACCGATCTCGCCGTCGTGAAGATCGATGGGCAGAACCTGCCGACAGTGGCCTGGGGCGATGCGTCGAAGTTGCAGGTGGGTGAATATGTGCTGGCTGTCGGCAATCCTTTCGGTCTGAACTCGACCGTGACGCTGGGCATCGTCAGCGCATTGGGGCGTGGTCGCATGGGGATCACGCAGTATGAAGACTTCATCCAGACCGACGCGGCGATCAATCCTGGAAACTCCGGCGGGGCGCTGGTCAATACGAAAGGGGAGTTGGTGGGCATCAATACCGCCATCTTCTCGCAAACCGGCGGGTACCAGGGCGTGGGCTTTGCCGTTCCCACTACCATGAGCAAGCCGATCTATGAAAGCCTGGTGAAGGACGGGAAAGTCGTGCGGGGCTTCCTTGGCGTCGGTATTCAGGATCTCACCCAGGATCTGGCCAAATCGTTCGGCATCACCAAGACCAAAGGCGCGCTGGTCAGTGACGTGAAGGAAGGCAGCCCGGCAGACCAAGCCGGTCTCAAGCAGGGTGACATCATCACCGCCTATCAGGGGTCGCCGGTTGAGGATGCGGTGGCATTGCAGCGACTGGTGACACGAACGGCGGTGGGGACCAAAGTCATGGTGACCGTCATTCGCGACGGACATGAGAAGGAGTTGGCTGTCATCATTCGTGAGCAGCAGGAGAGCTCCAAGATTGCGAAAACCGAGACCGGGGAGCCGGAGTACGCCTTCGCCGGAGTCGCCGTCCAGGATCTTGACCGGGACACGGCCAAAGAGCTGGGCATTAAAGGCAAGGCTCAGGGCGTGGTGGTGACCAGGGTCGAACCGGATAGCGGGGCTGAGAAAGCCGGCCTGGCGCCGGGCGACGTGATCAGGGAAATCAACCGACAGCCGGTCAAGTCAGTAAAGGACTTCGAGAAAGTGTCGTCCTCCGTCAAGAAAGGGGACAACGTCCTGATCTTGATCAACCGACGAGGCGCGGCGCTCTTTCTGTCGGCCAAGGTCTAAGCAGGCATTCTGGGGGTGAGGCTGTTACCTCACCCCCACAGGCCGTTCACAATGGTTGATCAGCAAAGCCGTAGCGAGTGAAGGGACGAGTCGCACCCTCTGGGGCACGTGGGGAGCCTGAATGATGCGAGAACGAAGCTGGCGGACATCTTCAGCGGCCTGTCAATCAAACACGACGGTCTTACGTCCATAGACCAACACCCGCCGCTCAATATGACGGCGCACCGCGCGGGCCAGCACAATCTCCTCAAGATCCCGCCCTTTGCGAACCAAATCCTCGACCGTATCCCGGTGGCCGATGCGGATCACGTCCTGTTCGATGATCGGCCCCTCGTCCAGATCCTGCGTCGCATAGTGCGCCGTCGCGCCAATGATCTTCACGCCGCGTTCATAGGCCTGCCGATAGGGATTCGCGCCGATGAAGGCGGGCAGGAAGGAATGGTGGATATTGATGACCGGGCAGCCGACCCGGGAGAGAAACTCAGCGCTGAGAATCTGCATGTAGCGGGCCATCACGACTAACTCCACGCGATGCTCTTTCAAGAGCGCCACCACCTGCTGCTCCTGCTGCGGCTTCGTCTCTTTCGTAACCGGACAGACTGCAAACGGAATCTTGAAGAGCTCCGCCCAGCTCGCGCAGGTGTCATGATTGGAGATTATGACGGGGATATCGACGTGCAGTTCATCGCGACGATGCCGCTGAAGCAAATCCGCCAGACAGTGATCCTGCTTAGACACCAACATGCCGACACGGGTGCGGCGACTGGAGAGATGGACTTGATAGCGCATGTCGAACACTTTGGCGATCGGTGCAAAGGCGGCCTGAATTTCATCGGGTGGAATCTGCAATCCTTCCGTCGCAAACTCCATCCGCATCAGAAAATCGTTGGTCTCTCCGTCGGTATGGTGATCGGAGTCGAGGATATTGCCGCCGAAATCGTGAATGAACCCCGAGACCCGGGCGACAATGCCCTTCCGGTCCTGACAGTGGATGAGGAGAACAACGGACTCTTTCTTCTGTGCAGCCATATCTACCGGCGCGCGATTATTGATTCGTTCAAGTGTAGCAGAGGAGGAGGAGCATGTGATGGAGGCAGGATTATGTGACGATATGGCCGACAAGGTCATAGGTCGCGGCATCGGTGATCTCGACCTTCACAAAATCGCCCGCCGAGGCGGAACCATCATTGATATAGACGACGCCGTCGATTTCAGGAGCCAATCCTTCGTGGCGGCCTTCGAGCAGCCATTCCGTCTCTTCAGAAACACCTTCAACCATCACCGTCATCGTTGACCCGATACGAGCCCGGCCTCGCGCTGACGCGATCCCTTCCTGTATGGCCAGGAGTTCATTACGGCGTTCGTCCATGACCGGACGCTCCACTTTTTCATCAAAGTCCACCGCCGCCGTGCCCTCTTCATCCGAATACAAAAACACCGCCACCCGATCGAATTCGGTTTTCGCCACATAGGCGCTCAATTCATCGAAGGCATCGTCGGATTCGCCGGGGAATCCCACGATGAAAGCCGTCCGGAAGGTCACACCGGAAATGCGGGTACGAATCCGGTCCACCAACGCGTCGATGGCGGCGCGATCGCCCAACCGGTGCATGCGCTTCAACATCCGATCATTGATGTGCTGCAACGGCATATCGATGTATTTCGTGATCTTTTCTTCCCCTGCATAGAGATCCAAGAGTTCATCTGTCACTTGTTGGGGGTACAGATAGAACGGCCTGATCCAGCGCAGCTCTTTCACCTTCACCAACTCCCGAAGCAGACTCACGAGCCCCTGACGCAGGCCCAGATCCACGCCGTAATTGATCGTGTCCTGTGAAATGAGATTGATCTCTTTGACCCCCTCCGCAGCCAGGCGGCGCGCCTCGGCCACGATCGATTCTACCGGCCGGCTGCGCTGCTTGCCCCGCATTAGCGGAATCGCGCAGAAGGCGCAATTGCGATTGCACCCCTCGGCGATCTTCACATAGGCGGTATGCTGCTTGCCGAGCCTGAGGCGGGGAGCCAGTTCATCGTAGAGGTAGGGCGGCTTGCTGACCCAGAGGCGCTGGTGCCGCTTCGTCGGCGCCAGAAGATCGCGGCAGATGTCGGCGATCTTGCCGAACTCTCCGGTCCCGACCACGCCATCCAGTTCCGGCAATTCCTTGAGCAAATCTCCCTGGTACCGTTGAGCCAGACAACCGGCGGCGATGAGGACACGACAAGTCCCCTTCTTCTTCAGCTTCCCGTGTTCGAGGATCGTATTGATCGACTCCTGCTTCGCTTCTTCAATAAAACCACAGGTGTTAATGATCACGACCTCGGCTTTCTTGGGGTCGCCGGTCAGCTGGAATCCGTCCTGCACGAGGGTGCCCAGCATCACTTCAGAGTCGACCTGGTTTTTGGAACAGCCCAGATTGACGAATCCGATGGTGGTTTTCCGGCCGTTCGCAGGCAAGGATTTCTCGCGCCCCGGCCGGGCAAGCTTGATCAGTGGCTGACTCATAAGAGGTTCAGTCTACGGGACGGTCAAAAAGCCTGTCAATTAGACACTTGCGGCGAATGGGCCGATTCCCTTAGCGCGGACTATTCATGAATGTCGTCGCGAGACAGTCGAGACCGAAGCCCACCGTGGCGGCTCGCGCGCGAAGCCGACGCAGGCATACCTGCAGTCTGTCGAGGAGGCTGAGCGAGAACCGCCACGCTGGGCGAGAGGATCGGCTGTCGCAGTAGATATTCATGAATAGTCCGCGCTAGAGTGCGTCCATGATTCGCACGTTTCAGGGAATCAAACCAACCGTGCCTCAATCCTGCTTTGTCGAAAACACCGCGGTGGTGATCGGCGATGTTGTCATGGGTGAGTACTGCAGCGTCTGGTTTAATACCGTCATCCGGGGCGATGTGCACTACATCCGAATCGGCGATCGGACCAATGTCCAGGACCTCTGCATGTTGCACGTCACCCACGACACCCACCCCCTCATTATCGGGAACGAGGTGACCATCGGCCATAGCGTGGTGCTCCACGGCTGCACAATCCAGGACCGTGTCTTGGTGGGGATGGGGGCGATCGTGATGGACGGAGCGGTGATCGGAGAGGATTCGGTCGTAGGGGCCGGCACGCTGGTCGTGGAAGGCACGATTGTCCCGCCGAAGAGCCTGATACTCGGTTCACCGGGCCGTGTGCAACGCGCGGTATCCGATACCGAACTTGCCTGGATCAAAGAATCCGCAGAGAACTATGTGCAGTATGCGCGGCAGTACATGGGTGACCAGGGGAAGAATGCCGGGTTTAAAGTGTAAGAGTTGAAGGTTACATCGTTGAAGGGCTCGCAGAGCATGCAAACTTTTCAACTCTTGAACCAGCCTCCGCCGATTCGCATGAAGCAGATCGGGTCACCGACAAGCGCTGTCGGGTACTGTTGCCGCTCCACCCGATAGGGAATCCCGTGACGGTGACACCATTCCGCAATCCAGACCACTTCCTCTGTCGACGTCGTCACAAGCCCCGGGAGCCTGAGCTTGGCCATACATCGATTCACGATCCCTTGCACAATCCGCCGCTCTTTCTGGAATCGTATGGGATTGAACGTGACCGGGTTGGCCTCCCCATATGACAGCGGCGCCAGGTGAGGGAGCCGCTCCGGGTCGTTCAGCACACTCACCATCCACAGATGATCGAATCGGCCCCGTGCGGATGCCGCATCACGTGCACGAAAGCTGACGGGGAGGCCGCGGCAGGCTCGGTTCAGGACAGCCACTTCCGATCGCCGAAGATTGTAGGGTTCCACCTGGCGGTGACAATCAAGCGCTTCAACCAGCAACGATGGAAGTTCTGCCACCCCGGCTCCGACGTAGAGACTGCGCCCTTCCGGCGGCAACTTCTCCAACAAGGCTTCAGCCACTGTGAGCCCCAGTCGCTGGCAAGGCCGGCGCCTCGCATGCCAGAACTCGTTCCCACCCTCCCAACAATAGACCTGTCCCAGCGTCTTGTAGTCGAGGTGCGCAAAGACCTTCGCAATGAGCACCTTGCTCGCGCGGCTGACTCTCGCGGTCATCGGGAGCCCTCTTCAGGTCCGGCAAGCCCCATCACCGCCGCCCTCACTGCATCGGCAACAGCAGCCATGAAGTCCAGATTCAACGTGTCCAGCGTATCGGTCGGCTGATGGTAATGGGGGTTGCGAAAATTGGCTGTGTCGGTCAGCATCACCGCTGGAATTCCTTGTTCCCAGAAGGACGCATGGTCGCTCCGTCTGGTATCCGGGAGGAGTTCGCCGTTACCCGGCACCACCAGCGGCACCACGGGCAGATGAAGCCTCATCGCGCGGTCCACGGCCTCCGTCAGGGCCTGTGAGTTCTGGTTGCCGATCACAGCAAGAAAGTTTCCGACCGTCGGAACGGCCACCGGCACGCCGGGCGGAATCTGTTGGGATCCTTCCTCATCACGCGCAAAACCCACACATTCCAGAACGATTGCACCAAGAACTGATTGCTGCGTCGCAGTCAGATGGGCAGCATAGGCTCGACTGCCCAAGAGATTCTCTTCTTCAAGGCAAAAGGCAACGAATCGGACCGGTCGGTGAAGACGGGCACCCACGACCTGACGTGCAACATCCAACAGAACGGCGAGCGCACTGGCATTGTCGTCCGCACCGGGCGAACCGATGACCGTGTCGTAGTGCGCCGCAAGAATAAGCGGGGGACCCGAACGCCCCCCCCCATGGGGCACCGTGGCGATCAGGTTCTCGTAGATTCCACCCCATGCCTCAAACCTGTGCGAGTTCGTCTGAAGCCCGAGCCGTGCAAACTCCGCCCTGAGATAGTCCGCCGTGTCCTGAAGCGCACCGGGGGAGGAATCCGGATGCCGCTCCCCAACCACCTGCTCAAGATGCGGGATGAAGCGATCGGTGTGGGCTGACACTCAGAAGTACCCCGGACGCGAGAGCGTTACGACGTGATCTCGGTCCCGATGCCTTTGTGCGTGAAAATTTCGAGCAGGATGGCGTGGGGCATCCGCCCGTCAATGATGTGGGCTTTCCCGACTCCTCCGGCCAGTGCATCAAGGCAGGCATGGACTTTCGGCAGCATGCCCTCCGTAATTGTCCCTTTCTTCACCATGCGCTGCACGTCCTTGCGGGACACAGTGGAGAGGTGGCGCCCCTTGGCATCGCGAATGCCTTTGATATCCGTCATCATGACAAGCTTCTCCGCCCGCAAGGCCGCAGCCACGGCGCCCGCCACGAGATCGGCGTTGATGTTGTAGGTATTCCCCTCGCGGTCCGTCCCGATCGGGGCAATCACGGGAATGTAATGGTCCCCTTGGAGCTTGTGCAGCAGACTCGGATCGACTTTCTCGATATCCCCGACCAGGCCAAAGTCGCCGTCGCTCTCTTCCCCGTCCAGATCGCGCTCTAAACTTTCCGCCCAGGCCCTGGCCGTGAGCGGCTTGCTCAGAATCAATCCTCCATCTTTTCCGCTTAGGCCGACCGCGCTGCCGCCGTGCCGGTTGATGAGATCGGTGATCTCCATGTTGATCTTCCCGGCAAGTACCATCTCCACGATCTCCATCGTCGCCTCGTCGGTCACCCGCACGCCATGACGGAACTTCGCTTCGATCCCGAGCCGATCCAGCATCTTATCGATCTGAGGTCCCCCGCCGTGAATGATGACCGGATTGATCCCGACATACTTCAGCAAGACCACATCCTGTGCAAAGCGCTCCTTGAGCGAGGAGTCCGTCATAGCATGGCCGCCGTACTTCACCACCACGGTCTTCCCGCGAAACGTCCGAATGTAGGGGAGAGCCTCGATCAGGACGTTGGCTTTCTTAATCAGTTTATTCATCGCTTCGCTCCTGGCTAGTGGCGAGAGGCTCGTGGCTGGGGGTTCGTCCTTTCCTCCTCTCGCCTCGCACCCCTTATCCCGGACCTGGTAGCCGCCTACGGCGGCTACAGAATATACCGGCTCAGGTCCTGGTCCTTCACGATATCTTTCAGACGCTCACGGACATACCCGGCGGTGATGTGCACGGTCTTGTCCGGCCACTCCGGTCCCTCGAACGAAATCTGCTCCAGCAGCCGTTCCATGATCGTAAAAAGGCGGCGCGCGCCGATGTTCTCCGTCCGCTCATTCACCTGCACCGCAATGTCGGCGATTTCCTCCACGCCGTCCTTCGTGAACTCGACGGTCAGGCCTTCTGTCGCCAGCAGGGCATGATATTGCCGAACCAACGACCCTTTGGGCTCCGTGAGAATACGCACAAAATCTTCTTTGGACAAGGGGCTGAGTTCGACCCGTATGGGAAATCGGCCTTGAAGTTCGGGAATCAGATCGGACGGCTTGGCCACGTGAAAAGCCCCGGCGGCAATGAAAAGAATGTGATCCGTCAGCACCGGCCCGTGCTTGGTGGTGACCGTGCAGCCTTCCACAATCGGGAGCAAATCGCGTTGCACGCCTTCTCTCGAGACATCCGGCCCCATCGTCCGTTCGCGGCCGGCGATCTTGTCGATCTCGTCCAAAAACACAATCCCGGTCTGCTCGACCTTGGCGATCGCTTCACGGACGACATCGTCCATGTCGATGAGCTTCTGCGCCTCTTCCTGCGTGAGGTGTTTCAGCGCCTCGGGCACTTTCATGAGCCGCTTCTTCTTCTTGCCCTGGAACATTCCACCCAACATGTCCCGCAGGTTGCTTTCGAGATCGTCGAGTCCGCCGACGTTGGAGATCACGCCGACCGGAAGACTTCGCTCCTTCACCTCCATCTCAACCGTCCGCTCATCGAGCTTGCCTTCTCGAAGCTGCAGTCGTAGTTTCGATCTGGTGGTCTCGTGTGAATCGTGCGACGTCTGAGCGACCGCTTCGCCCGCGCCTTCCACGAAACCCGGTCTGGGCGGAGGCGGAGGCAGGAGAAGATCGAGCAGCCGTTCTTCTCCATGCTGTTCGGCTTTTTGCTGAACCGCTTCCAGGCGATGCGTCTTCACCATGTTGATGGCCAGCTCGGTCAGATCGCGAATGATGGACTCGACATCGCGGCCGACATAGCCGACTTCGGTGAACTTTGACGCTTCGACCTTGATGAACGGCGCCTGGGCCAGCTTCGCGAGCCGTCTCGCGATTTCCGTTTTCCCCACGCCGGTCGGGCCGATCATGATGATGTTTTTCGGCATCACCTCATCGCGCAAATCGGGAGACAACTGCTGGCGCCGCCATCGATTGCGGAGCGCAATGGCCACCATCCGCTTGGCATCCTTCTGCCCGATGACGTAGCGATTCAGCTCCTCGACTATCTGGCGCGGTGTGAAATTATTGAGGTTCAGCGGGGTGGTGTCGGTCGTCTGGTGCTTCACGATGTCGGTTTATCCTCTCAGTTCCTCGACGATAATCTGCTGGTTGGTATAGATATCAATGGCCCCGGCGATCTTCATCGCTTCGGTGACAATGACCGCGGCCTCCAGGGTAGAATGGCCAAGCAGCGCCCTGGCTGCCGCCAGCGCATATGGCCCTCCCGAACCGATCGCCAGGATGCCGTCCTCCGGTTCAACGACATCGCCGGTTCCTGAAATGATGAAGGATTGCTCCCGACCGGCCACCGCCAGCAGTGCCTCCAGGCGTCGAAGCACCCGATCGGTCCGCCAGTCCTTCGCTAGCTCGACGGCCGCTCTCGTGAGATTACCCCGATATTCTTCCAGCTTGCCCTCAAATTTTTCAAACAGTGTAAAGGCGTCCGCCGTGGCCCCGGCAAATCCCGCGAGCACCTGATCGTGATGCAGGCGCCGCAGCTTCTTGGCGTTGTGCTTCATCACTGTGGTCCCGACGGTCACCTGGCCGTCACAGCCCATCGCGACTCGCCCGTCGCGACGGACACACAAAATGGTGGTCGACCGGATGATCATGATGGCTTAGGATCCTTCCTCGGAGTCGCGCTCCCGGCCTGGCGGGCCCGCGGATGAGCGCGGTCATACACCGCAACAAGTTGATCGGCGGCCAGATGCGTATACTTCTGCGTCGTGCTCAGGGATGCATGTCCGAGCATCTCCTGAATCGACCGGAGGTCCGCGCCTTCATCGAGCAAATGCGTCGCATAGGAATGCCGCAGTGCATGGGGGCTCACTGCTCCTCCGGCGAGCCGGCTGGAGTACCGGGAGACAATCCGGGCCACGCTCCGCGTTGTAAGCCGGCCTCCGCGATGATTCAAGAAGACCGGAGCTGACGGTTGACGGCTGGCGGCTGAGAGCTTTAATGAGGTGCGATACTCGCGGATCGCTTGAATGGCGACATCGCCGATCGGGACCACCCGTTCCTTGCGGCCCTTGCCCCTCAAATGGACAAGCCCCTGCGCCTGATGGAGATCGCCGAGGTTGATTCCGACTGCTTCACTCACCCGCGCACCGGTTGAGTACAAGGTTTCGAGCAAGGCACGATCGCGTAAGGACAGTGACGATTCTTCCCCCGGAAATTCCATTAACGCATTGGCATCGTCCTTTGTCAGAACTCGAGGGAGCGGCTTCGGCAACTTGGGACTCCTGATGTCCTCCGCAGGATTTTTTTGTGCGGTCCCTTCCCGCACGAGAAATCGATAAAAACTCCGCAGGCAAGCCAGCTTCCTCGCAAGCGAGGAGGCTTTCTCCCCCTTTCGATCCAGCCAGTGGAGGTAGGCCCGGATATCTTCGGTCGAGACATGGTCCGCTCGAATCGAGCGTGGAGCACTCTCCGTTCTGTAGAGAAACCGCGTCAGTTGTTGCAGGTCCGAGTGATAACTGCGAATGGTCTCGCGCGAGGCATTGCGTTCGACCTCGAGGAAACTCACGAAAGCCCGGATCGCGTCTTCCATGATTCGAAATCCTCAAGGGCCCGTTGGGCGATCATTTGCCGCTTCTTCTCCTTGTCCCGGGGAGGGCTGGACAGGGGAGGGAAGAGTCCGAAATTCGTGTTCATCGGCTGGAAATGGCGGGGATCGGATAGCGCAACATGGGAGACCAGGCATCCATGCGCTGTCGTGGAGGGAGGCGTCACCAGCGGAAGACCGGCTAGGGCCCGTGCCGCATTGATGCCGGCGAGGCCGCCCATCGCCGCAGATTCGGTATAGCCTTCCACACCGACCAGTTGCCCGGCGAAGAACAATGTGCCGCGGGCCTTGAATTGCAGCGTATTCAGGAGCAGCTGCGGGGAGTTGATGAACGTGTTGCGATGCAGGCTTCCATATCGCAAGAACTCAGCCTGCTCCAGACCGGGAATCAGGCGGAAGACGCGCTTTTGTTCCGGATACGTGAGCTTGGTCTGAAATCCTACCATGTTGTAGCAGGTGCGATGGACATTCTCGGTCCGCAACTGGACGACTGCGTAGGGCCGTACGCCAGTTCGGGGATCTTCCAGGCCGACGGGCTTGAGCGGCCCGAATTGCATTGTCTGCCGGCCGCGCTCGGCCATAACTTCAATGGGAATGCAGGCTTCGAAATAGGGGGTCTTTTCGAATTCCTTCGGCTGCACCCTCTCCGCCGCCATGAGGGTGTCATAGAAGGTGTTGTACTGCTCCTCGGTCATAGGACAATTGAGATAGTCATCGCCGCCCTTGTCATACCGCGACGCGCGGAAGACGATGTCCATGTTGATCGAGTCGGCATCGATGATCGGCGAGATCGCATCGAAAAAATAAAGATGCTGAGACTGGGTCACAGCACGAATGGCCTGTGAGAGTTTGTCCGACGTCAAAGGACCTGTGGCGATGATGCAGAGACAGTCCGTGGGGATCTCGGCAATCTCTTCGTGGAGAATCCTGATATTCGGGTGGCCTTCGAGCGCCTGAGTCACTTTCAGTGAGAATTGGTCGCGATCAACGGCCAGAGCCGATCCGGCCGGCACTCGGGCTTGTTCGGCCGAGGCGACAATGAGCGAGCCCAGCCGACGCATTTCCTCTTTGAGTACGCCAGGGGCGTTCTGCGGATCAACGGAGCCGAGCGAGTTCGAACAGACGAGCTCGGCCAATCCTCCGGTCTTATGCGCCTTCGTCATTTCTTTCGGGCGCATTTCGTAGAGCGTGACCCTGGCGCCACGGTTCGCGGCCTGCCAGGCCGCTTCTGATCCAGCCAGACCACCACCCACGATGACGATGTCATCTCTCATGCAGTCGACGCTCCATGCAGGGGAAAGGGACACATTCTAGAAACCGTGTTTTGGTGAAGTCAAGGTAGCAGATGTTCACCGCCCCGACCCGTCGGTCAGTGCCACATCTCGTTCGCTCAATTGAACCGGCCAATTGCTCCGTGCTAGACTCCTGGGCCGTGGGCGATTAGCTCAGTGGTAGAGCGCTTCCTTCACACGGAAGAGGCCACAGGTTCGATACCTGTATCGCCCACCATCTTCGTCTTTGATTCCCCCTCTCCTTCTCCAAGACAGTGTTTTTCATGGGAATGGCGAAACTCCCTCGATTCTGGACAGAACGGCCGGTGTCGGCTACACTTCCCCTATATTTGGGAAGATTCCAGCCGATCGTGCGGATGGGACCGAAACAAGCGAGGTAATGTTATGAGAGCAACGACGTGGGCAATTGGTATTGCGATGCTGGCCATGGTGGCTGCGGGCTGCGGAACGACGCACCAACAAACCGCGGATGACAGGGAGTACACTCCCCCCACCAGCATTTATAACGTTCTGGACAGCACCACGCTGGTCTACTCGGACCCGGCTGCCGGATCACCCATTAATGACAACCCCTGGCGCTGGGCCGGATTCATTTTCCATCCGGTCGGTCAGGCCTTCGACTATGTGATCAATCGCCCGCTTTACACACTGGCAAGCTGGTTCCCTTACTTGATGGGTTACACAGCTGAAGACAACATGGTGGACGCGCAACGCCGCTAGTTCCCGCAGTTCGTCCGGTTCAGTCACGGCCCGCTTCTCCCGAGGAAGCGGGCCGTTCTTTTTCCTCTTCGCCAAGACCCCCCAAAATCGTGTATTGTCTGAGGAAGTGAAATCGCCTCCCGGGGATCTTTCCATGCCCTTGTCCGGATCACGCATTCACTCAGCAGGCCTACTCTTGTTGCTCACTTTGATGGTCGGATGTGGCCCGGCGGCACCGATTCGTCCCGATCTCCCTCCGTCAGAAAGCGATCTTGTTCTCCTCAAATCGGTTGCACTGTGCGAGCGCAAACCGGAGTTTTTGAAAGCACACCCGCCCGCAACCCACACATCGAAAGCCTGGGGGAGCGGGCAGGAGTTCCTGATCCCTCCGGCGAAAAGCGCCTCCCAGAGCGAAGAGTCGTATTTCTTCGACGAAGACGGCCTGTTGGTCGGAGCCCTCTTCACGTTTCCCAGAGGGTTGGACCTCGAGCCGTATCCCGTACTTCACCATACCCTCTCTCTCCTGAAACCCTCGCTGGAGTTCTACTTGAATGTGGCTCAACTGGAAACGAAAGCGAACATGGACACCAGCGCCCTCTTTGAAACCGGAGACGAGAAAAGCACGACCCAATACCTGGTTACCGGGTCACGCGAGCATATGATCCTGCTACAAGCATCCTTTACGGTCGACCCCTATGTCCGACTGTTTTCGCCCTACCGCCGGGAGTTTCTGGACCGGCTCCGGAATCCGACGGGTGGAAAGGGCGGGCAGAAAATTGAAAACCAGGGCAGCGAAGACAAGGAACCTTTCCTGTCGCTCCAGCAATTCGCCCGGGGCCAGGCGGCGCAGCTCGCCTACTGCGGGGACAAAAACTACGACGTCGCCGCCGACGCCTATCAGAAAGCCATTGCCAGCGGGTTTACAAATAAAGTGTGGCAGGCCGAAGCGCACCATAAACTGGGACTCGCCTGGGCAGCCAAGGGCCAATTTGAAAAGGCCAAAGCGGAAATGCTGCTGTCACTGGCGATCAGACCCAACATCCCGGAAGTGTTGAACAACCTCGGGACGGTCTACGTGAAACTTGGAGACAACGCGGCAGCCTTAGCCATGTTTGAAAAAGCTGTGATTCTACGTCCCAACTATGCCGTGGCTCGCTACAACCTCGCTGAGGCGTATGAACCGACCAAACCCAAGCGTGCGCTGGCTGAATACGAAACGTTCGTCGCCCTGGTCGAAGGGATTCCGGAAGAAGAAGCCCGCGTCGCTCATGCCCGTGAACGGATCAAGGCCCTCAAGCACTAGCCGGACGGGCCGATATGCCGCGATGCGCCGGCAGCCGCGTCCCCGTCGAAACGGGATCACGGTGCAGGTCTGAAGAGACTCACCCCTCCGCAATTAGCGGCGGGTTCGTTCTTCCTGCTCTTCGATGGTTTTGCACTCGATACAGAGGGTGGTGACGGGACGGGCTTTGAGGCGCTTGTAGGGAATATCCCCCCCGCAGCGCTCGCAGATCCCGTAGGTCGCGGCGTTCATCCGCTCCAACGCTTCATCGATCTTCTTGAGCAACTTCTGCTCGCGCTCACGAATCCGCATCGAGAAGTTCTGGTCAACTTCCGCTGAGGCTTGGTCGCTGACGTCCGGAAACGATTCGAGGTCCGGCCGATTGGTCAGGACTTCCCCGACTTCGTCAAGGATTGCCGCGCGCTGACGCTCGAGGTCACGGCGGATATCGGGATACTTGGCTTTCCTGGTGCCCGACTTT
>DATIGF010000039.1:0-5894 GCA_035454865.1 Nitrospiraceae bacterium | reverse complement strand
ATCGCCCATAGTCGTGAATTTGATCGGCTGCGCGCGTCCGATACAAGCGGCCACCACCTCGCCGGTTGAGATTCCTATGTGCATATCTATTGTAGGGAATCCCCGGTCCGTCCACCGGCGATTCAGGACTTGCAGTCTCTCACCCATGGCCAGCGCGCAGGCCACTCCCTGCGCCGCATCCCGCATGATCTCGTCGGAGTTCGTGCGGGCAAAGGGAACGCCGAAGGTGGCTTTGAGCGCATCGCCGAAGTACTCGTCTACCACGCCGCCGTGATCCACAATCAACCGGGCCATCGCCTCCATATACTCGGTCACCCACGCCATCAAGGTCTTGGCATCGACGGTCTCCGAGAGAGCGGTGAAGCCGTGCATATCGGCGAAGAGGATGGTGGCGGTCAACTTTTGCGAATGCAGCCGGCCGCCGGGGAGAAATTGTTCCCGCTGGCGCCAGATGGAGCGGGCAACTTCCGGGGGAACGTGACGCGAAAAGAGTTGCTGGAGGAACCGGCGTTGCGCCTGCGTCTGCAGCGTGTCTACGCTCGCGGTGACGCCATAGCCCAACGTGAGCGCCAGCGGGACGGCACACAACTCCAACATCCAGTGGGTTACGACGAATGTCACGAGGGCCAGAAGTCCGTAGCAGGCCGCTATGGTGGCCAGGAGTCCAAACCCGACGACGGGGCGAAACCGCACGGCAATGTGGACGGCAGTCACGGCTGCGGCAGCGATGAGGGTAAAGGTGACGGCCGGAGGGGCGTACGGGAGCACGTGCTGTTCCCGGGAAGCCTCGACGACAAGCGCGGCGGCCTCACCATCAATGACCTCGTCGGGCGACTCTGTCTGAATCGACTCGGTCCCGCTCAGGACCGCGATTCTCTCATAGGCCCAGCGATCGATTCCCTCCAGCAAACCCAGGAGAGAGACCAGGGTGACGGTCGACGCGACAATGGCGCTACGCGTCCACCAGTGGGTCGACCACCGCTTCGAAGTCTCTTGGCTCTCCATAGTGCGCCGGGATATGGGAAGCGACGAAAGGTCTACTGCCGGATGAGTGTAATCCCTTCCAAGAAGGCCCGCCAACGGGAGGGAATCTTGAGCGGTGCTTCTCAGTAATCCTCTTGCTCGAAAGCAGAGTGCCTGAAAAGTCCTCATTCGAAGGCTATCATTCCTTCTAGTGGGTCAGCTCATAGTCGATCGTTGACAGCATCGTCTGCATGTTGAAAGGCTTGAGAAAAGTGTGGCGCGCGCCGAGGAGTTTGGCCACGTCCAGCTTGCTCTGGTTGCCGGTCGCCCCTGTCATCGCGATCACTTTAGTGTTGATGAATTCCCTCGTGAGCGCCAGGATTGTTTCCAGACCATCTTGAACGGGCATCATAATGTCGACAAGAACGACATCGGTCGGCGCCGACCGGTATTGCGCCATCCCTTCCCTGCCGTTGGTTGCTTCCGACACCCGGTGCCCGGCGCGTTCCAATGTGAGCCGGAGGAGGTCGCGGATTTCAGACTCGTCGTCGATGATCAGAATTGAGGCCATGGTAGTCTCTGTGTCTCCTAAGATCCCTTCTCTTACCCATGGTCTAGTTATACCGTCGGGACCCTGTCAGGCCAAATGAAAACAAAGACTTGGCGACGAAGCTGACCGTGAAGCGCAGGATGGAAGAGGAGGATCTACCTGAGTAGTTTTTCGATTTGTTTCGACGTGCCTTGGCGAGCGGTACAGGCAAGCGGAGCCACGAGAGGGAAAATTGCGGGAGCTGCATAACCAGGCGCCGCGATGATGAGGCGCCTGGTACAGGCGGGCCTGATTTGTTGAGCCGGGAGGGAATCGACTGTCAATCTGCAGCTTGGAGGTGGAGCCGGGTGTCCGGGAGAAGCGACGGTTACTTTGTCGGCGTCAGATCAGCCGAGTATTGGACGCCGTCGTTTGTTGCGCCCTCGACCTTCAGCCTGCGCCGCCCGCCGTCTTCGTAGAGCGTGACGATGGCCGAACCTCGTTCGCCCTCTCCTCTAAGCTTCCCCTCGACGATCGTGAATGTTCCCTTCCCGTGGAAGATGCCGATCGTTCGCATGCTCACAAAGTCGTACGATCCGTCGTCCCCGATCGTCAAGGTCATCCAGTCATCATCTCGTGACCGGGGCTTGGCCTTCAATATTCCGCCCCACTTTCCTGCCACACTCTGATATGTCGAGATGGAAACCGGGGTTGACGGAGGAGGAGGCGGTTCGATCGGCGCGCATCCGATCAACCCGCTGAAGCCTGCCAGCAGCAGTCCATGGCATAGAGCGCGAAGCCACGCCTTCATCATCGCCTCCTTTTCGTCGTCAGTATTCCGTCGATATCACCAACGGGCGAACGGAGCCACTTATCTACCTCACTTGCCCCTCTGCTGTCCATGCGATGAAAGTCTCCGCTCGCGAGGGTTGCCTGAGCAGTGCACATGATAAAGCGGCTAGCTCTCGAGTTCCTTCAGGCGGCTGCGTGCCCGCTCAATCCGTTGGTGTGTGGTGGGTGTGTCCTGCTCGCGTGCGAGATAGGTCCTCAACGCCTTGATGGCCTCCTCCCGCTGTCCCTTCTGTGCCAGGGCCTGCCCCAGTGCGTAGTAGCCGGTTGCGTAGTCCTCTCTCATATTCACCAGGACGCGATATTGTTCAATCGCCCCGTCCAGGTCTCCCTTGGCCTGCAGCGCCACGCCCAGGTTGTACCGCGCCCTGGCGCGTTCCGGCTGCATGGACAGGAGATTGCGGTAGATCGCGATCGCCCCGTCGAGATCGCCGCTGGCCTGCAGCGCAGTCCCCAGGGAGAGATGCGCCTCGGCATGCGTCGGCTGCAGGCGCAGGACGGTGCGAAACTCTGCGATGGCGCCGTTCAGGTCGCCTTTTTCCTGAAGCGCGTTCCCCAGGCCCAGGTGGGCGTTGAGGTGGTCCGGCTGGAGCTGGAGCGTTTCACGGAAAGCGGCGATGGCGCCGTCCAGGTCGCCTTTCCCCTGAAGTGCAACGCCCAGATTGTATCGGCTCTTCACATGGTCGGGTTTCAACCCGGCCACCGCGCGGTACTGGGCAATGGCTCCATCCAGGTCTCCTCTGGCCTGGAGGGCGATCCCCAAATTATTGTGCGCACCCACATGATCGGGCTGCAGACGAATGACCGTCCGATACTCGACGATCGCGGCATCGAGCTCGCCTTTTGCCTGCAACGCAATGCCGTAATTGTAATGGCCGCTGACATACTCCGGTTCCAGCCGGATGGCCTCGCGATAATAGGTGATGGCCTCATCCAGCTTGCCCTTCGACTGCAGGAGAATCCCCAGATTATTGTGGGCGTCGGCCTTGTCCGGTTTCAGCCGGATGGTGGTGCGATATTCCTCGATCGCCCCGTCCAGATCCCCTTTGGCCCGCAAGGTGATGGCCAGATTGTAGTGCACGAGAAAATTGTCGGGATCCATGCGCAACGCCATCCGATAGGCTTCGACTGCACCGTCGAGGTCGCGTTTTGCCGTAAGGGCGTTGCCCATGTTGCCATAGGCATTGGCATCGTTCGGCTTGAGCTGCAACACCGTGCGATATTGCGCGATGGCGCCGTCGAAATCCCCCTTGGCCTGCAGCGCGACCCCCAGGTTGTACTGGGCCTCGACAAAATCGCTCTGGAGTTTGATCGCCTGCCGGTAATTCTCGATCGCGCCATCGAGATCGCCCTTTTGCTGAAGGACAATGCCCATATCGTTGTAGGCTTTGGCATCCATGAGGAGGGCGGCCGCAGGGTGAGGGAGCGTGCAAGTGATAAAAACCAGCGCTCCGAGAATGAGCGGGAAATGACGGAAGAGTCGCATAGCGGGCCACCCCCTCGCACCCATGACGTCACAGCAGAACGGATCGGGCACGGGGAAATTATGCCCGATCCCGTTCTGTTCGGAGAATACAACGAACTGTACGGGGAAAGCACTAGCAGGGGGCAAGGACGACGGATCGCTTGAGGATTCCTGCCCCTCGTGGTATTCGTGTCCCTCTTACGACAGTCCGTTGCCCTGCGCTCATCACGAACGAAGAGGCACCGGATCTTACCGTCATCGATCACGAGACAGGCATCATGACTAATCCCGTTGTGTCCGGATCGGGGCCATGACGGCAATGTGCGTTGTTGCTGTTCACGCCCGGGTCCCAGGCTGGGCGGTTCTGCTTTGCTTGATACCTGCTTGTTGGCTTCTTTCTCCGGCGCTGGGTAGCACCCGGGCGCATGCGCAGGACTTGCAGCCGGATCTTCCCGAAGAGTCCGGGCCCGTGCGCGTCCAACCACTGGAAGCCCTGCCTCAGAAGCCGGCGGCAGGACTGCCGCAGGAGGAAAAGCCGGAGGCGGTACCGGTACCTGAGATTCCGCAGGAAAGGCCCCAGGTCAAGCACGAGGAACGTCCTGAGCCGAAGGCGCTCAACCGGATGGTCAACCGGCTGCTCAACATTCTCACGGCGGATAACGGAACCAACCGGACCGCCGTCGTCGGTCGAGCCCAGTTCCTGACCGAGTATCGCGAGCGGCGCGATTCATCCGTCCAACTGAGCAACACCGCCCGGGTGGACATTCCTCTTGCGGCAAACTTGCTCTGGCGAACGGATGCTGATCTAACGTTGTATGATCCAAGAACGGCGGGGAATAGTCCCAGTTTCGCGACCGGGGATGTCTCCACCAGATTGGGAACCAAGATTTATGAGGAGCCGGCCTTTACGACGTTCATCGAAGCGCAGGTTGTCTTTCCGACGGCGACCAACGACAACCTGGGAAGAGGCAAGTATCAGCTGGTGCCGGCCGTGTTTTTTTCTATCCCGATCCAGAAGCTGGACATGGCGGTGTTTCCGGGAATTCAGCAGGACGTCTCGGTCGGAGGGGATCCCAGCCGGAAAGGCGTCAATTTCACGAAGCTCAACCTGGAGATGACGAAGCCCTGGGCGAACAGTCTGTGGTGGACGACGTTCGAACCGGTGCTCTATATAGATTGGACCCAGAAAGCCAAGACAGCGTTCGACCTCGAATTTGAGGTCGGCCGGCGGCTGGGAGACCATTGGCGTGCCTGGTTCCGTCCGGCCGTCGGACTCTGGGGCACCGGCGTGCCAGGCTCCTATGACTGGTATGCACAGATTGGAATCCGGTATATGTTCTAGCCCGGATGACTCATGACGGGTCATCGAGAAGTTGGACCGACAGACGAGGCGATGGGTGAGTGGCCAGGGGTTAGAGGAAATGATTGTGGTTCAGATCGGGAGTCTTCACCCCTTGCCCTGGGCCGCCTGCCTCTCGCCAGAAAGCCGAGACTGCAGCAGCAGCGAGTAGCGCTCATGAATAATGAGGGTGACCCTGGTGTGTCTGCATAAGATTTCAGGAGGGAGACAGAAGATGAACATCAAACTCCTGGTTGCGTGTCTGGCGCTTGGACTGCTTGCCGTCGGAGGCTGCGTGGGTCCAAAAGTGCTGACGGATTTCGATCCGTCCGCCGAGTTCTCTGCGTTTCGCACCTTTGCCTTTGTGGGGCTGACCGACAAAGATCAGGGCGGGGTGCTGGAGAATTCACTCTTGCGGAAGCGCATCGAGGAGATGGTTAGCCGGGAACTGACCGCCAAGGGGCTGCGGCAGGTCGGGGCGGACGAGCGTTCCGACCTGCTGGTGCACTTTTGGGTCGGCGTGAAAGAGAAGCAGCGCGTCGAGAGCACCGGCCCTGTGGGAGGAGCCTATGGCGGCCGGTATGGGTGGCGGGCCGGTTATTATGGCGGCGCTGTGACGACCTATGAGTATCAGGAAGGCACCTTGATTGTAGATCTGGCGGAGTCGTCGAAGAAAGATCTGGTGTGGCGCGCGACGATCGTCGGAACGCTGGGTGAAAGCCCGGAGGAGAATCTTGAAATAGCCAACA
>DATIGF010000038.1:0-15047 GCA_035454865.1 Nitrospiraceae bacterium | reverse complement strand
GGAGTAAATGAACGAACGGTGGTCTTTGTCAATTCACCGCTGACAGCCGAACAATTAGGCACCCAGGCCTCGCTCCCAGGTCACCTGACCACGTTGGATCTGACCGGCATCGCACTGCAGCAGTTGGGAAATCGCAGCGCCATCAGCGCTCTGCTCGGCGCCGTCGCCGGGCGGCTCGTTGGACTCCGTCAGGGTTCGATCCTCGAGGCGATTGCACGCGAGCTGGCCGACATCGGACTCGCCGATTCAGTCATTGAGCACAATCAAGCAATCGCGATTCAATGCTACGATGCTGTTCGCACGGTGCCCGTGGCAGCCGGCTCGCCGCAGCCGATTGTTTCGGCGCAACTCCAAACGCCGACCTATGAATCCCCGTCCAGAGGGACCGCCAGGATCAGTGCCGCAGCGAATTCGGTTTTGCGCGAAACCGGAGGCTGGCGAACCTTCCGGCCGGTGCTGGTCTCCGACAAGTGCAACGGCTGCTGGCTCTGTTTCGTCTATTGCCCCGACGGGGTGATCTCGATGACCAAGGACGACAGACCCGTGATCGACTATGATCATTGCAAGGGATGCCAGATCTGCGTCCATGAATGTCCGACCGACGCCTTAGTGGCCGAGCGCGAGAAGGAAGGCGGTGTGACTTGGACGGCACGGTAGAAATGGGAGCGTGCACCGGGTTTGTGAAACGGCAGGGAAGTTGATCTGGTTTATTTCGGTTGTCCTGCTGATCCGAGATAACCAGCCGACCAAATAGACCAGACAAACCAAATGAACCAGACAGACCAGATGATGATGACCGGCAATCTGGCGGCAGCGTGGGGCGCGCGGCTGGCCGGAGTGGATTACATCCCTGCCTTTCCCATTACCCCGCAGACGGAAATCGTGGAGGCGCTGGCCAAGTGGTGTGAGAGCGGCGCGATGGCCGCGCGCTTTGTGACCATGGATTCCGAGCATTCCATGATGACAGCAGCCGGGGCTGCCGCGGCTACGGGAGCCCGGGTCTTCACCGCGACATCCAGCCAGGGTCTGTTGTATGCCATCGAAGTGCTCTATTCGATCTCCGGCTGGCGCGCCCCGCTTGTGCTGGTCAATGTCTCCCGGGCGCTGGCTGCGCCGATTACACTCGAACCGGATCACAACGATGTGCTGGCCGCGCGGGACTCCGGTTTCCTTCAGATCCATGCCGAGACCTGCCAGGAAGTGCTGGATTCGATTCTGATGGCCTACCGGATTGCGGAGGATGAACGGGTCATGTTGCCGGTCATCGTCAATCTGGACGGGTTCTATCTTTCGTTTACCCGCGAGCCGGTCATCATGCCGGACCCGGAGCAGATCGCGCAGTTCCTGCCGCCGTTTCGCCCTGCCCACCTGGGCTTCAAAGCCTCGGCGCCGCATGCGCTCGGCGTGGCGGTGCTCGGCGGGGCCACCTATAGCTATTTTCGCCATCAGATGCATCTCGCGTCGCTCAATGCGCTGGCGGTGCATCAGGAGGCGGCCACTGAGTTCGCTCGTGTATTCGGTCGCCGATACGATCTGATCGAGGAGTACCGGCTTGACGATGCGGAAGATGTGCTCGTCATGACTAACGCCTTTGCGAGCAGAGGCAAGGTGGCGGTTGATGCGGCCAGGGCGGAGGGCAAGCGAGTGGGATTGCTCCGGCTCCGCATGATCCGTCCCTGGCCGGCGGACGCCATCCGTGACGCGCTGCGTGGTCGTCGGGCCGTCGCGGTGCTCGATCAGAATCTGGCTCCGGGACAGGGCGGCATCCTCTTTCAGGAAATTGCGGCTTGTCTCTACGACGAAGCCCTGCGGCCACGGGCGCTCTGCTCGTTCATCGGTGGTCTGGGAGGAAAGAATCTCTCGGAAGGCGAGTTCCGGGCGATCTTTGAGCAGACGGCAGAGGCCGGAGTCCGTGGAAAAGGGATCGGGCCGGTTCTCTTGTACACTGAAGCCGAACACCGCGAGATGACGCAATTGCAAATGTTGGCAGCCGAATCGTCAAGCGTCAGTCGTCAAACGTCCATCGCAGGGGAAATGCAATAGAGGGCGGGCAACAGGAGCAATGGGATTCACGATTGACGAATGACGAATGACGAGTGACGAATAACGAGAGTCAACCATGCCCTGGCAACGCGAGACCTTCAAGAAGATCAAACAGATTCCACGGGAAGAACACGTGCTTCCGGGAACGGCCCTCTGTGCCGGATGCGGAGGGCTGGAGGCATTGCGGCTGGCCGCGAAGGTCTGGGGCGACGACGTCGTCTATGTGAATGCCGCCGGGTGCTTTACGATGCTGGCGGCCTATCCTTTCACACCGTTCAAAGGGTCATGGCTCTACACCACGATGGGGTCGGCGCCGGCCGGCGCGCAGGGTGTACGCGACGCCTTGGACGTGTTGATCGCCAAGGGGCGATTGCCGAAGAGCGAGAATCTGAAAGTCGTGGTGTTGGGAGGAGACGGCTCCACCTACGACATGGCGCTCTCTTCGACTTCGGGCGCCATCTATCGCGGCCTCGATTTCTACTACTTCTGTTACGACAACGAAGCCTATGGCAACACCGGCATGCAGCTTTCGCCTGCAACGCCCTACGGTGCGCGGACGGCCACGTCGCCATGCAGCCTGCAGCATCCGGTCGGCGCGATCCAGGAGAAGAAGGATATTTTCGAAATCTGGCGGGCGCACAAGCCGCCCTATATCGCGACGGTCGCGCCGCGGTACCCGTTGGACCTCGAAGAAAAATTCGCGCGGGCGGCGAAATTCACGGGGCCCAAGCTCTTTCTTGCGCTCTCCGCCTGTCCGACCGGCTGGCTATACGATCCGGGAGAAACTCCGGAGGTCGCCAAGCTGGCTGTGGAAACCGGTCTTTGGCCATTGAAAGAGGCGATCAACGGAGAAATCACCCACACTTACATCCCCAAACGCAAACCGGTGGAGGAGTATCTCAAGTTGCAGGGCCGGTTCCGGCATCTGTTTGAGCCGACGGTGCAGACGGAAGCCATCTCCCATATCCAGGGGAGAGTGGATGCCTATTGGGAACGAGTGAAAGATGCTGACAAGCAGGGGTGATTGATCGAACTGTTTGATTACATGTAGAAATATTAATGATTCACTTGAAAAGTGCTCTACCATTATATAGAGGGAAACAGGTCCTCCTTGGAGGCGCAGCCCTGGTCATCCATTGTACCGTGTTTTCAGTCGGTTGCACCGAGGTCGAACATCGCCATGGGGAGGAGCGGCCCAATCCTTATTTGAGCCCGGATACCAGGCATACCATTCCGTTGTCGTCACCGGCCGGAAGAGAACATCGCGCGGTGATGCTGCAGCATCTGGAAACCATTCAAGTAATCATGAACGCACTGCTTGAAGAGGATTATGAATTGGCGAAAGGCCTGACCGAGTCGCATCTGGGATTCTTCATGCACCGGCAGGCGATGGCAAGTCAGCAGCCGGAGAACTTCCCTCCCTCCTATCATGATCTGGCGATGGCGCATCATGAGGCCGCGGAAGAACTCGCGCGCATCATTCCAAGCAAAGATCTGAAACAAATTTTGCCGAAGTTCAATAACGTGCTGAAGGCCTGCGTAGCCTGTCATCTTGAGTTTAAAGTCAAAGCCGGTTCGTGAGGAGGTGTCACAGGAATAAGGGCATATGGCGTATAGCCTATGGCAGAAGCGAACGAAGCCCTCTTTGCTCGGGCCATACGCTATCAGCCGTAAGCCAGAAGCGCTTAGCTCTATAGGGAGGACAAGATTCATGAGTGAATTAAGAACCATCAGTGAGTTCTATGAGCAGGATCATGACCGGCTCGATGAGTTGTTCACCGCGTATCGGAATTTGAAGCGAACCGATTTCGCCAGAGCGAAGGAAGCGTTCAAAGAATTCAAGGTCGGGCTGCAGCGCCATATCGTGTGGGAAGAAGATTTGTTGTTCCCCCTGTGGGAAGAAAAAACCGGCATGTCCGACGGCGGGCCGACGTTCGTTATGCGGAACGAGCATCGCCAGATCGGGCAGCTCCTCGAAACCATGCATGACAAAGTGGCGGAGCAGAATCCTGGCACCGATCGGGAGGAACAGGCGCTGTTGAATCTACTCGGTTCTCACAACATGAAAGAGGAGCGCGTGCTCTATCCCGCTATCGATCAAGTGACCAGTGCGGAAGAGCGTGAAACGGTATTCCGGAACATGAACAACATCCCGGAAGACCGGTACAACATTTGTTGCGGACAGCACTGACGGCGATGAATTGGATGGGAGATGCTATGGCTGACTCGACGCATAAGATTCTCCGGAGACTTTCTCTTGCCGGTGTTCTCCTCGTAAGCGGGCTGGCGATTCAGTTCGCAGACAATTCGGACACGAATGTCTGGGCCGGCGCGGCGCCGTCACCCAAGAGCGTGAACGCCGCAGGGGATGCCGGCCGGGGCAGAGCGGTCTTCAACGGGAAAGGCGTCTGTTATTACTGCCACGGCATGGATGGAAACCGAGCTCAGGTGCCTCAGCTGGGAGCAGACACCGCCGCGCTCATCGCACAACTCAGTCCGCCGCCCACCGATTTGCGAAATCCAAAGAGCCTTCGGTTGACGACCGATAAAGCCCGGGCCAAGGCGATCCGGGAAGGCCATCCGGGGACCGGAATGTTTCCTGACACCACCATGACCGATCAGGAACTCGCCGACACGTTGGCGTACCTGGCGCAGCTTCGCCGCGAGGGTTCGCCGAAACAACCATAATCACAAAAGAAAAGAGGGACGCTCTTGTGATTGCGCTTCCCATCACTTGGCAAAGGCTCGTGAGCTCGGGTGGGAAGACGTGCGAGCGCTGCGATGCTACGCAGCAGGCGATACAGCGGGCCTTCAAGACACTTAAGGAGACGCTCCTCCCGCTGGGCATTGAGCCGACCCTTGAAGCGAGAGCGATCGACGAGAGATCATTCAAGGCCGATCCCGCCGAGTCCAACCGCATTTGGATCGCCGGCAGACCCATGGAGGAATGGCTTGGAGCAAGAGTCGGAAGCAGTCGGTGCTGTTCTGTGTGCGGTGATTCGGAGTGCCGAACGGTAGAGATGGCGGGAACCTCGTTCGAAGCGATTCCCGAGAAACTCTTTCTCAAGGCGGCGCTGATAGCCTCCGCTCAGTTATTGGATCCCGCGTCAGATGCGCCGTCGGGGGAAGGAAAGCATATGTGCTGCGAGCCCTGACTCCAGGACCGAGCAGGTCGGGGAGAGAGCGGAATGGCTTTCTACACTAGTGGTCTTGGCGGAGTCGGATCAACGCGAATTCTGGCATCCGCAATCCTGCAGCCTTGCCCTGGCGGCAGGGCGAAGATCGGATTCAAATCGAGTTCGGAGATCTCTGGAATTTCTTCGACCAGACGCGAGAGACGCAACAGCACCTCTTCGATGGCCGCCACGTCTGCTGCAGGATGGCCGCGGTACCCTTGTAGCAATCGATAGCCTTTAATCTCGCGCACCATCTGGGCTGCATCGCGGTCGGTGAGGGGAGTAATCCGGAACCGCACGTCGCCGAGGATTTCTACGTGGATGCCGCCCAAGCCGAACGCGATCAGCGGGCCGAAGAGCGGGTCATGGGTCACGCCGACCATCACTTCCACGCCGCCTGACAACATCGGCTGTACGAGCACGCCTTCCATCGCCTCCAGTTTGTGCTCCTGTGCGAGCCTGGCCCGAATCGCCTCGAATGATTTCCTCACGGATGGCTCATCCGCCAGGTTGAGATGTACGCCGCCCATCTCGGTTTTGTGCAAGATCTGGTGTGAAGCGAGCTTGACGGCAACGGGAAATCCTACCTCACAGGCCAGGGCCACTGCTTGTTCAGCGGTCTTCGCGACACCACCCTGCGCCACAGGGAGTTTCGCGGAGGCGAGGAGGGCTCTGGTGTCCTCGACGGTCAGCCAACCGGGCCCTTCACAGGACAGCGCTCCGGTACAGAGGGCTCGCGCGACACCGACGTCCATATCGTCAAACTCCGGAATCATGCCGGGCGGCTGGCTGCGCCATGCTTCATACCGGGAGGCTTTGCCGAGCACGACTGCCGGATGTTCGGGCAATGGGAATATGGGAATTGTCTCGCCGCCGGTCTGGAAGGTCCGTTCGAGATCCCCTTCAGCCATCCAACAAATGTAGATCGGGATGTCGGTGCCCCCGGCCTGTCTGGCGGTGGAAATCCCGCGCAAGATCCCGTTCGCAATGCCGGCCGCATCGCCGACTGTCACGGACATGTAGAGGATTATCAGCGCATCGATTTCTTCGGAGGCGAGGAGGGTCGTGATCGCGTTTGCATAGTGGTCCGGAGCGGCGGATGCGATCAGATCGACCGGGTTTTTCACCGAGGCGGCCGGAGGTAAGAAGGCCGAAAGGGTTGTGGCGGTTGCTTGAGATAGCTCGGGGACAATCAATCCGCCCGCTTCGCAGGTGTCGGTGCAGAGAATAGCAGGGCCGCCGGCGTTGGTGATGATCCCGACGCGCTTTCCTTTCGGCAGGGGTTGATCGGCGAGCCCCCGCGCCAATGCGAAGAGCTCATCCAGGGTATCTGCGCGGATCACCCCGGACTGCTGAAAGAGCGTTTCTACGGCTACCTCGCTCGACGCAAGTGCGGCGGTGTGCGAACTGGCCGCACGCCGTCCGGCAAGGCTTCGCCCGGATTTGATCGCCACGATCGGTTTGCGACGAGCGACGCGGCGCGCAATTCTCGCAAAGTGCCGGGGATTCCCGAAGGACTCCAGGTACAGGAGAATGATGTCGGTGGAGGGGTCGTCCTCCCAATATTGCAGCAGATCGTTCGTGGAGACGTCGGCATTATTTCCCAGGCTCACGAAGGAGGACACGCCCAGCTGCAGTCGATGAGCGGCAGCGAGGATCGCGAGTCCCAGCGCGCCGCTCTGCGAAGCCATGGCCATGCGGCCGGAGGGAGGAAAGGCCGATGTGAAGGTGGCGTTGAGGCGGATGGCCGGATCGGTATTCAGGAGCCCGAAACAGTTCGGCCCGATCATCCGCATGCCCTGTTGACGGACCGCTTCCAGGAGCCGGTTTTGAGCCTGCTTTCCTTCAGCGCCTGTCTCGGCAAATCCGGAAGAGATGACGATCACGGAGCCGACCCCTTTGTCTGCGCAATCGTTGAGGACCGGCAGGACCGCATCACGCGGCACGACAATCACCGCCAGGTCGACAGCTTCGGGGATCGCAGCGAGGGACGGGAAGGCGTTCAAGGCGGCAATGGTCGTCGCTTTGGGATTCACCGGATAGATGGCGCCGTGGAAGTGATTGGCGGAGAGCGCCTGGACGATCCGGTAGCCGATACTCTTGGGATCGCGAGAGGCTCCGATCACGGCCACGGAACGAGGATGGAAGAACGGGCGGAGCGAGGCGGTCGTCGCGATACGCTCGCGCAACTCCACGCGGGTTGTCGTGCTCTCGGTCGGGTGAAGCGAAAGCTCAACTTGCATGTCGCCGCCTTCATAGGTTTCATGGACCGGGTATCCGGATTCACGGAACACTTCCCGCATGGCCAGATTGTCGGAGTGGGTGACTGCCCACAGTCTGGCGAAGCCCCGGTGTATGGCGAGCATCGCCAATCGTTCAAGCAGGAGCGTTCCCAGGCCTCTCCCGTGAAAGGCCTCGTCGACTGCCATAGCCACCTCAGCCTGGCCGGCGGACCGCGCCCAATATGAACCGGCGGCGATGAT
This sequence comes from Nitrospiraceae bacterium, assembly GCA_035454865.1. Classification (GTDB taxonomy): domain Bacteria; phylum Nitrospirota; class Nitrospiria; order Nitrospirales; family Nitrospiraceae; genus Nitrospira_D. Next base: position 7,345 of record DATIGF010000038.1, on the reverse strand, counting down.
GCGCGGCCGTCCGGAGATGGTTCTCGTGACTATGATGGTAAGTTGCCGTGACGGATTCGAGGCATCACACAGTGATGCGATGGTGTCGGCAGGGGGGGTGGTTTCAGAAAAGAACCGATGCCGCCTGGATGCCGGTGACAATCGATCAACAAACTCCTGCATCATCGCCTGGTCTGACGCACGGGCGGGGCGTAGGGATGCCGTGGTGCCATCGCGCAGGATGACCGGTCCCGACTCCAGACTCCCGGAGCCCGGAGGCGGTTGGAACCATGGCCGGATCTGCTTCATGATCGGGCATCACCTCGAATTATTGCGAACCTTAACGCGGCCCATTCTGTTTGTTTTGTGCATTGTCGGGGCTGCAACCTTTCCAAGGTTTGCCGGAGCATAGCCTTGGCTGCTTGTTGAGGCAAGTGTGGCGAGCTGCCATCGACTTGAATCATCCGGTCTGGCGCGCTCCCTCCTTCTGCGGGGTGGCAGCGGTTACAGCAGCCAATCGGGCTTCATCAGCAATATCCCGCCCAGGACCACCATCACGATCCCGCTGACCAATTTCAACCAGCGTCCGGCACGATCCTGTAATTTTCTGCGACTCAGCGTGATGACAGCGATCAAGACCATGAGGGAGTCATCGAAGATGTAGGCCAGATTGTAGAGCCCGAGGTAACCATAGTATTCCCAGGAGGGCATCTGTTGAAGGGTCAAAATCTGGGTGTAAAGCGCCGGGAATCCGGCGGTGCAGAGCAGTTCAACCAGGTTCACGAGCCCTGCCAGGATGACGATGCCGGCCATCGCGCCGGCGAGATACTCGGCCTGGAGTATGCCCCGGATCCGGGCGTACAGGCCGGGTTTGGCGGACTCTGGAATGCTGAGCGAGATGCCATGATGCAGAGCAAAGAAATCCTTCACGCTGACCACTCCGACCAGGACGGCAATGCTGCCGAGCCCGATCTGAACCGCGCGCGAAAGTCCGATCAACAGAAACATGTTCAACCATGCCGCCATGAAGGCGAAATAGACCAGGCCGCTGACGAGGACGAATGTCCCGGCGATGAGCGCCATCTTCCGCCGATCTTGAAGATGGACGAGCAGCGACAGTAGAAACAGTAATACCCACATCGCGCAGGGATTGAACCCGTCCAGCAGCCCGATGGCGATTGTGAATAGCGGCAGACCCAGGTCGCTGACGCGGAGCTCCCCGAACCATGTTGTCTTGATACTCTCGACCGCCGGATGCGGCGCCGCGCTTTGTGTGTTCCGGTCGAGCCGGGCGCGAATCTCTGCTCCCGTCGTGTCCACTGAGAGGAATCCGATAATCAGATCCGTGCCGATGAGAAAAGTGGGAACACCGAGCCGGGTCAGGCCTCTTTCAGCGACCAATGTCGCAAGGCGCTCTCTCGCGGGGGCATCCTCTGCGAGGTCGTGGACAACGATTCGAAGCAATGGCCGCTCATGTCGAAGTTCATCGAGGAAGACCTTCGCGGCTTCGCAATGAGGACAGCCGGCGCGGACAAACACTTCGAGATCCGGAAGCGGTTCGCCGGCTTGGGCTTGTATCCGGTTCCCCAGCAGGAGCAGGACAAGGCAGATGCAAATCGCGCCGATAAATTCCCATATGCCTTGATGTGGACGGGACATGATGTTTCGCTAGCCGATCAGGTCAAACGGCGCCATGCTGCTCAAGTACGACGACGGCTCCCAACCGGCAATCGTGGAGTGCAGTTCCCCATCGGTCCCGGCAAGGGGCATGAGAATCGCCTGATCAGCGGTAAGAGGGGGGAGAGTCATGTCACTCGCCTGCCTGACAACTGATCCACGCAGCCGTTGAGCGTACCGTACTTCGGATAGTCTGCTTCCGGGATCTCCACGCCGAAAGTCTTGTGGATCATGATCACAAAATTCAAAAAGTCCATTGAGTCAATATCCAGCTGATCCCGGAAGCTGACGCCGGGCTTCAAGGCCGACAGGTCTGCCTCCGGTGCGATCTCGCCAAGGAGGCGAAGGACCGTCTGTCTGATGTCATCCGGCGTGGGCTGGTTATTCATAGCTGCGCTGGTTCCTGCAATAAGCGATCGACGGCTGAAAGAAAAATCGCGCCGCGGTGGCCGTCGGTCACGCGATGATCCGCGGACAGGCTTGCAGTCATGACCGGCCTCGAGACCACTCGGCCCTCGATGACCCAGGGACGTTCTACAATCTTTCCGAAACCGACTAAAGCGACTTGCGGCGGATAGATTACGCCGAAGACGGTCTCCACTCCCTGCTCGCCCAAGCTGGTGACTGTGATGGTCGAGTCGGACAACTCCGAACTCCGCAACGTCCCTGCCCGGGCCCGCTTCACCACATCCTGGAAGCTGCTCATGAGTTCACTAAGACTCTGTTTGTCCGTATCGTGAATGGCGGGCGCGACGAGTCCTCCTTGCCGGAGGGAAACCGCCACGCCGACGTGGATGTTGGGGCTCTGAATGGCGGCGTTTTCTTTCCACAACGCATTCAGCTCCGGTACCTGCCGTAGCGCCAGGGCGACAGCTTTGATAAGCAAGACGGCGGATAACAGCCGATCCGTCACCGGCCGTTTGAGGTTTTCCTCCTTGAGCCACGTCAGCGCCCGGCCCATATCGATGGTGGTGCTCAGATAGTAATGGGGGATCTCCCTCTTCGATCTTGCCATCGCGGCTGCAATGGTCTGACGCATCCTCGCCTGGCGATCGCCGGTTTCACCGGCGAAGGCAAGGGGTGTGGGGCGAGGGGCAAGCGGCGGGACTACTTCTTCACTTCTCGCCTCGGGCCTCTGACCATGAGCCTCCACGACGCGATGAATGTCTTCCAGTGTGATCGCGCCGCCGGGGCCGGTTCCCTGAACGGTGGCGGGGTCTATTCCCAATTCGCCCGCGAGCTTGCGTGCCGCAGGGGAAATGCGAAGCCGTCCCGGCTCTGTCACCGGTACCGCTCTCGACGGAGGTGCAGGAGGCGGCGATGACGCCGGTTCCTTCAACGAGACTGGCTGCAACGGAGGCGCGGGTGCGGGGGCTTGCGCGGCAGGTTGAGCCGGAGTTCCCGCTTCCCGGATGATGGCCATGACAGTGCCGACCGGAACGATATCGCCGGGTTTCGTGAGCAGCTGTTCGATGACCCCCGTGTGGAAGGATTCGATCTCGATCGCGGCCTTCTCCGTATCCACCTCCGCGATGATTTCGCCCTTGACCACTCGCTCGCCCACCTTCTTTTTCCATTCGACCAGCGTCCCTTCGGTCATATCTGAACCGAGGGTGGGCATCACAAACTCAGCCATGATGAATACCCCGTGAAGCGTGGAGCGTGAAGCGTGACGAGCGGGACACAAGACGTGAGCTCATACATCATCCCATGACGCCGTGAACCGCGCTCACGATTTTCTCCGGCTGGGGCAGAGCCGCGTCTTCCAGATGTTTGGGATAGGGGATCGGGACTTCGACGCTGCAGACCCGGGCCACGGGCCCATCCAGATCATAAAACGCCCCTTCCATGATCTGTGCGGATACTTCGGCGGCAAAACTCCCGGTGCGCCATCCTTCGTCGATCACGACTGCGCGGTGTGTTTTCCGCACAGATGCCAAGACCGTCGAAATGTCGAGGGGCCGGAGTATTCTGAGATCAACGACCTCGGCCAAGATGCCTTCCTGGGCGAGTTGCTCTGCCGCTTCGAGCGCTTTCCAGAGAGAGCCTCCGAACGTGATCAGCGAGATGTCCCTCCCCGGTCGCCGGATTGCCGCCTGTGTCAGATTGACGGAGAGGGCGCGCTCGTCGAGTTCGCCCTCGAGCGGGTACAGGTACGCGTGCTCGAAGATAAAGACGGGGTCGGGTTCTTGGAGTGCCGCGAGCAGCATGCCTCGGGCGTCCGTGACGGTGGCCGGCGCGAGCACTGTGATCCCGGGAATGTGGGCATACCAGCCTTCGAGGCTATGCGAATGTTGCGCTGCCACCTGCCGGCCTGCGCCGGTGGCCATCCGGACGATGAGAGGAATGCTGAACTGTCCACCGGACATATGGCGGATCGTGGCCGCATTGTTAACGATCTGATCGAGGGCGAGCAGGCTGAAATTCACCGTCATCACTTCGACGATGGGCCTCAAGCCGCCCAGCGCGGCTCCGATGCCGGCGCCGACGAAGGTGCTTTCGGACAGAGGAGTATCCCGGATGCGCTCCGGCCCGAATTCATCGAGAAACCCTTTGCTGCAGGCGTAGGTCCCGCCGTATTTGCCGACGTCCTCGCCCATCAAAAACACGCGCGGGTCACTCTGAAGCGCCTCACGCAACCCGGTGCGGACGGCTTCTCGGTAGGTGATCTTAACCATCAAGTTCCTCTTGGTAGGAGGCAAGGGGCCAGGGGCGAGAGGCTAGAGGAGGAGAGGCGACGGGTAAGAGGTTCGAGGCGATGCGTGGGCGCTTCAGAGTTTTCATATTCCTCGCCCCTTGCTTCGCATCTCTAGCCTGCCGGTTCCGCCGGCGTGTACACGTCCTTCGTGAGATCCTCCAGCGGTTCCCATGGGCCTGTCTCGGCAAATGACACGGCTTCTGCAATCTCGGCTGCAATGGTGGTTTCCATGCTGTCGAGGCTGGCCTCAGTCAAGAACCCTTTGTCGCGGAGCTGCTGTTGGAAGAGGGCGATAGGGTCTCGCTGCTTCCATTGAGCGACTTCGTCCTTTGTCCGATAGAGTTCCGCATCGTACATCGAGTGGGCACGAAAACGGTAGGTTCGGTACTCAAGAAGATAGGGCCCATTGCCTGCGCGAACAAGATCGACAGCTTTTCTCGTGGCTGCTTCCACCGCGAGGACATCCATCCCGTTCACGGCCTCCGCCGGAATGGCATAGGCATCGGCCTTGCGGGCGATGTCGGGTTGCGACTGGTGCCGTCCCAGCGCAGTTCCCATCGCGTAGAGATTGTTTTCGCAGAGGAACAGCACTGGCAGCTTCCAGAGTGCGGCAAGATTGAGGGATTCGTGGAACTCTCCTTCGGCCACAGCACCGTCGCCGAAGATGCAGGCTGTCACCCCCTTCTTGTTCGCCGCCTTATTAAGCGGGGGTGACGGGGGGGTGAGCTTTTGCGCGAGCGCCAATCCGACGGCGATCGGTAGTCCTCCTCCGACAATCGCCAGGCCCCCATAGAAGCGGCGCGCGGCGTCGAAGAAGTGCATGGAGCCCCCGCGTCCCCGCGCGCAGCCTGTCGCTTTCCCGTACAGTTCCGCCATCAGCGGTCCCATCGGGGTGCCCCGTATCAGCGCATGGCCGTGTTCGCGATAGGTGCCGACGATGGCGTCCTCCATAGCGAAGCAGGGGAGCGCGCCGACCGCGACCGCTTCTTCACCGATGTACAGATGGAGAAAGCCGCGGATCTTGCCCCCGCTATACAGTTCGGCGCACTTCTCCTCAAACCGCCGGATGCGGAGCATCTGGCGGAGCAACTCTAATCCGTGAGCGCGATCAATACTGTTCATCATCTTGGTTTCGCGATCTTCCGATGGCTAGTGGCAAGAGGCTAGGGGTAAGCGGCGAGGGATATGAAACACCTGAAGAGTTCTCCTCTCGCCACTGGCCTCTTGCCTCATATCTATTCCTAGTTTGGTTCCAACGTCGACGTATCCCCTTCCGGCAATCCCAGTTCACGGGCCTTGAGCAATCGCCGCATGATTTTCCCGCTCCTCGTCTTGGGCAGGGTCGGGAGAAACGCGATTTCCTTCGGAGCCACGGCGGCGCCGAGTCTCGCGCGCGCAAAGCCGAGCAATTCGCGGCGCAACTCATCGCTGGGTTCATATCCGTCCTTGAGCGACACGAAGGCTTTGACGACCTCCATGGCAACGGGGTCCGGTTTCCCGATCACGCCGGCCTCCGCGACCGCCTTGTGTTCGATCAATACGCTCTCCACCTCGAACGGGCCGATCAAGTGGCCGGAGGTTTTGATCACATCGTCTGCCCTGCCAACGAACCAGAAGTAGCCGTCACCATCCTTCTTGGCCAGATCGCCCGTCAGGTACCAGCCGCCGGCGAAACATTTCTTGTATCGCTCCGGTTCGTTCCAATAGCCGCGGAACATGGAGGGCCAACCCGGGCGTAGAGCCAGTTCGCCTTGGACATTGGGTTCTTCGATGACCTCAACCCGGCCGTCCTCGGACTTGCGCACCACGGCCGCGTCGATGCCGGGAAGCGGGCGGCCCATTGAACCGGGTCGAATGTCCATGGCGGCATAGTTGGCGATCATGATGCCGCCGGTCTCGGTCTGCCACCAGTTGTCGTGGAACGGCTGGCCGAACGCCTCTCGCCCCCAGACGACGGCTTCCGGGTTGAGGGGTTCACCCACGCTCGCGAGAAAACGGAGAGGACGGAGATTGTATTTGCGGACGAGTTCCGCGCCGCCCTTCATCATCATGCGAATGGCGGTGGGAGCGGTGTACCACACGCTCACACATTCATCCTGCAGGATCCGGTACCAGCGTTCGGCATCGAAGTCCGCCTCATCCACGATGCTGGTAATGCCGTTCGTCAGGGGTGCGATAATCCCATACGACGTCCCCGTGACCCACCCGGGATCCGCCGTACACCAGAACACGTCGTCCTTGTGAAAATCCAGCGCGAACTTGCCGGTTATGTGGTGCCCGACCACTGCCTGATGAACGTGCATGGCGCCTTTTGGAGTACCGGTCGTCCCGCTGGTAAAGTGGAGCAGCGCCATGTCTTCCGGGTCCGTGGGCCCGATGGTAAAAGACGGACTGGTCTGGTCCATGAGAGCAGGCAGGTCTTGTGTCCCGGCGACAGCGGTGGGCTGCCGGTCCTCGCCGATGAGCAGGATGTGTTCAAGACTCGGGATCGATGCGCGGATAGAAGCGACTTTCCGCTGGTAGAGTGAACTGCTCGTCACCAGGACTTTCGCCTGGCCGATCGTGAGTCGTGCCCGGATCGGCTCTGGGCCAAAGGCGGAGAACAGCGGGCAGAACACGCTGCGGTTCTTCAGCGTCCCGAGCGCGGCGATGTAGAGCTCCGGAATGCGTCCCGCCAGCACAAACACGCGATCTCCTTTGCCGACGCCCAACTGCTGAAGCACGTTGGAAAAGCGGTTCGTCAGTTCACTCAGGCGGCCGTAGGAGTAGTTCTCGACGGTTCCGTTCTTGCCCAACCATTTGATCGCCAGATGCGAGGCGCGTGCTCCGTTGGCATGACGATCGACGGCCTCGTGCGCGATGTTGAGGCCCTGGTTCCGGGGAAGCCCGTCTAATTCTTGTCGGGCCTGCTCCCAGGAGAATTTCGAATGAATGGTCTCGTAATCGTAGAGATGCGGAACGGTTTCCCAATCCCGGCGTGATTTAATGATC
>DATIGF010000037.1:0-25565 GCA_035454865.1 Nitrospiraceae bacterium | reverse complement strand
TTTTTCTTGTTGACCGGTTGCGGAGCGGCGACCGTAACCGCCGGTCTGTCAGCGGGAGCGCGTTTGGTGGCAGGACGTGCCTTCATAGTCATTCCAGGCCTTTAATAATGGCAAACAGGCGGCGACTATAACAGCCTGATCGAGAAGGGGTCAACGGGTGAGACGGGAGAAACACCGGTCAGAGGTTACAGATCTCGACGCCCTTCGATGGATTTGAGCAGGGTCACTTCATCCGCATACTCGATGTCCATTCCAACGGGAATCCCGTAGGCAATTCGAGAAACACGCACCCCGAAGGGCTTCAGAAGTCTGGTCAGGTAGATCGCGGTAGCTTCGCCCTCGATGGTGGGATTCGTGGCGAGAATGACTTCGTCCACGCCCCCGATCTTGACGCGTTCGACTAATTCTTCGGCGCGGATGTCCCCCGGCCCGACGCCGTCGAGCGGGGAGAGCGCACCTAGCAATACATGATAGAGACCGCGATACGCGCCTGCACGCTCCACGGCATAGAGCGTACTCGGTTCCTCAACGACGAGAATCTTCGAGCGATCCCGCTTGGGATCGAGACAGAACTCGCACAGATCCCCCTCGGCGATGTTGCGACATTGCCGGCAGAACGTCAGCCCGTCCTTCACCGCTCGAATCGCATCCGCCAGACGCAACGCATCCTCGCGCTCGGCCTTCAAGAGATGGAAGGCCAGCCGCTGCGCGCTCTTTTGGCCGACTCCGGGAAGACGCACCAGTTCCTTGACCAGTCTCGCCAGCAAGCCCTGTTGATCAACCGCCATTGCTAGAAGAGGCCCGGGATTTTCATCCCGCCGGTCAGAGCCTTCATCTCGCCTTCCATCAAGTCCTTGGCCTTCCGCAGCGCCTCATTCGTCGCAGCCACCACAAGATCCTGAAGCATGTCGACGTCGCCGCTCTTGACAACCTCGGGATCGATCGCCACGCTCACGATCTGCATGGCGCCGTTCGCCGTCACCGTGACAATCCCGCCACCGGCTGTCCCGCTGGCAGTCTTTGATGCCGCCTGCTCCTGAATCTTGGCCATTTGTTCCTGCATGGCCTGGGCCTGCTTGAGGATGTTACTCATATTGCCGAACGGGTTCTTCATTCGCTCGCCTCCTTCTGCGTCACTGTTCGGACTTCGGCCAACTCGGCGCCGAAGATCTCGAGTGCCTGCTTCACCATGGGGTTCGCCCGTGCCCGCTCGAACAGGACAAGCCGCTGGTCCTGCTCCTTGGCAGCCCGCATTTGAGCCATGGTCGGTCCCGGAGGATCAGTCTCCGTGAGCTCGACGATGCGAACACGCACCGGATGGCCTGACTGCCGCTCGCACAACTTGGCCAGTGTCCGCAGATTATCCTCCTTTTCCAGCATGGCACGAGCAACCGTCGCCTGCTTCGCAAACCCGATCGTCACGAAACCGCCCTCTATCCCGACAAACCGACCGGCTTCCAGAAACGGCGCGATATTCGGAAACGAGCCGGCCACCTCTTCCTGAACCGCTTCCCAGTTCAGCCTCGGTGATCCGCCGGCAGCTGCGGCACTCGCTTCAATCGGTGAGGCCGGCGCCTCTGTGGTCACTGGCTGACCAGACGGTCTGCTCGATGCAGGCACCGGGTCTTTACATAAGCCCGGCTGCGAGGGCGGGACAGGGCTGGAGACAGGCTTCGGTGCAGCAGGAGCGGTCTGACGCGGTGGTGCGGGAGCAGTGGCCGCTGTGGTGGTCATTGGATGAATAACCGGTTCGGTCTTGATGGATTCCGGACGGGCAGGGGGCTTCTGGCCTGAGGGAGTCGATGTCGCCTGAGGGGAACATGCGGGGCCGTTCTCTCGTTGATGCAGCAGTCGGGTCGCTCGAACCGTCGCGGTTTCCATCACAAAGCGAGGATGGGCACTGAATCGCAGGGAATCTTCCGCCTGGGTGAAAATGGTCAGCAGTTCCTGAAGCTGCTCCGGCGTCAGGGCCTTGGCATCGGTGACCAGCTGCTTGAGGTCCTCTTCAGAGGTTTCAATGAGGCCACGCAACTCCGCCGCCACCGGAACGACAGAAGCCACCAGCAGATTCCGGATATGCTCCACCACCTCCGCACAGAACGCACGCAAGTCGTGGCCCTGGTCCAGTAGGTTCGCCAGAACCGTCAGCGCCGCAGGGCTGTCCTGGGTCACAATTGCTTTGATTATGCCCTGCACCAATTCTTCAGGCACAGCCCCCAGCAGCACTTCGAGATCCGCATGGCTGATCGTCTTGCCCCCAAAGGCAATTGCCTGATCAAGCAGGCTCAGGGCATCCCGCATACTGCCTTCGCTCGCACGCGCCAGCGCCGTGAAGCTGCGCTCTTCGATCGTGAGTTGATCCTGGTTGGCCACGTGACGGAGCCGCTCAATGATCTCGGCCCGCGCAATCCGCCGGAAGTTGTAATGCTGGCACCGCGACAGGATCGTCGCCGGAATTTTGTGAATCTCCGTCGTGGCAAAAATAAAGACCACATGAGCCGGGGGCTCCTCGAGCGTCTTCAACAAGGCGTTGAACGCCGAGTTCGAGAGCATGTGAACTTCGTCGATGATATAGACGCGGTACTGGCCGCGGAAGGGCGTGAATTTCACGTTCTCCCGGATCTCGCGCACATCATCCACGCTGGTATTAGAGGCGCCGTCGATTTCAATGACGTCGACTGAGTTCCCCTGCGTGATTTCCCGGCAGTTCGCGCAGGTGTTGCAGGGATGACCCGTAGGCCCCTGCTCGCAATTCAGCGCCTTCGCGAGAATACGCGCAACGGTCGTTTTCCCGACGCCGCGGGTCCCTGAAAAAAGATAGGCGTGCGCGATCCGCTTGGTCGAAACCGCATTCATCAACGTCTGCACGACGTGCGGCTGACCGATCACGTCGTCAAACGTACCGGGACGGTACTTGCGGGCGGAGACTTGGTAGTCCATACGAAGGTTCCTACGGGAGGCTCAAAAAAACTGCCCAGCGAGGCCGCAGCGAGTGAAAAGCCGAGGCGTACGTGGTTGGTACGTTGAGGCTTTGAGCGACGCGAGAACGAAGCCGGCGGTCGTTTTCAGCCTCCCGATTAGTGGGGCCAGGTGATCCTGCGGCACACAGAACTGACCGCTTACCGTTGCTTCCTTCCGGACCTGGCGGGGTTCACAGGGTTCTGTTGCACAGGGCCCAGCCCCTAAAACGCGAATGGTTCTATCCGCTCGCCAAGAACCACGATAGTGGCTCGCGGTCGAGCTAGCTCTGTATGGCGGAGAGGGTGGGAATTCGAAGTCGCGCTCGTTGCCACTCCTCGCGCTCCTACAGAGGGGGCCAGCCCCCTCGTATGCTCCCCACGCGGGGGACGCATCCCCCGCGATCCTCCTTGTTCGAATCCCACCCTCTGAGCAACCGAAACTTAGCGACTCTTTACTCAGCCCTCAGCCTTTGTCTCCCGGCCCTGCCGTATGGCGGAGAGGGTGGGATTCGAACCCACGGTCCCGTTGCCGGGACGCATGCTTTCCAAGCATGTCGATTCGTCCACTCTCGCACCTCTCCGCGACGATTTTTTTTGAGGCGGCATCTTAACATGCGCCCTAGTGAGCGGCAAGGTGAAGGAACGGCCCTGCACCGCGCCCATCTTACTAACATTGACCATGGTCCAGCCCTTTCCTATACTGGCGACCCGTAGGGAGGTACGCTGATGAAAATCGTCGTGGGGCTGTCCATTGGAGTAATCCTCATCGTTGGACTCATCCTCGCCCTTCCCTTCCTGGTTGACCTCAACAAGTATCAAGACCAGTACAAGCCGCTAATCGAGGAGACGCTCAATCGCAAAGTCCAGCTGCAGGATATCCGCCTGACCATCTGGCCGCGGATAGGCGCCCGGGTGGCGGGATTCGCCGTGCTGGACGACCCGGCTTTCGGCTCGGCTCCCTTCACCTCTCTTACCTCACTGGACGTCGGGATCAAGCTCATGCCTTTGCTTAGTGGCAAGGTCGAGGTCGAAGAAATCACCCTCAGGGATCCCGTTATCACGGTGATCAAGAACCAGAAAGGCGTCCTGAACGTCTCGACCATCGGGCGGCCGGGCGTTGCACTGCCGGAAACTCCATCGCGGGCGCCGATTCCATCGACCGAAGGTCCCCTCAAAATCCTGGCGTTGCTGGCCGTGGATCGAGTCTCCATCACGGGCGGGAAGTTGACCTATCGGGATCTGTCGCCCGCCAAGCCGACCGAGTATGTCTTACAGGATATGGAACTCCTCCTCCGGTCCGTTCGCCTCGGCCAAACTCCGAACCTGCATTTCGGCACCCTTGTCCAACCGTTCAACATGCCCGTGACAGTGGACGGAACCTTTGGTCCCTTGAAAGAAACCGCCGACATCGATGCGATCGATATTAAACTTGGCTTGGGAAAAACTGATTTCACCATCACGGGGAAGACTGTTGGCCGGAACACCACGGCGAACATCAGTGCACCCGTCATCAATACGGCACATCTGCCGGTCACGCTCCCGTTGAACAAGCCGGTGGACATCAAGAATCTCCAGATCGCTGTGGAAGTAAAGGGACAGGAGGCGAGACTGAATACCCTCTCATTCCAGCTATTCGATGGACAGTTCAAGGGACAGGGCAAGCTCATCGCCGGCTCCGATGCTCCGCCGTTCAATGGCACCGTGACGCTTCAAGGGCTGCAACTCGGTCCTGCGCTTGACGCCATCGCAGCCACGCAATTGTCGATCAGCGGGACCGCGGGAGCCGACCTGGCGCTGCAAGGCCGTGGCTTCTCCATGCCGGACCTTACCAAGGCTCTGGAAGGGACCAGCCACGTCGCGGTAAAAGACGGCAAGATCGAGGGCGTCAACCTCCTCCGGGAAGCCGTCTCAATTCTCAACGTCGCCGGCATCCCGCTCGACAACCCCAAAGCAACGGCATTTTCAACCATCGAAACGGATCTTGCCATTAAGCAGGGACTCATAACCGTGCAGCGCCTCTTGATGGACAGCCGCGACTTTCAGGCCACCGGAGGAGGCACCATCGGATTTGATCAGTCACTGAATCTGACCGTGAACCTGAACCTATCGCAGGAGTTCAGTCAAAAGATCGCCGGTTCTTCGCCTGTCGCTAAATTTGCAATGAAAGATGGCCGATTGATTCTCCCGCTGACCATCACCGGCACGGCCCAAGCCCCTTCCTATGGACTCGACATGAAGGGGATGACCGGGAAAGTTCAGGAGCAGGTTCAAAAGAAGGTGGAGGATGCAGTCGGCGGATTGCTCAAAGGCACGACGAAGCCCCAAGACTTGAAGCAGCAGGGCCAAGACCTGCTCAAAGAATTGATGGGCCGCTAGGAGACCTCGTCCGGCCCTCGCCCGACTGCCGAACCCTCGAACCGCCGGTGCAGATACGGCCAGGTCGCATTGTCAAGAACTGTGGTTCCGCATTTTTTGCGCTGACTGCCTTGGAAACGTTCGGCGTGCCGATTGCTCCACCGGTCGCCGGCGGCAGCATCGGGCCTACCCTCTTTCCCCGAACAGAGGCATAAAACGATCCTGCCCAGTCCTTTTCCTTGGCATTCTGTCTGGAAAACCGTCGCGCCGCCCCCTTATTGTCGCATTCCGCCTGTTTTGTCGAGGCACGGCGCTATACAGTCACTGCATCAATGCAAATCAGGACACCTGCTCGGGTACGAACAACCATTCGAATAGCTTATGACTTTCTTGAAAACTCAGGAAAGGTAGCGAGTTTGCCGTATTGACCGAAGAATTCTCAGAGATCTGTGTTGCGACAGGTCAACAAACTGAGCTATACACCTAGCCTCATCCGGATGGATCCGGACGGATCCAGGGAAGTCCGGCGCGCCTGCTGATTACTTAGTTGAGTGAACTAGCAATTCATTGAAGAGGAATGGATGAAGCAAGCGGCCTTCCTGTTATTAATGGTCTTATCCCTCGTGATGCTGTCAGGTCCTGCCTTTGCTGCCGATGAGCCGGCTTCGACCCCGGCACCAACCCCGCCCCCACCGCCGGATGTCGTGACCCTGAGAGACGGGAGCGTGATCTACGGCGAAGTGGTGGAAATGTCCGGAGGAATCTTGCAGATCAAGAGCCCGTCGGCGAGCGAGATCATTAAGGTCAAATGGGTTGAGGTGACTAAGCTCAAAATTTCTCATCCGACTCCGTTTCATCTGAAAGAGGGAACAGTGCTGATCGGAACAGTTGAGGAAAGCGTGCCGGGCGCGATGCAGCTGAAAGCGGAACCGATGCAGGGAACCATGGTCGTGCCGATGGACTCGGTTGCCTCGGTGAACCCCCTCGTCCAACCTGCGGTCGTCTACACGGGCAGCTTGTCCGGCGGTTATTCAAAGACTACCGGAAACACGAACCTCCTCAACGCCAGCCTGCTCGGAGAACTCGTGGCCAGGAGTGAGTTGCTTCGGTTGTCGCTCTTTGGTCGCTATGTCTACGGCGAGGACACCGGTAACTTGCTGGTGCGGAACGCGCGCGGCACCATCAAGCTGGACTTTTTCATCACGAAGCGGTTTTACTGGTTTGCCTCCTCCTACTTCGAGCAGGATACCTTCCAGGACCTCAAACTCCGCACCTCGCTTTCCACCGGTCCCGGTTATCAGTTCATCGAGAAAAATGACTTTGTGGGCCCCTGGCTCAAAGACATGACGATGTATGCGGAAGTTGGCGCGGCCTATTTTAACGAAGATTACAACACGGGGGTGGATACGAGCTCGGCGCGCAGCCGCTGGTCCGTCAAATTCGACTGGCCGATGCTGGATGCCAAGATGATGCTGTATCACTACGAAGAAGGATTCATCTCATTTAAGAACACCAAGGACTTTTATTTCACGGCCGATACCGGTCTCCGGTTCAAGATTTGGGGAAATTTCATGACCGGCTTCCAATGGACTGTGCGCTACAATGGCATCCCGGCCCCCGGCACCACCGATACGGACAACCTGTACCTCATCACCCTCGGATACTCGTGGGATACGAGTCGGAAACGGTAACCCAGGAGCGACAGGCCAATTTCCTGTCGGGAAGGAGCAGCGACCATGTTGAAAGAATTTCGAGATTTCGCCATGCGCGGTAACGTGCTGGACATGGCCATCGGTGTGATCATCGGGGGCGCATTCGGCAAGATCGTCTCCTCTCTCGTCAGCGACGTACTGATGCCTCCCATCGGGTTACTGATGGGCAAGGTGGATTTCTCCAGCCTGTTCTTGAATCTCTCCGGTACGCCTCAACCGTCTCTTACCGCCGCGAAAGCCGCCGGCACCCCCACACTCAATTATGGAGTGTTCCTGCAGACCGTGTTTGACTTCATCATCATCGCATTTGTGATCTTCCTGCTGGTGAAGCAAGTGAACCGCTTCAAGAAGGAAGCGCCTCCAGCTCCGCCCGCTGGACCGACGAACGAAGAGAAACTCCTGATGGAAATTCGCGATGCCCTCAAGGGGCGTCAGTAGATCCAAGACCACTGTTCTTACACGCGCGACGTACTCAACACAGAAGGAGCCCTGCATGAAGACGACCAAGATAATCATCCTCGCGATCAGCCTGCACACGATGGCGGGCAATGCTTCAGCCGTCGATTGGAGTTCCATCTGCTGTGACGGAGGATATGAATACCGCCATCCGAACGCCTGGGAGAAAGAACAGCAGCGGTTGAAGGATGAACTGGCGGCTCGTGATCGGGAGATCGCCTCCCTACGATCCGGCTCCAGTGATGCTCTCCGATCGGCCCAAGCTGACCTGGACCGATCCAAGGCACGTGCGGCAGATCTTGAGCGGCAGCTTGCCGATCGCGAGCGGGAACTCGCTTCTGTTCGCGCCAGTGCGGGTGACTCATCGAAACTCGCCAGCCAGTTGTCGTCCACCCAGGCGGAGCTCGACCTGGCGAAGGGACGTATCGGAGACCTTGAGAAATCTCTGGCTGCCGCGGGTGCGGGCGCTTCGGCAGGTCAGCTAGCATCGAGCGAACGGGACAAACTTGCCGCCGAGTTGGCCGCGGCCAACAACGACAAGAACCGATTGGCCGGTGAACTCGCCGCTCTCCAAGCAAGCGCGGGCGACAAGGACAAACTCGCCGGTGAATTGGCAGCGGCCAATCGCCGCATTGCCGACCTCGAAAAACAGTTGGCGGATCGGGACAAGGAACTGGCCGGTCTCCGCGGCGACCTCTCCGCCGAGATGGCGAAACTGAAAGAAGCCCAGCGCGGACTCATCAAGGCGCTGCGGCCCCAGATCGAAAAGGGCACCATTATGGTCGATCTGAACAACGAGCGCCTCCTGATCAACCTGGCCTCCGGCTACCTGTTCGGCTCGGGTGAAGATGAACTCAAGCCCGCCGGGGCCGACGCACTCAAGCAGGTCGGTGCGATCTTGAAAGATTTCCCGGAGTACAAAGTGTCGGTGGACGGCCATACCGATAACCGGCCGATCCGCAGCTCGTTGCAGAAGAAGTTCCCCACGAACAAGGAACTGTCGGAAGCCCGGGCCTCTAATGCCGCCAAAGCCCTGACGGAAGGCGGCCTCGGCGCGGCGACGACGCAGGGCTTCGCGGACACCAAACCGGTGGCCCCGAATACGACCGATGCCGGGCGCGCGAAGAACCGCCGCGTCGAAGTGCGCGTCACGCGCTAAGGATTGTCCGAGTCACTCATGTCCTGTCACGACGGGTGGTGGCGGATCCTCCGCCACCACCCGTCCTACACTGAGGAGGTGCTCCATGAATCTCATGCTCATGATTCTGTCAATCACGGCAGCCGCTTTGATTCCCGGAAATTACGCAGCGGCGGCAGATCCTACGCTACAGCCACCCACACTGGGTGAGATGAAATCGGCGGCCGAGCAACAGGCCGCCCAGGAAAAGAAAGCGGCGACCGACGCGATGCAGAGTGAGAAGACCAAGGCGGAACAGGCGGCGGCTCAAGAGAAGAAAAAGGCCAAGGACCTTGCCGAAAGCCAGAAGGCTGCGGCGAAGGCAAAGGCTGCGGAACAACAGAAGAAAGCGACGGATACGGCCGCCGGTCACAAGGCCAAGGCCGAGTCCATGGCCGCTGAACAGAAACAAAAAGCCGCGGACACAGCCCAAGGCCATGTCGATCAAACGACCAAGAAAGCCAGCGACAAGACGTCAGAGGCATTGGGCAAGGCGGATTCCCAGCTCAACACGATTCTTGGCAAGTAACCAGGATGAATGGAGAACCTGACGAGGAGTCGAGAAGGCGGCCCGTCAAGCGCCATTTGCAGAACTTAGAATTCTAACGCCTGGCGATAATTGATCGCCGGTTCACCTGACAGGCTGCTGCCGGATGGAGTTCTCCGCGAGGCAGCAGCCTCACCACTCAGAAGCGGCAGACATTCTTACCCAATTCGCCGGCGACCGCGTCGCCGGGAACCGTGGCCAGAATCTTGTAGTGGCCCAGACCCAGCTCCTTGCCGAACGCTTCGCCCACGAGCACGTCCTGCACATGCTGGTGGTCCCATGCCCGGAAATACGACCGTCCCTCCTTGAGCCCATCAAAGTCATGACCTTCGAGTGCCTTGATGACCGCCGCCGTCTCGGTCGTACCGGCCCGACGTACGGCTTCCAGAATTTGGGTCATCGCGGCGTAGCCGAGATAACAACGCGCGGTCGGCGTGTGGCTATATTTGTCGATCACGCCTTGGATAAATCGCTTTGAACTTTCCGTATTGATTTTGGGATCCCAGATGAGCCCCCAGATTCCCGCATTGTTCGCGTAGCCTAGAGGCCGACCGATCTGCTCACCCGCGATTAGCCCGCCCACGCCGATCTTATCTTTGGCAAGCTCAAGCTTGGTATAGCCCCTTAGCGCATGGACCAAATCCCACCCGTAGAGATTGAGCACAATGAGCGTCGGATACTTATCTTTGGCCGCGGTCAGCGCGGACGTAAAATCCATCGAGCCGAAAGGCATGAGCGCTTCTCCGACGAACTCAACTCCGTGTGCCTGGCCGGCAGCCACTATGGCTTGGGCCATCGCCTTGCCGTCCAGTGTGCTAGTCGTAATCATGTACCACTTGTTCCCGAAGGCCTTGACGAGATGCGGCACCACCGACTGGGCCATCATCGACGCATTAGGCATAAACACAAACGTGTGGGAGTTGCATGCCGCGCCGGTGAGTTCCGGCAGATGGGCACCGGTGACCATAAAGAGCTTGTGTTCCCTCTTGGCCAGCTCCGAGACAACCAGCGCGCAGTCCGCATTGAACGTGCCCATGAGAAAGTCCACGCGATCCTCTTTGATGAATTTTGTCGCTACCTTCACGGCCGTTTCGGGGTTCGACGCGTCGTCGGCCTCCAGAATGACCACCGGCCGACCCAGCACACCCCCGCGCTTGTTGTAGAGATCGACCGCCACGTTGGCGCCATGGACGTCGTGGATCGACGAGGTCTTGTAGGGACTCGAGAGGGGATCGAGAATGCCGATCTTGATCGGCTCGCCGGCGTAGGCGAACCGGTTTGAGGAAGCAAACCCGAGTATCTGGCTTAACGCATCGCCGGCTAGTACTGCTCCACCGGTCATCGCCGACCACTGCAAGAACCGTCTTCGTGATATATCGCTCATAATGTGATCTCCTGCCTGGTTATTCGGTTTTCCGCACAGGCGCCGTTGTGGAGGTGATCGCCGTTCTCGTAGCAAAATCGTCTATGTTTGAACAGCACGCAGTTGTTCTTCCAGTTCGGCGATCCGTCCCCGTAGCGACTCGGCCAATTCCTCCACCTCCGCCACCGAGTAGCGCGTCGTGATGTATTTGGGACAGTTCCAGTCGAACGAGACCACGTCAATCACCACCACCCGCTCCACGTTCGCCTGCATGCCGGGGGGCGAGACTTGCGTCGTGAGGACTGGTTGAGCGCGCGCATCCTCAATCCTTGCGTAGCCGAGAATTTTCAGTCGTTCGCGGTTCCTGTAGTCCATCAGAAACAGCGAGACATGGTCGTTTGCCGCCACATTACCCGTTGTGAGCAGCTGTCGATTGCCCAGGTAATCCGCGAAGGCGAGAGTTGTAGGATTGAGTACCCGCAGAAATCCCGTTGGCCCTCCACGATGCTGTATATACGGCCATCCGCTCTCGCTTATTGTACCCAGATAGAAACTGTCACGGGCCGCAATGAATTCGACTTCTGCCGCGGTCAGCGGATCACGCTCCGGCGCATCGGCGATTTTGGCCGCATGGCCGTAGTATTTCTTTTCCTCGCGGCAAACCGAATCCGTAATGGCCAGGTTGAGATATTTCTTTGCCACGGACTTGCCCCTCCCCTTATTCGTCCAGGATCGTCGATTTAGAAGACCACCGTGTTCCATCCTTCCGCGACGTACCGACGCAGGCTCAACAGGCCAGCGGTCCCGGCAAGCGCATGGTCATTGACCAACAGCACGCCGCATGCCTGTGCGCTCTCCTTGGCTTCAAACACCTCCGCACAGCCACGGGAAGCACCCTGCACGACATCGCGAACCGAGTTGTAGAGCCCGTTGGCCGGATGCGACAGTTTGGGGAGCTCGGCCGGCCAACGAGTCCCCGTCCCGTTGAAGACCACTGCCACTTCGTCTCCTTTCTGTTTACATTCGCAGGCCAGCGCGAGAGCGTTGAAGACTCGTCCGAGCGCTTCTTCTGAATCGCTTTTCGGATCGGACAGTATAATAATGGCCGTTTTCATAAATCCCTCCCCGTGAGGATGATTGGAGGCCTACCGTGAGTTCGCGCCAAAAAGCAGCCCAAGATTATATAACCTTCTAACAAATACTTTGACGGTTATACTATGATGGCGCTAACTTGTCAACTTGACCTTTGCCGGTTATTTCTCAGCAAGGAGAAGGTTCATGGTGGGCGGAGAGGGGAAGCTGTTCCTGTTTGTGGGCAATCATCCGTGTCTGGACTTTGTCAATACGCAGATGATCGTGAAGGGAGAACCGACCGATTTACTCGAGACCGTCGACGATCTTTTTTCATGGCTGGTGCAGGCAAGACTCTTGGCCGGATCTCAGTCTGACGTCGTCAGGGCGGAATTGAATCACAAAGAGGCACGGTCGCTCCTCGAACAGGCGAAGATGCTCCGTGCGAGCCTTCGAGGAGCAGCCGAACGAATCGCGGCCCGCCAGCCCGTTTCTGATTCGACAGTCGCGATTATCAACCAGGTCTTGTCCCGGCGTCCCGGCTACCCGCAGCTTGTTCGAACTAAACAAGGGTTCGAGCGACGCTTTTACTCCCAGGCGTCGACGAAAGACACTCTTCTCCTTCCGTTGGCGGAAGCGGCTAGCGACTTACTCTGTCTCGCCGACCTGGCGCAGATCAAGAAGTGCGGGAACGCTGCCTGTATTCTCTACTTTTACGATACGACCAAGAATCACAGGCGGAGCTGGTGCAGCATGCGGCTGTGTGGCAATCGCATCAAGGTCGCCGCATACTTTCAGAGAAAGAAACACCGTTCGAAGCGATAGTCACGCGACGCCCGTCGCGCAGCGCGGGGGATCCCGGCCTTCCTAGCTATACTGATCCCACGTATCGCATTGTTTGATAGCCCAGAACACAGCTTCCTTGAGCTTCTTGAGACTCACGTTATCAGGATCACGAATGGCCTGGAGTTTCTTGTCGATATCGTAGAGTGGTTGAATCGACCGCTTGTCCGGTATCTTGCCGAGCGCCCAGGCCACCTCTGTCAGGACGGCCCAATCCGTCTTGGGATCCTGCAGCTTGGCCAGCAACGGGAGCACGACCGAAGCATCCCCATTGATCCCGCCGATTTGCCCCAGTCCTTTTGCCGCCGCCGCCTGGATTTCCGGTTGGGGCGAGGTGTTCATGATATCGACGAGGAGCGGGATACCATCCTTGCCGAGATTGCCCATGGCAACCAGCGCCTGTTTCGCAAGATCTCGGTCTTTCAGTGCTTCTTTGAGCTTCGGCAGGGCTTCGTCCGCCTGCATCTCCCCCAACAACGAGAAGATTTTGACCTTCCGCGCCTGACTTGTGTCAGGCGAATCCAGCAGCTTGAGAAGACGATCCGGCTGGCCCCACTCTGCCGCCAGGAGAAGAGGGAACTCGTATTTTTCGAGCGCCTCTTTCAATTTGCCAATCGCATAGGCACCGGGCTCTGCTGCCTGCGCCTTCTGGGCGGCGGCCACGGCATCCTCGAAATCCGTTCGCACTTCTTTTTGCCATTTGATCTTCATCCCACCCAGCACGTAGGTGAGCTGACAGGCCGGGCCCTTCCAGAGACGGGAGGGCGCATCGGGAAGGTCCGCATCTCCACCGGCAGCCGTGGTTCCCTCCCATGTCTTACGCTGCTCGCATTTGACCCGAAACAGGACGTCGTGAGGCTTGGCGCTGTCCTGCACGACCGTGTAGCTCAGCTCCCCGAGGCGGCGAGAAACGACCTCGGTTAAGGGGGCGGAATCCGCGCCACCTTTATCAGTGAGAGCAATTGTCTCCACCAGAACGGTCTGGATTTTTTCCAACTGGGCTTTTTGCTCGGGGGTGAAGTATTCCCGATAGGCCGAAGCAGGAGAGGTTAAGACGCCAAGAAAAAATAGGAGTATCAGAATATGTAAGGCCAACGATCGTTGCATCGAACACCTCCTGGAGAGAGGACAGAACGGGGGGTCGGGAAATACCCGCTGGAAGTCGAGAGGACTGGACGAAACTTTTACCGCCCATGCTTACTCTTGGTGCAAGCCACCCCGTCTACGGAGAGAAAGCTCCAAATCCACTGAGAACATTATACACCCATATCTGACTGACAATACGGTATGGCCAGGGCCCGGACTCCCGATTGCCAAGGGCCAATGATATCCGCATGAATGGCAGCCGATCGCTTCCCGAAGGCCACTGTCGCCTCCGCATGACTAGTCCAGCTCGAACACCATCCGGTTGGCGTTGGATTGCTCCAAACCCACCGGTCGTATGGGTTGACACTTGGAGGTGTCCAACGGTACAAAAGCTATACAACATCGCGTGTTTTTGCTGTCTCAGGCACCATAACCACAGACCCGCGGACATCCCCACTGTGCGAGAGTGGCGGAACTGGCAGACGCGCGAGACTTAGGATCTCGTGGGCAACCGTGGGGGTTCAAGTCCCCCCTCTCGCACCACCATCACGATACCGTCGCCAGGACGTTCCTGGCCGCAGGGGAGAAGGACTCTGACTTTATGACGATGAAGATGGAAGTGACTGAACTGGGCCCTATGAAGCGCGCCTTGAAAATCGAGGTGCCTGCCGACGAGGTGACTCAACGATTTTCCCGGGCATATACTGAACTGAATCGCCAGGTCCAGGTTCCCGGCTTTCGGCCCGGCAAAGCCCCTCTCGCAATTCTGGAACAACGTTACGCCAAAGCGGTGGAAGAAGATGTGATCCGAAGTCTGGTCCCGGATTTCTATGATCGGGCCATCAAGCAGGCCGGAATCAGTCCGGTGTTGGTCGAAATCCCGCCCCTGGATCGCGTCAAGATCAAGAAGGATTCATCGTTTACCTTTACCGCGACCGTTGAAATTAAGCCCAACATCGAGCTTCGCGACTATAAAGCGCCCAATCCGATTTCTTTGAAACCGGACAAACGTACCGTGTCCGATGAACAACTGGACCGCGCCCTAGACGTGCTGCGCGAGCAGCAGGCCCGGCTGGATGCAGCTCCTGCCGGCACGGCCCTGGCCGAGGGCGACTATGCCGTGGTCAACCTCGAAGGATTCCTGGAGGGCGCGCCTCTGGAGGGTACGAAGAAAGAGGGCCAGCTTCATAAAGTCGGTTCGAAAGCCGCCCTGCTTGGAATTGAAATCGATGCCTATCTTGTCGGCAAGAAAGAAGGGGACGTCGTCGAAATTCCCCAGGCCTACCCCCCCAGCCATCCGGACCATCGCGTCGC
Source organism: Nitrospiraceae bacterium (assembly GCA_035454865.1). Classification (GTDB taxonomy): domain Bacteria; phylum Nitrospirota; class Nitrospiria; order Nitrospirales; family Nitrospiraceae; genus Nitrospira_D. The sequence goes on along the minus strand of DATIGF010000037.1, from coordinate 10,681 downwards.
CGGCAAGACCGTCCAGTTCCGTTTGAATATTACCGGGGTCAAGCAGAAGAAACTGCCGGCGCTCGACGACGAATTTGCCAAGGATTGCGGACCGTACACCTCGCTTCAAGAAATCAAAGATAAGTTACGCAGTGAAATGGAAAAGGCGCTCAAGAAAGACATCGAGGAGTCCTATAAAGACACTATTCTCAAGCGTCTGGCCGAAACCCATCACTTCGATCTCCCCGAAACGCTGGTGGCCCGGGAGCTCGACGCGATCGTTCGGCAGAAACTTCAAGAGCGGCAGCGCAGCAAGGCCACGGATCCCGCGCCCGCCGCCGAAGCGGAAGAGCTCAAGAAGATTCGCGAGGAGCACCGGGAGGATGCTAACCGCCGCGTGAAGGTGGGATTGATCCTGGAAGCCATCGCGGAAAAAGAAGGCTTGTCCGTGAGCCAGGAAGATCTGAACAACGAAGTCACTCGCTTAGCCACGGAACTCAGAGTCCCGATGGCCGATCTCGTGAAGATGATCCAGGCGGGCGGCCAGGATTCCATCGAGGAATTACGTGCGCGGATCTTGGCGGATAAGGCGTTGGACTTCGTCTACCGCCACGCAGTGATTCAAGGATAGCCACGGTGCTCAGCGCGTCTGGAGCGCGAGACGCTGGAAACCCGTCAAGGAAAGGAATTGACGACATGTTGGTCCCGATCGTAGTCGAACAAACCAATCGAGGCGAACGCGCTTACGACATCTACTCTCGGCTTCTCAAAGACCGCATCATTTTCCTCGGAGCCCCGATCGATGACGTCTTTGCCAACCTTATTATCGCGCAGCTTCTCTTTCTGGAGGCGGAAGATCCCGAGAAAGACATCAATCTCTATGTCAATTCGCCGGGCGGGAGCGTCACCGCCGGCCTGGGCATCTACGATACGATGCAGTATGTGAAACCGCCGATCAACACGATTTGCCTGGGGCAGGCGGCGAGCATGGGGGCGCTATTGTTGACCGCCGGCACGAAGGGTAAACGGTTCGCGCTTCCCAATGCCCGCGTCATGATTCACCAGCCGCTGGGAGGATTCCAAGGGCAGGCTACTGAGATCGATATTCACGCCCGGGAAATTCTCAAAATCCGGGAACGCCTCAACGACATCATGGCGAAACACACGGGGCAATCGATCGAAAAGATCGCCCACGATACCGAGCGCGATTACTTTATGTCCGGTGAGGAAGCGAAGAAATACGGCCTCATTGACGAGGTCATTACTCGACCACCGAAACTGGTCAAGGCATCTGAGTCCGGCGACGGCGGCAAAGACGGGGCCAAAGGCAAGTAACACGGGGAGGGCACATGGCCAAGCAGGAAAAGATGGACCGACATTTGCGGTGTTCCTTCTGCGGAAAAAGCCGTGACGAAGTACGGAAACTGATCGCCGGGCCGACGGTCTATATCTGCGATGAATGCGTCAATCTCTGCAATGACATCATCGCCGAGGATTGGGAAGAAGCCAAGGAGGAGATCTCCTCGAAGCTGAAGAAACCCGCAGAGATCAAGCATCACCTGGATCAGTACGTCGTCGGGCAGGAACGCGCCAAGCGAATCCTCTCCGTCGCTGTGCATAACCATTACAAGCGCATCTCTTCGAAGGAAAAGGAAGTCGACGACATCGAACTCCAGAAGGGCAACATCCTCATGGTGGGCCCGACGGGAACCGGGAAGACCCTCCTGGCGCAAACCCTCGCCAAGTATTTGGACGTGCCCTTCACTCTTGCCGATGCGACGACCCTCACCGAAGCCGGGTACGTGGGCGAAGACGTCGAGAACATTATCCTGAAGCTGCTCCAGGCAGCCGACTATGACGTGGAGCGAGCCGAGCGCGGGATTGTGTACATCGACGAGATCGACAAGATCAGCCGGAAGAGCGACAGCCCGTCGATTACGCGCGACGTATCCGGCGAAGGCGTGCAACAAGCGTTGCTGAAGCTCATCGAGGGCACCGTGGCCAATGTCCCGCCGCAGGGTGGACGAAAACATCCCCATCAAGAGTTCATCCAGGTCAATACCAGCAATATCCTGTTTATCTGTGGTGGAGCGTTTGTCGGCCTGGAGCAGCTCATCGAGCAGCGCCTTAACCGGAAGGCGATGGGATTCGGCGCTGAAGTCCGCGGCCGGAGCGAAATCCGTCTGGGCGATCTTCTGGCCAAAGTTCAACCCGAGGATTTCCTCAAATACGGGCTGATCCCGGAATTCGTCGGACGATTGCCGGTCGTGGCTACGTTGGAGGAGTTGGACGAGCGGGCCCTGATCCGCATCCTTACCGAGCCGCGAAACGCACTCACCAAGCAATACGAAAAACTGCTCTCATTCGAGAAGGTGAAGCTCAAATTTACCGATGGAGCCTTGGGTGCGGTGGCGCGGAAAGCCTACGCGCAGAAGACCGGTGCGCGCGGACTTCGGGCGATCTTGGAAGAGGTCATGCTCGACGTCATGTACGACGCCCCCTCCCAGAAACAGATTAAAGAAGTCGTGATTACCGAAGATGCCATCTCCGGAAAGAACCCCCCGATTCGCATCTTTGAGCAAGACAAAGACGCCAAGAGCGCGTAATTTCGAACAAAACCGCGCAGGCTGCTGTCCCTCGTGCAGCTTGCGCGCCACACCTCGAAACGGTTTCTGCACCAATCCTGTTCCATCCCTTCGTTCCAGGCGGCCGCCGCCCTTCCACTTGTGCAGAACTCTCGACTTTTCCTCGACAAGCGGAAACGCTGCGCTATACTTGCGAAGTACGAATCAGTTCGAGGGAGGATCTGTGAAATACCCCGTTTCATCCAGTCTGCGTCATCGAGGCAAAGTCCTGGAACTTGATGCCGCTCGCGAAATAGTCACCCTGCTGGGAATCAACGGAGAACCGATCGGCAGCTTGTCATGGGACTTCGTGATCGATCAAATCCTCGCCTATCGCAAACCACCCGTTCAAAAGGAAATTCGATCAGAGCCACGCATTTCGCTTGCGTTTCGCGTTCGCTACAACACACCGGAGGGACAGCGATTCGAGAGCCGAGCGGGAGGTATTGGCGGAGGCGGCCTGTTCATCGAAAGCCAGTTGCCTCTCCCGGTGGGCACCAAACTCGCCATGGAGTTCTCGCTTCCGGAGAAGCCCGCGGAATGGCTCCCTGCCAAAGGCGTCGTGGCCTGGGTCTGTCCAAAAGCCGACCAATATACGTTCAGCCCGGGTATGGGGGTGCGGTTCACTGACGTCACCCAGGAAATCCGCGATCGGATTCTCGAGCTGGTGAAATCAGCGCAGAATACGGGCCAAGCAGCCTAATCCGGTTTCCGATTCCGTTCCGTCTTTTCAGAAGATTGGATCGCGTGCATGAAACTTCCCGTCATCGCCACCGCCGGCCATCAAGGTAAATCCCTAGTCATCGACGCCGAGCAAGAGACGATCAATGTCCACGACGCATCGGGGACTCTCTTGGGTACTATGCCCTGGGGCGCCATTATTGAGCGGGTCCTCGCCAGTGACGACGATGCCCGGTTCGCCCATGCGCGGGCCCATCCGCGCGCCCCGCTCGCAGTGAAAGTGCGCTATACCACGCCTGAAGGGAAGCAATTCGACAGTCTCACCGGCGGAGTAGGTGGAGGCGGGCTCTTTATCGAAAGCAGTACCCCGTTGGCCCCCGGGACTGAACTCTCCGTGGAGTTCGCGCTTCCTGACCGGCCCTGGGAGAAACTAAAAGCCACAGCCAAAGTGGCCTGGACCCGGAACAAGCCCGAGCGTTACTTACTCTTTCCCGGAATGGGAGTCCAGTTCGTGGATATTGATGATAGGGCGCAGGGTCAGCTTGTGGAGTTAGTTGAGGCGTTGAATCGCAGTCGAACCCCCTCCTAAGTTCAACCGGCTCTTCTCCGCCCATCGTTGGACGTCAAGGCTACTGTCCCGCCGCACGATCGTTTCCATCTCCGCAGCCACTGAGGGATCCCCGACGAACTGAAGTCGATAGGCGGCTTCCGCTCGAACGCCGGCCATAGAATCATGCCGCAGCCGGTCCAGGAGGGCCGGGACAGCACGAGCGTCGCCGGTTTCCCCTAAAGCTGCCACCGCCCATTGGCGAACGGCCGGATCGGTGTCGGTCGTTCCCTTGGACAAGGCTACAACGGCCTCCGGTGCTTCCATCAGCAGTAAGGCATGCCCGGCCGCCTGTCGTATGGCTGGATCGGGATCTGTTGAGAGAGCCGCGAGCGCAGACGCCAGCGCGGACGTTCCCTCAACAGCACCCAAGGCTTGTGCAGCTGCACGCCGAACGGAGCTATCCGGATCGCGCAGCAGCGTCATCAATTCAGCTCCGGTATCTGCGTGAACCGAAGACAGCCTCCCTAGGCCGCGAGCCGCGGCTTCGCGCACCCTGGGCTCGGAATCGTGCAGAGCCCGCACTAAGAATGGCTCTGCCTCTTGATCGCCGATTTTCCCCAACGCCTCCGACGCGGTCAGACGACTCGACGCATCACGGTCACTCAGTAAGGTAATGAGCAGGTTTCTCGTCGTTTGGGGAGCCGGGATGGGAGCGTCCTGGTAACACCCGAGCGTGAGCGCAATCGAACAGCCCATCCACAACGGGAGAACAAACCATACCGGCCTGTTCGAAGGCTTGGAGGAAACAGGCAAGACTGAAACCCGGGTCACGCAGGTTTCTGGGGTTCTTCTTGAACGGCGGGCATTTCTTTCGCCGCCTCAAGAGACTGCTGGATTTCTTTCTGGGCCGCATCCATCTCGGCCTGGATCGTGCGCATCTGGGGATCGACGCTGTTACGGACATCGGCCACGGCCTGCCGGAACGTTCGCAGCACATCGCCCACGCCTTCGCCCAAACTCTGCATGTCTTCTGGAGACACCCCCGTAGGAGGCTGCGCGGCTTTTGCCTTCAGCGCGGCTTGCTGCGCCTGCACGCGGGCCACAGCGTCTTTGTTCACGATCGCCGAGGGACGTTTCGCGGCGGGCTTCGTCTGGGCTCCTTGCGGCAGTGGAGGGTACTGGGCCCGGGCCATGGGAGAAGGGGCTGCCGCACGCTCCTCCATCGAGACTACATGTTGCGTTGCTACGGAGGCGGATGATGCTTCTCGGGGAGGAGCCGTTCGCGGCGCTTGGGGAGCCTGCGGACCCATGTTGTAGAGCAAGGAGGCGGTAGTGCCCGGCGTCATCTCAGGGCCTGGAACATAGGGAACATTAGGCCTGGCAATTCCCGGCGCCATGCCCGCGGCCGCCGGTTGAACCGTCGCCGTAGCAACTGGTTGGGCTTGAACCGGTTGTGGAGATTGGCTTTCCGGTTGAACCTGACCGGCGACGGGCTGCGGGACCTCGTTGACTTCCTTCTTGAAGCCTTTCAGGGCCTTGCCGACACCTTCCCCGATCTGGGGCAAGCGGCCTGCCCCGAAAATGATCAGTACGATAACTAGAATAATGATGAGTTCTGAAATCCCCATCGTCCCGAACATGTACGTACCTCGCGTCTAGTGAATACTCATGAAAGTCTGGTGATCCACAAGGTGGATTGAATCTAGCCGCCACACCAACGTGGTGTCAAGAAACCGGCTGGGCCGAATGGGTGGGAGTCGCCGAAGGGATCAGAAAATAGGTACAATCTCGGTCTGGAGGGGTTGGCCATACACCAGCGCTTCTCGATCCGACACATACACGTCGAGTTCGCTTCTGATCCCGAATTCCCCCGGCAGATAGATGCCCGGCTCGATGGAAAAGCAGGTTCTTGGCATCAGCCGTCGACCGTCCTGTGTTTCCAGGTTGTCGATGTTGGCTCCGTTGCCGTGGACTTCTTCTCCGATGGAATGGCCGGTTCGATGCACAAAGAAGTCTCCGTAACCAGCCTCCCGAATCACGTTGCGGCAGACATCATCGACTTCCCATCCAAAGGGAAACCGGCCTGAGGCGACCCGTTTCTGGACAAACAATAATGCCGCATCGCGCCCTCGCCGAACCTGTTCAAAGACTGTGCGCTGTTTCGGAGGCACCTGCTTCCCCGTATATCCGGTCCAGGTAATGTCGCCGTAGACCGATCCCGGCTCCGTCCGCTTGGCCCAGAGATCGATCAGCACCAAGTTATCTCGCGCGATCGGGGCGGAGCCGGATTCGGCCGGTCCATAGTGGGGATCGGCGCTGTGGGCATTGACTGCCGCGATGGGAGCGCTGGACGTTTTCATTCCGGCATCGTGAATCCTAGAGAGAATGAACTGCTGGAGTCCATATTCTGTCAACTCGTGCCCCTTGGCAATCGACGACGAAACATGCGCAAAGGCTTCGTCGACGATTCTCCGGAGCGCTGCCGTCGCATACCGATGCGATTCCAGCTGCTCGTCCGTCCATACCGCTTCAAATCGTTGAACGAGATCGGCCGAAGTGACAACCTCGACTCCGAAACTCCGGACCAAATCGATGGTTCCGGCATCGACACGTGAGAGATAGGGCACGGCGTTGAGGGGTGAAAACTGCATGGCGATACGCCGTCGACCTTCCAACAGGGTCGACAACAAGGCGCGTTGCTGTTCCCACGACACATACCATTCGCCGCGACCCGGCAATTCGGCAAGTACGTGCGGTTCTATCCGGTGGAGCAGCTTGACCGGTTCCCCCGTGACCGGAATCCAATAATACCAGCGCCGCGTGACGTGCCGCGCAGGATCAAGGAGCAGGACGCGGTAGGCTAACGGGTCGCTCCCTCGAAAATCATAGAAGAGCCAGCCGTCCAGATCATCCGTCTCTTGCAGCGCGGCCTGAATCGCTGCAATCCGCTCTTGATGCATAGTTATGTTCATATCTGTGCCATCTTATCGTCGGGGTCGAGGGGCGTCAATCGCACGATGAGTCTATGCCGAGCCTCATGCTACAATACCGGCCCATGGCCTCAGTGTTACCCCCAGAGTCGTCATCCCATCGCGTCACGTTGTTCTTCGGGCCGGAACCATTGCAGGGGGAGCCCGATACACAGGCTTGTGTGTTCAACGTCAAGAAACGGAGCTGGAAAGCAGGCGTCCAGGTATCGGTGGAACTCGACACGGGCCAGCTGTCGTCCATTTTTCAAAAGATCCGGCTCACCGATCGACTCACACAAATCTTCACGGTGCTCGCTCCGGAAGAACGTCCTGCCTACGAAGCACGCGTGCCGGATCTCTTTGCACAGGCAGTGAGCTGGTGCAAACTTGATCTCCGCCTGCAATCCGGCCTGACTCAGGAAAACCAGCGAATCCGGGCCGACGAACTGGTGCAGGAGCTGGACCTGTTGGTCCCTGCTCGCGCGGAGTATGTTATTGCCTACATTTTAACTGAACTGGATCTTGCTCAAGATCACGCATCGCCTTCATCTCTTTAGCTTCTTGTGGCGGCAGGGGGTTTGCATTAATGGGTGAATTTGTTATAACCCATCTACGTCGCGTGATTCATTTGCACTTTATGTGAATCGTGGGCTTGAGCGGAAGGAGGAATTGCACGTGAAACTTTGTGGACTCTGGGGAAAACTTCCCCTCGTGACACTCGTTCTACTGTTGACCTTTTGTTCGATGATCACGGAACCGGCCTGGAGCCAATCCTCCACCGCAGATACGGCTCAAGGGACAACGTCAGGCGCTGGGATGCAGGTCGCGGCGTTGGGGGCAACCCTTGTCTATGCCCCGTTCAAGATAGTCTTGGCCATCGGGGGAGGAATCATCGGCGGCCTCGCCTACGCCTTCTCAGGCGGTAGCGAGCAAACGGCCAAGGGTATCTGGATCCCCAGCATGTATGGCACCTACCTGATCACCCCCGAACACCTGAACGGTGATCGGCCGGTTCGTTTCTTCGGCATTGCCGCCGAGAGCGACGCGGTGCAGCACGAAGCCGCTCCGATGAGCAGCCCTGAGCCTGTACCCGCGCCTGTCCCAGTTCAGTGACATGAAACCTGTCATCGGCGTGACCCCAGACTTCAATGCCGGTGACAGGAAGGATATGGGCGGGCACGAACCGACTTATTTCCTGCGAGCCCGCTACATTCGCGCCATCGAAGAACTCGGTGGCATTCCCCTTATTCTTCCCCTCGTAGCGGAAACGACCGCCCGGCGGAGGCTTCTCGACGGTGTCGACGGACTCCTGCTTACCGGCAGCGGTCCGGACCTGCCCCCGCGCCTCTATGGAGAACGACAACGCTACAAGTTTCCGCTGGTGAGCGAGCGACGCGCTAATTTTGAACTGGAGTTGGTCCACCAGGCCAGAAGGCGCGATCTTCCCCTCTTGGGGATTTGCGGCGGCATGCAGACGGTCAACGTCGCCTGTGGCGGCAGTCTATTCCAGGATATTCCGTCGCAGATCCGGAACGCGCTGGACCACCGCCAGAAAACGAAAGCCATCCATGTCTCTCATCCCGTCGCCATAGCGCCGAAGAGTCTGCTCAACCAAATCGTCCAGAAGGCGACGCTCATGGTGAACAGCTCCCACCATCAATCCGTCAAGACCGTGGCTCCGTCGCTGATCGCGAGCGCCCTCGCCCCCGATGGAATAGTGGAAGCCATCGAGTCGCCCGCCCACCGGTTTCTCCTCGCGATCCAGTGGCACCCCGAATTCCTCTTTGAGCGTCATGCGCCCCACCGGCGTCTTTTCGAGGCCCTGCTCCGCGCGGCGAGACGGACCCGCGCGTGATCTCCACAGGCTGTCTCCGACGACGTGCACACCGTCAGCGCTGCGATTCGCCTGCTATACTTGGCTTCATATGGAACCTCAGTCTCTTAATCACGCTGCTGCCGCTCCGTCTCCCCTCGTCTCAGGAGGGTCCGTGACGAGTCGCCTCTTCAGGACCAAACCCATTCCTCAAATCCTGGCGGACGCGGACCATCCGGACCATCGGCTGAAGAAGACCCTGACGGCATGGGACCTCACCGCCCTGGGGATCGGCGCGATCATCGGCACCGGTATCTTCGTGTTGATCGGCACCGCCATCGTGGGAGACAGCCATCGACCTGGGGCGGGCCCGGGCATCATTCTGTCCTTCGTTCTATCCGGCTTGACCTGCGCGCTCGCCGCTCTCTGCTATGCGGAATTCTCCGCTATGATTCCTGTGGCCGGCTCCGCCTACACATACTCGTATGCGACACTGGGAGAATTCCTGGCCTGGATCACCGGCTGGAATTTAATTCTGGAATACGGCGTGGCCTGCGTGGCCGTCGCGATCGGCTGGTCGGGTTATTTCAACAATCTTTTGAGTCTGGCGGGACTCGAACTGCCGCACTGGGCGACTCATCCGCCCGGAGGGCCGGACGGAGGCATCGCCAATATCCCCGCCGCAATCATTGTCCTGCTGGTGACGATCATCCTCGTCATCGGCATCAAGGAAAGCGCGCGCGCCACCGGCTATCTCGTCTGCTTGAAGCTGGCGGTGATTCTGTTCTTCATTGCCGTCGGAACACCCGCAGTGGATCCGGGCAATTGGACACCCTTCATGCCGCAAGGGTTCGCCGGCGTCGGCGCCGCGGCCGCCATTATCTTTTTTGCCTACATCGGATTCGATGCCGTCTCAACCACAGCGGAAGAGGCCCAGAATCCCCAACGGGATCTTCCGATCGGCATCATCGCCTCCCTGAGCATCTGCACCGTCCTCTACATTACGGTTGCCGCGGTGCTGACCGGATTGATTCCCCACACCAAGATCGATATCCATGCCCCAGTCGCTGATGCCTTGCGGCTGGTGGGGTTCAAGTGGGGTGCTGCCATTGTGGCGATCGGTGCCGTCGCCGGAATCACCAGCGTGCTCGTGGTCATGATGCTGGGACAGATCCGTGTGTTCTTCGCCATGTCGCGTGATCGGCTGCTGGGTCCCTGGCTGTCCGCCGTGCACCCGCGATTCGGGACACCCCACCGGGCCACCATCGTCACGGGCATCGCGGTTGCGGTGCTGGCGGCCCTCATCCCTATCGGTGACGCAGCGGATATGACCAACATCGGAACGCTCTTTGCCTTCGTCCTCGTCTGTCTCGGAGTAATGGTCCTCCGCTATACCAAACCGGACCAGCCACGCCCCTTCCGCCTTCCCTTTATGCCGCTAGTGCCCATCCTCGGCATGGCGGCCTGCCTCGGACTCATGGCCTTTCTCCCCGGGCTCACATGGCTCCGCTTCGGGGTGTGGACCATCATCGGCATACTCGTCTACGCGGGCTACGGGCTGAAACACAGCAAACTCGCCGCGCAGAACGTCGGACATTGATTCATTGCTGATTGCTTCGTAACGCCTTGAGATCGACGGGGTTACGAACAACTCACCGCATGACTCGCTGCTTAAACGGGATTACTTTGACTCACCGGAGGGCTGTGGAGCAGGAACAGGAGCAGCAGTCGCTTCCGCATCAGTGGCCGGGGCCTGGAGCGAGGACGCCGGAGCGGGCGGAGCGACGGGAGGAAGGGCAGCCTGAGCCGACGGAGGAGCGGCAGTTGTCGCCGGCACCGCAGGTTTCGGAGGAGCGGCCGGCTTCGGCGGAGCCGGTTTTTCCGGCTTAATGCCGCCTTCCCAGGCCGGACCGGAATACATGTCGGCCGCCAGTCCTTTCGACTTCCACTTCTCTTCAAAATCGGCTGCCGCCTTGTTTGGAGTCTCCCCGATGCCCAGCACATCGTTCCAGGGATAGGCCTTTGGGCCGATCTGGCAGCCGGACTCCGTACGCTTCAAATACAA
>DATIGF010000036.1:0-8425 GCA_035454865.1 Nitrospiraceae bacterium | reverse complement strand
CTCGGCCACGGTGGCGCTGTCTCCCTCAATTTCCGAATATGTCTGTTCAAAGGTCAACGTCGCGCTCAGAGCGAAAGGATGGGCTCCGGCGAATTTGCCCGCCAGAAACCCGCCGAGCGTCATGACTCCTTTGCTATGAATCGGACCGGCCAGCTCCGCTTCGCGCTGAATATCGATCACCCCTTTGGTCCCGACAAACGTCCTTGCCGTGATTCTCGTGGGACGACCAAAGCTGTAGTCGCCGAGCTGGTGAACGGACAAACCGTTGACCTGGCCCACGACTTCATTGTCGAAGCTCACCAGAAGCGTGCCTTCGCGGATTTCATTTTGTACCCACTCCTCCGGCAGATTGGAGCGGTGCCGCTTATGGGCGATCGCCGCTTCCACGTCTCCCTTGGTCACGAACGAGTGTCCGTCCTTCTTGGCCCAGTATCCGGCTTCTCGAATCAGATCGCTGACGAGGCTGAATCGCAGCGACAGCCGGTCGTGACGATCGGCCAGGCGATGCCCCTGGCGGATCACTTCCGCGACCGCGTCCGCATAAAAGTGTGGAAGATTTTCTTCGCGGCAGAGTCTGGCTACGAATTGCGCGTATTGTTTCTCGTGCCGCTCGTCACGATCGACTTCGACGTCGAAGTCGGCCTTGACCTTGAACATTTTCGAGAAGTCCTCCTCGTACGTCTGCAGCAGGTGGAGGAGCATCGGGGGCCCGACCAGAATGACTTTGACCGAGACGGGAATCGGCTCCGGCCTGAGTCCGGCGGTTGAAAATCCGTAGAACTCGCTCGGGTCTTCGATCGTCACTTCGCCGGTTTTGATGACTCGCTTGAGCGCATCCCACGAAAACGGCTGACGGAGCAGGTCGATCGCGTTCACGATGAGGAATCCACCGCCTGCCAGCAGGACGGCCCCTGCTCGAATTTCCGTGAAGTCGGTGTACATGACCCCCATATGCGCGCGCCGTTCGATTTTGCCGATCAGGTTCGTATACGTCGGATGCGATTCATCGATGACGGGAGCCCCGCCTGTTGGTTCATGTTCGACGATCAGGTTGACCTGATAGCGAGTGAGGTCGGTGCGTCTGAACTCGAGGCCCGGGATGGCGATGGTCGGTCCTTCCCGTGGAAGAAAATCTCTGTAATGGTGCACGATGTCCTGTTGGACCCGCTCGAGATAGCCGGCGATTCGCGGGAGGTCCTGGTAGGTTCTGCGCAAGGTTTCATAACGGCCCTGCATCACGTTGGAAATGAGTTCCCGGTCGAGATGGTGCAGTTGGTGCTCCGCTTCTTTTTCAAGCGCATGAATACGCACATGGAACTCGCGGATTTCCCCCTCCAGAATCTTCCGCCGTTCCGTGAGTTCTTTTTGTTCGTCATCCGTGAGGGCCTCCATCTGGTCGTCCGTGAGAGGGCGTCCGTCCTTGAGGGGAACCAGGCCGAATCCCACGGGGGTTTCTTCGAAGCCGAAACCCCGTTTGTCGCTCAGGTCCTTGAGGTCCTGGAAGAGCGCTCTCTTTTTCGATTCTGTGTCCTCATGTAGTTTGGCCTTGGCATCAAGGTATTTCTTGCTCTCAAAGGCACCGGGAATATCGCGCCGCAGGCTGTCGATGAAGGCACCCATTTCACGTTTGAAGGAACAGCCTTGTCCGGCGGGAAACGACAGGTAGGTCGGGCGTGAATGGTCTTGAAAATTATTCACATAACACCAGTCCGAAGGGGCCGTCGCGGACTGGGCCATCCGTGTGACCATCTGCCGGACCAGCGTGCCCTTACCGGTTCCGACGGGACCTGACACGTAGATATTGAAACCGGCGCTTTTCATCTGGAGGCCGAATTCCAGTGCCTCCACCGCACGCTCTTGTCCGATGGTTTCCTTGAGCGGCTCCAATTCGCTGGTATCCTCGAAACCGAGCCGTTCCGGGTCAACGGCGGGGGAGAGCATAGACACTGGCACCTTGTATTTTTCGCTGCTGATTCCCATGAGCTAGGCTTCGATGACAGGAACGGGATGTACCGCCGTAGCCTGGGGGCCCTTTTCGCCCTGCTCTACGTTGAAGACCACCTCGGTTCCATCTTCCAATTCCTGGAAAGACAGCCCCTTCAAGGCATTCTTGTGGAAATAGACTTCGCCGCCGCCTTCTTTGAGAATAAAACCGTACTCTTGTTTCGGAAAGAGTTTACATACGACGCCACGGACCGGCGCGATTGGCGGCGTGCGGACCTCTTTCTTCGCTCGCTTCTCCCGGAACTTCCGCAGTTCCGTATCGACGGCCTCAAATGCCTTGCGGATCGCCTCTTCGAACGTTTTGTTCTCCTTCCTGGCCGTGAACGTATGGCGCCCGGGGAGCGAGACGACCACGAGGGCTTCCGCGACATTGGCCTGTTTTTTGTGGTGTGGATTCTTTGTTAACGTCACCCGTCCGTGCAGCACATCCTCATGGCCTCGCTGCAGGTCCGCCATACGCTCTTCGATCTCCTTCTTCCAACGGGGAGTCATGCCGACGTGTCGGCTCTCGATCTCTAACTCCATGGGGCCTCCTTCTACTTGTTGATGGGGTTTCACAGGCACATGATCAGCAAAGGACATGCCTCCTCCGGGAGGTGGCACGAGGTGCGAGGCGAGAGGCCAGGGGCCTCGTTGTTCGCGCCTTTTGCCTCTTGCCTCGTGCCTCCTACCTGATTGGAGTGGCGCGTTTTTCCTCAGTCCCTCTTTCGTGAGTGAAGCTCAATGCACCAGTCGAAGACTGGTAAGAGGTTTGAGGCAAGCGGCTATGGGTCAGAAATCAAGATGTTCTCCTGTTACCCCTTGCCTCTCGCCTTGTGCCGCTCGCCTGGCTTGCGCAGGAACGTGACTTGCCTCTCTTCGTCAGGGATGTCTGTCCTCAAGAAAGACTTGCTTGAACGGTATCTTCAAGATCGATTCGGCCCTCGGACAGTCCTGCTGTCCTATGGGCTGATCGGGAAAGAAAGTTCCCAAGGCGAGTACAAGCAATACGGGTACGGGTCGCCAATCAAAGTGACTTTTCGGACCGGTGGCGCTCGCCGTTCCGCCGTCCTGGAAACCATGAGTCCCGGTCCGTTCGGCCACGAGCACATGGCCGATCGGGCGCAAGCGATTCTGTGGGATTACGACTCCTATGGCCGCTTGCCCCGCCACGTGAAGGCCCTCGACGTCGGCGCCTTCTCGTCGACGCGAGAATTGTTCTCGGTTGCGCAAGCCCGGGAGTTTTTTGTCCTCACGCAATGGACGGAGGGAGCCAGCTACCACGCGGATCTTCAGCGGCTGGTCCAGGGAGGTGCCTTGCGAGCCCTCGACCGTCAGAGAACGATAGCCCTCGCGACATATCTCGCACAGATCCACCGAAAAAAGCGGCGAGATCCGGATCTCTACCGTCGTCGCCTTCGCGAGCTGATCGGTCATGGCGAGTGCATCATGGGGTTGACCGACAGTTATCCCGCACGCTTTGAGTTCATCACGGAAGAGCTACTGCGGGGGATCGAGGAATCGTGCAATCGCTGGCGCTGGCGGCTGCGCGGGGAAACGCACCGGCTCTCGCAGGTCCACGGAGATTTCCACCCGTACAATGTTCTGTTCAGGAGAGGCACTGACTTTTCCTTGCTGGACCGCTCGCGGGGTGAATGGGGCGAGCCGGCCGACGACGTGACCGCAATGACGATGAATTACCTGCTCAACTCTCTAATTCGGTGGGGCAAGTTCAGAGGACCGTTCGAGGTGCTGTTCCGATTGTTCTGGGACACCTATGTGGAAGCCAGTCGAGACAAGGAGGTGACGGGCACTGCTGCGCCGTTCTTTGCGTTCCGCGGCCTGGTCGTGGCGAGTCCGGTGTGGTATCCCACGCTATCCATCGAGGTGCGCCGGAGCATCTTCCGTTTCGTCCGGAACGTATTGGATGAACCGCAGTTCGATCCTTCCCGCGTGAACGAGTATTGTCGGGAGTGATCAAGCAGTCGGCAATCAGCATTCAGCCCTCAGCTGGAATCCGGACGGAAGGAGAAGCCGCAGACCTCTTCATACGCTGAATGCTGACAGCTGAAGGCTGACAGTTTGGTGGTATTCATGAATGGACCTCAAAGTTTTGCACTCTGGATCACCGGCTTGCCCGCCTCCGGCAAGAGCACGATTGTCTCGATGTTGCGCCCTCATCTTGAAGCGCTGGGCTTGACGGTAGAGGTTCTGGAATCCGATGAAGTCAGGCGAGTGCTCACGCCGGCACCGACCTATTCGCCGGTAGAACGCGACCTGTTCTACCGGGCCCTGGCCTTCACGGGGCAGCGGCTTGTCGCACATGGAGTGACGGTGGTGTTCGATGCCACGGCGACTCGACGGGAGTATCGTGACTTTGCACGAAGCGCGATTCCTCGCTTTGCGGAGGTGGCGGTGGATTGTCCTCTGGCGGTCTGTATGCAGCGTGACCGGAAGGGAACCTACCAGCGGGGGCAACGGGGCGAGTCCGCGACGGTCCCCGGATTACAGGTCCCTTATGAAACGCCGTCGAATCCCGAACTGAGAATCGATACGACGGTCGTCCAGCCAAACATCGCAGCCAAACAGATTCTCGACTTCGTCAGGGCCCGATTTCTCTAATGAAGGAACAGGCCGGGCTGCTTCACTGCCTGTTAGTGAAAGACCAAGATGGGACAGGGCATCTGGTGCAGCACGCTGTGAGAGACGCTGCCTAGCATGAAGCGCATGGCTCCCTTCCTTCCCCGCGACCCCATGAGAATCACATCGGATCGCAGCGTGCCGGCTTCTTGTAAGATCATGCCGGTAGGTGTGCCGAGCACAGCGCGTCCTCGGGCCTCGTAGCCCAGCGATCGCAGGCGGTTCGCCACGTCCTCGATAAATTCGTGAGCGCTTTGTAAGGCGCGCTCTTCGAGCTGTTCTGCTGCCGTGGCTTCCACGGGCCAGGGCGGCCGTACGCTTGGGAGCACGGTCAGCAGGGACAGCTGGACCGGCTCGTGAAACGGCTTCAATTGCAGAAAGCGAATGGCCGCTTCCATGTCGTGGGGCCCCTGAAGAGGGAGCAAGACCTTCGTCATGGCTTTGACGGGGCCGTTGACGATCAGTTTGGCGCAAGGTGCCAGCGTCAGGATGCGATGGGAGACGCTACCGAGCAATCGCTCCTTGATCGGACCAACCCCGCGCGCTCCCATCACGATGAGATCGACTTTGTCTTGTTCGGCCGCGGTCACGATGACTTCGGCGGGCGATCCAGTTTCGAGTCGTTTCGTGGAGGGGCCGGCGTGCAACGGAAGGAGCGACTGCACACGGTCGAGCAATCGTTCGCCGTCTTCCCGCATGCTCCGCTCAACCGCCTTGTACAGTTCATCGGAGACTTCCGGCATCATCATCGGGTAGGCCGGTCTCGGGACATTCAAGGCGTGGAGGAGGATCAACTGGTCCGCCCTGCTCAGGAATTTGAGGGCGCGAACGGCCTCATAGGAATTATCCGACCCGTCGACAGCCAACAATGTTTTCATCGTTGGGTCTCCTTTCTGCGCGATGCTGGTCTATGTTCGATGTGGGGGGTGAAATACCGTAGAAACCAGTTCAGCGCATGGTCTGCAACCTGCTCAAGCGTGCCCCGTTCTTCGAAGAGATGTGTGGCGCCCGGGATGATTTTCAATTCCTTTGAGCAACGGAGCAGCCGGAACGCAGCCTGATTCATCTCAATCACGGGTTCGTCGTACCCGCCGACGAGCAACAGAGTGGGAGCCGTGACATCCGGCAGATATCGCTCCGCGAGGTCCGGTCTCCCCCCTCGCGACACGATGGCTTTGACCATCGAGGGATGTCGTGCCGCAGCTTGCAACGCCGCACCGGCGCCGGTGCTGGCACCGAAGTAACCGACTGGAAGGTGCCGGGTCCGTTCATCCCTGCCGAGCCAGCCTCCTGCCAGCAGGACTCGATCGGCCAGTAGATCAATGTCGAACACATTCCGGCGGTCTTCTGCTTCGTCTTCCGTCAGCAAGTCGATCAGTAAGGTGGCAATTCCGCCTTTCTGGAGGTGATGGGCGACGAAACGGTTGCGGGGACTGAATCGACCGCTCCCGCTTCCGTGAGCAAAGAGCACGACCCCGACGGCTCCAGGCGGGATGCCGAGCATGGCGTCAAGGGTGACGCCGTCATTCGTCAGCGTGACCGGCTGCTCAGCTCCGTGATCGGTTGTATCTTTGGGCACCATGATCACATTCCTTTGAGCTGCGGCGCTCATCCAGCAGGGAGACATGGTTGAAAGGTGTCCATGGCCGCCGACGAAGGGCCGCAAGGACCTGGGCGGTCATGAGAATTGCTTTGGTCGTCATTCTTACGCTTCTTCTGCCGGCCCTCTTGCGGGAAACTCAATGGCATTCCGTGGGACAGAAAAAGAGGAGGTACAGTCCAACAGCCAGCCCCACGATGACCGCTCCGACGAGTAACCACTGTCCCTTCGTCATGCACCCTCCATATCAATCATGTCGCCAAACCAACGGCAGGCTATCGCAAGTCCGATGCCGCTTTTTGAGAGCCATCGTCAGGGGTGGGGGATAAGGCGTAAGGGGTGACGAGTGAAAGACATTCGGTCTGACTGTTCCCCTTCCTTCTCACTGTTCAGCCTGTACCGTCGTGTCGCCTTCTGCTACAGCGGCAGGAATCAGGCTGTAGCAGAGATCCCCTTCCTGATAGGGTCAAGTTAATGCCCAAGAGCTGATGGCAAGCTTGGACATGACCAAGCCGTTGTTTCCATGCGTGATCAGCCATCAGGCATTGACTCTGAGGCGGTGGCATTGCCCTTGCTGAGTAATCCGGTACGCGGATTATTAGGATACAAAGAAGACATGGCGATCCAGTTATTTCGCAGGATTCTCGTACCGGTCGATTTCTCGCCCTGTTCGGACATCGCGTTTCGCGTGGCGCTTGAGATGGCGCGAACGTTTCAAGCTGAGATGATTGTGCTGCACGTCATCGATACCGGGACGGTTGCGGCATTCAATCGACTGGGGTTGCTCGCTGTTCCTTCTGATGCGACTGCGCAACGCAGACGGTTGCGCCACCAGGCCCGGCTCAAGATCAGGCAATTGATGGAATCTCAATCGGAGGAGGGGGTGGCGATGAAACGAATCCTCCTCGAAGGTGCTCCGTTTGTCGAGATCGCGAAGGTCGCTCGCCAGGAACGGTCCGACTTGATCGTGCTGGGAAGTTACGGGGGGCGGTCCGAAAGTATGGACAAGATTTTCTTCGGGGCGACCGCTGAGAAAGTGGTGCGGACAGCGGGGTGTGCGGTGTTGACCGTGCCACTGCCACCCAGAAAGGTACGGAAGGATATCGTCCTATGATGAAGGAGGAGCGCATGACACACCGTTGGGTTTTGGCCGGAGGCATCATGATCGCCGTGTTCGGAGCAGTGGGGCTGTGGGGGAGCAGCCTGGCCGAATCACAATCGGAGCAAGTGGTCGAGGTCGTGATCAAAGATTTCAGGTTTACGACCAAGCAGGGTCCGCTTCGTCTCGGCCTGCCGACGGTGATCAAGATCACGAACGAAGATGCCGAACGGCACGATTTTGGTTCCACCATGTTTGAAGGCATTCCCACGAAAATTGAGAAAGACGGCGTCATCGTCTATGGGAGAGGGTTGGGCGGCGTGATGCTCGATCCCAGGCGGGATGCGGTGGTTCGTTTCAACATGGAACGGCCGGGACAGCATACCTTTCGCTGCTCGATCCATCCGAACATGAAAGGGGAGCTATTGCTCCTGAGCGCGGAAGCGGTCTGAGAAGCTGGAGAAGGGTGAGAAGTGGAGGGTTAGGGGAGAGCGAGTGATATGACGATGTCGATCAATCGATTGTTGCTGGCAACGGATTTCTCAGAATGGGCGCGCCGGGCTGAAGACTATGCCTGCTCGCTGGCGTCTTCCTGGCGCGCCCCTCTCACCGTCATAACGGTGCTGGAGTTTCCGCCAGGATTGAACCCGGACTATCCCGTCAACCAACAGTACCTGACATACCGGATGGGTGAAGCATCCGAACAGTTGGCGGGATTCAAGGCCCGGGCGATCCGCCGAGGCATCGTCGCGACCACGAGAATCGCAACCGGCATCCCCAGCGAAGAAGTCAATGCCGCAGCGCTGGCTGAGGGGTCCGAGCTGATCGTGATGGGGACGAGGGGCAAGAGCGGCTTAGCCCACGTCTTGCTGGGCAGTACGGCCGAGCGGGTGATTCGCACGGCGCCCTGTCCCGTGCTTGCCGTGCATATGACGAAAGATGAGATGCCGGTTGAGCATGCAGGCATGAGCCTCAACCGCATCCTGGTCCCGATCGATTTTTCCGATTGCTCGTTGGACGCGTTGGAATATGCCACGGTGGTGGCGAAGCAGGCAAAGGCCTCGATTGAACTGCTCCACGTCCTCGAACCTCTGGCATATGGA
>DATIGF010000035.1:0-13029 GCA_035454865.1 Nitrospiraceae bacterium | reverse complement strand
GTCGATCCCCTCCAGATAGACCACCACGTCGCGAAACTCGCCGGCCGGCCCCACCTGGAACGGTTGCAGGATGCGCCAGCCGCGGCCGTCGGAGATGCGGCCGCAATAAAATTGGTCCGGCAAGGTCGTGAGGTTGTAGCCTTTGGGTTTCGGCACCTCGCCGGCCAGCGTGATGGTCCCGGAGATGCTCCCGCCGTCGGTCACGGGACCTTCTTCATAGGCCCAGGCGGACGAGGCCATTCCGGCCAGCAAGGTGATAATGGCAGCATATAGATAGCGCATGACAGATCCCCTCTTGATGGATGTGGATATCAAGACAGACGACGACTCCTATGATGGGCGCGTTCGTTTCTGCCTGTGGACCGAATCCACAATGCGCTGAATCGTATCGGCGGTCAAATCGCGAATTGTGATGTGCGCCTCATCATCGCCGCTGAACGTGCAGAGCGCGATGGTGAAACAATCCGTGCCTCCGCGAATGATCTTGAGCGCAATGTTGGATTGGTGACAGTGTACACCCACGAAGAGACATACGTCGATCTTGTTTTTCCAGATGGTCAGATTCGGGTGGTTCGGGTTGATCTCCTTCTCTGCCACAATCTTGGGATACTTCGGGCGGTACGTCGCCAGCGGAATGTGCATGGCTGATAGGTGAGAGCGGCGGCAGCTTCCAATAACTCTGCATTGAACGCCCAGCTCCCATGTCTCCTCCGTCTCCTAACCGCGACCGGTAGTCCCTATCGATAGTCGAACTCCGATGGCTGAATCGATTGCGAATTTGATGATGTCGGTCCGTTCGGCTTCCAACCAGCCGCTATGTTCCTTGGCAGTGACAACAGCGAACTCGTCGGGGCGAAGCTCCTCCAAGCTCACCTGGTTCAAGCCCCTGGCGATGCGGGTGTTTCCTCCAGCGACATATTCAACTCGTAAGGTCCCCGGCGGATCGCGCATGGCAACTACCAGGCTCGGTGAAACGACGGGAAGAACCACAATCGATTCAAGATGTCCCCAGAGGACTGACATCATACCTTCTCAACTTGTTAGGCAGCTGGGACGCGCTCCGGTTGGGCATAGATGGTTTCAGCCTCCAAGAAACCGTCCCGCCCGTGGCGAAAGCTAACTTCCAGGAGCTCACCGGCGCACAGATTAGTGAGATCGATGCGCTCGACTCCCCTGGCGATCAGGGTGTGCTTGCCGACGAGTGCACGGAAACGGATTGTCGTTTTCCCGGACAAGATCGCCTTCAATTGCACCCAGTATCTCCCCTGCTGGTCGGCTTCGATCCGGTCTAGACTCCCCCAGATGGCCTGCATGCATGATCCTCATTTACTTATTGGATTGCAGAGACCGCCCAGTTCTCCGTCGGCAACGAGCAACTCCTTCACGGGCTCTTAAGCTATTGGGATCGCAGGCCAGGACTGCGTTCCAGTTGAACAACGCTTCTTCAGGCTGGTCCAGTCGCTCCAATAAGGTCGCCAACTCACCTCTTGCCAAGATGTCGGTGGGGCAGACAGCCAGGGTATCTTGCAGCCGGGTGATTCGGGTGATCCATTCTTGATTGGATGGATAGCCCAGTGGGGAGTCTGGCTCATTTAAGTGTCCGCTTGTCGTCGCCATCTTCTCGTTCCTGTTGTGCTTGTCCGTTCATACGAGAGCCGACCCCAACGCTCATGCCGGCCGGGGATTCACCGATTCGATCCCGTGATTCGTTCGAATCTGGGTTCCCGTGAGCGGCACGGTTTTCCCGTCCTTGGGTATCTGAATCCCCAGGTCCTTCCGGACGATTTTGAAAATGTCGATGATGTAGTCCCTCTGCTTCACGTCCAGATCATGCACGCTCAACATGGTGCTTGAAAAAGAGCACGCTTGTGATCGGGATATTGCTCTGCAGGGAAGATGCCGGAAATGGGCTTACTTTGGTTTCGCAGGATGGCGTGAAAGAAAATGCGGACTTGTGAGGTCTGTTCGCTCCATATCGAAGGGAGGGACCACGTGTTTTCTTCAGCCTATGCAGGACTTGCAGATTTGCCCGCAGTACTGACAACCCGGCCTGCAAAACTTGCAGTGCAACGGGAGATGCAGCAGATTCCCGGTCATCTGATCCTCTTAAACGTGCAAGAGTTGCGGATCGGGAGAGGAAGGCGCCTCATCGGAGGGCGACTGAATCCGGAGAAGCGGAGAGTTACTCGCGGATGCCGTATTCTTTTATCTTATATTGCAGCGCGCGTAGGCTGATGCCTAACAACTTGGCTGCTTGCTCACGGTGGTTGGTGACTTCCGCCAGCGTGCGCCGGATGGTTTCCCGCTCAATGTCCTTCAACGACGAACCCAAGGCGACGACCATTGTGTGCGCGTTTTCCTTGCTGGCTTGAATCTCTTCGGGAAGATGCTCGGGCTGAACGGCCGGGTCCTTCACCGTAATCACCAGGCGCTCCATAAGATTCCGCAACTGGCGAATGTTACCGGGCCAGGCGTAGAGTCGAAGCAGCCGCATCGCCTCGCGGGATATCTCTTTCGGCTCGCGATGGTGTTGCGCCGCGAACTCTCGGAGAAAGCGTTCGGCCAGGAGCGGGATATCGTCGCCTCTTTCGCGGAGCGGCGGGAGGCGGATCGGCACCACGTTGAGCCGGTAATAGAGGTCTTCCCGAAAGTCGCCCTGCTTGACCGCTTCCTCGAGATTGCGATTGGTCGCCGAGATGATGCGGGCATCGACCGTGATCAGCTTGGTTCCCCCCAGGCGTCTGAACTCTTTGGTTTCGAGCACGCGCAGAAAATCAACTTGAGATTTCAGCGACAGTTCACCGACTTCGTCCAGCAGCAAGGTGCCGCCGTCGGCCAGCTCGAACCGTCCGACCTTCGTCGTCATCGCGCCGGTGAAGGCGCCTTTCTCGTACCCAAACAATTCGCTCTCGAAGAGGTTTTCCGGCAGGGCCCCGCAATTCAGCGTCACAAACGGTCCGCTCGCCCTGGCGCTCTTGTGGTGGATGGCCCGGGCCACGAGTTCCTTCCCGGTCCCGCTTTCGCCCGTCAGGAGGACCGTGACCGCGCTGTCGGCGACCATGTCCACCAGGCCGTAGACGCGTTGCATGGGTTCGCTTTCGCCCGCCATTTGGTCGAACCGCGTTCGTGTCTCAAGCCGGTCCCTGAGCTGCTTGTTCTCCTGCGCCAAGGCGTGGCGCTCTAGCGCTTTTGCGACCACAATGGGAAAACGGTCGCGATCGATCGGTTTGGTGAGGTAGTCGTAGGCTCCCAGGCGCATCGCTTCAACCGCCGTATCGATCGAGCCAAAGGCGGTCATGACGATCGCTTCCGTGTCGGGCCATTTGTCTTTCATGCGACGGAGGAATTCCATGCCCCCCAACCCCGGCATCCTCAAGTCTGTCATCACCAGATCCATCTTCGCGTGGTCCAGGAGAGCCAGCGCCTCTTCCGCAGTTCCTGCCCCCTGAACCGCGTGCCCGAGCTTTTCCAGCATCGTCACAAGGGCGGATCGGATGTTGACCTCATCTTCGACGACGAGGATGCGGGCGCTCTGTGTCATTGGGCTTCTACCAATGTGTCGAGTGTGGAGGGGACCGCGGGCAGCTTGATCACCACTGCCGTGCCACTTCCGGGTGTGCTGGAGACCTGAATCGTACCTCCGTGGTCCTGAACGATGCGGTATGCGATGGCAAGGCCGAGTCCGCTGCCTGCGGCTTTCGTGGTGTAAAACGGCTCGAACAGACGCGACAGCTCTTCGTTCCTGATGCCGATGCCGTTATCCTGGACGGTGAGTTCCACCCATTCTTTCTCGTCCGCCGTGACGCCTCTGACGAGGACATGGCAGACGCCACCGTTCGGCATCGCGTGAAAGGCGTTCACCATGACATTGACCAGCACCTGGCTGATCTCTGTTTCATCGCCCATGAGGGCCGGCAAAGTGTCGGGCGCCTTGGTGATGAGCTGAATGTGACGGTCCTGCGCCTCGTACTGTAGGAGCGACACGATATGAGAGAGCACTTTCTGCGTGTCGACTGCATGAAGACGGAGAGAGCCGGGCCGCGCGAACTTCATAAAATTGTCCAGGATGGCCGACAGGCGACGAGTCTCCGCATTCAAGACGTGAAGATATTTGTCCAGCGTCGATGAGGTCCGGTCTCCTCCCCGTATCTCCTGTTCCAGCAGATGCAGGTTCAAGTCGATGGCGCTTAAGGGGTTACGCAGCTCGTGTGCGACACCGGCTGAGAGCGTGTGCAGTCCCGCGAGTTTGTCCGCGACCCGCACGCGCCGCTCCAGGTCCAGCAGCTCCGTGACATCCTTGAGCAACACAATCACACCGACCGGTCGTCCTTCGTCCCCCGTGAGGTCCGCGGTGGCAAGGCGGATCGTGCGAGTCTGGTTGCCGGCGCGGTAGGGCATATCATGATGATCCACGTGGCGGTCGCTGTGCAGTGCTCCGTCGAGCACGACCCGAATCATGTCACCTTCGGGAAACATCTGCTCATAGGATCGACCGAGCAATTCCTCTGCCGATCGTTTCAGCGTCGCCACGGCAGCGGGATTGACGGCGGTGACCTGGCCGTTGCGGTTTATCGTGAGCACGCCGGTCGGAATGCTTTCGAGGATGTTTCGGGCCAGCCCCTTTACCTCTTCGAGGGTTCGTCTGGTGCTGTCATAGTGAAGGAAGGTGATGACCGCTGCGATCCCGATTGCGCTGACCAGGAACACGAGGAAGGTGACCACGATCAGGTCATGACGCGATTGCCAGAGTGCCGGAAACAGCTCCGTGGGTACCGTCCTGCCTTGCGTGAACCCCTGGAGCAGGAGCTTCTCCTGTTCCAGGCTGAACAAAAGAATGACGGCGACAACCAGGGCCAGTATGAGCACGACGGAGGTAATGAGGCGGTAGGGGATGCGTCGAAACAGGGTGGCTTTGGGGATAGGTCTAAACATGGATTCAATCGGGAAGCTAGGGTTCTATGCTATCACGGGAAGCAAATGCGATGCAGCTACTCGCTCCGCTCGTAAGAGAAGTGGGGGCGATGGGTCACTCTTGAATGACGCAGCGATCGACATAGTCCCTAATCGCCGCGTCATTGGTGACGAAGATCGTAGCCCAGGATTCTTCTTTGGAGCAGAGTCTTCTAAGCAGGATTTGGCGCGGAGTCGGTTCCACGTTGTGCAGGGTCCCGTCGAAAATCAGCAACGGCGGGCGCGTCACGATGGCGCGGGCGACCAGGATGCGAAGAATCTGACTCTTGGTGAACAATGTGCTTCCCGCGTCAATCCGGGTCTCAAGCCCGCGGGGTAGCCGGTCTATTTCTTCTTCCAATTCAACGAATCGAATCGCCCACCGGAGATCTTCGAAGGGGATCGAAGTCCGTCCCAGCGAGATGTTCTCCTCCAGGGTGCCGCCGAACAGGACGGGTTGCGAGTCCAGCACGAGTCCACGGGCTCCATTGATATAGTCCATGGTCACGTCGCGGAGGTCGACATCGTTGTATCGGACAATTCCAGCCGTCGGGCGATAGAGACCGGCGAGCACCAGCGCCAGCGTCGACTTGGCGGTGCTGGATTGAACGAGGACCGCCAGTTTCTCGCCCGGGGTGACTTCGAGATTGAGGTGCTCCAGGACGGGTGGTGAGTTGGGATAGCTGAATGCCACTTCTTTGCACGTGAGGTGGACGCCGTAGGTCGCAGGATCCGGAAGCCGGACGCTCGTGCTGACATGAAACGCTTCGTGTTTGGGCAGGGCAAACAGATTCTCCAACTCACCCAACGAGGTCAGAACATACGTCATCGCATAGATCCGGCGCGTCACCGTGTCTAAGTTTAGGAGCAGGGTGCCGACGATCACTTCGGCTGCCACAAACTGCCCCAGCGTAATCTGGCCGGCTGACAGCAGCCAGCCCCCGAGGCCGATCATGCCGCTGTGGCAGATGGCCTCCCAGACGACAATACTGCGATACTGACGCCACGTGAGGATGTTGGCTCGTGTCCGCCGTGCGGCCAGGTACTCGTCGAGGAGGCCGTCTGTTTTTCCGAGGAGAAACGGCGCGCTCCGGCTGGCCTTGAAATGGAGCCGATTGTTGGCAATGTCCTGAATCCAGGTCATGACGTCGTAGTTCTTTTCGGACACGGTCCTGGTCGCCCGAACCCCGCCCTGGCCGGAGACGA
Source organism: Nitrospiraceae bacterium (assembly GCA_035454865.1). Taxonomy (GTDB): domain Bacteria; phylum Nitrospirota; class Nitrospiria; order Nitrospirales; family Nitrospiraceae; genus Nitrospira_D. The sequence continues at coordinate 6,873 of DATIGF010000035.1, read as the reverse complement.
CGGCGACGAGCACGAACCCACTCAGGAGGAACGCGTTATAGACAAGAAAATTAGGGTGATAGAACACGAGAATGGTCATGCCGGTCAGGCCTGATACGAGAACGTTAATCACGTCAACGAGGACGACGATGATGGCCCGCGCCAGCAACTCGGCCTCCATGAAGCGATAAGCCTGCTTAGGTGAAAAGGCTTCCTGTCTGATGCGCGGCAAATGTTCCGTCATGGCGAGGGCGATGCGGACATAGAGCCGTTGAAACAGCGTTTCCACGGTACTCGTTTGCAGGACCCGGAAGAAGCCGATAAACAGGAGGCCGATGAGCATGATCAGGGCGAAAGTGACGATCATGATCGGCTCGATGGAGTAGGCAAACGTATTTGTCAGTTCCTGAACGGTGAGTGGAATGATCAGGGAAAAGATACCGATGGCGACCGCGTACGAGATGAGGATGGCGAGGACTCTGGTTTCGAGATTTATCAGAAGCCCGAGGCGAGCGAGTTCGGTCCAGAACGCGCTCCCGACCGGCTTCACAGCAAGAGAAGGTTCGGCCATAGGAGTCTCAGAGGAGGGCCAGGTTCGACGCGTCTCATGAATCGGGTACCGTGAAAGCCAACTGATCCGATGCTCTCGAATTCAATGAGGATAAGGCACGGTACCTTGCAGGCTGCCGCCCCTAACGAAGTATTTCGGATCCACATAGACCATTCGGCCGCGCAAACCTTTACCGCTTCTGGTCTGCCGGTTGGGTGACAGTTCCGCGGCGGCGTGTTAGGCGATCGCAGCAGTCCTGGCAGAGCTCCTGCAAAGTGAGGTCATCAAAAAACAGTGCTTTGGAGCGCCGGGCGCACCGGTCGCAATACTTGATCGTGACGGACTGGTCATCGGTTGAAGGTTTGTAAGAAGTCTTCACTCTGCTTGCCTCCATTGTTCGCACTGAGAGTTCGACCGAATCTCTTTCGTGTACCCATCGTTTCGTCGAACCTCCCGCAATACATCTCGACCATCGCTGCTCCGGGGTGAGTTCGATCGCCATGCATCAATGCCGTGTCCCTCCGTGTCTCTCCTCGAGTAACCAAGGCAATACCGGTGCCTCAGTCGACCAGTCATGGTCCATCGTGTATATGTCGTTGAGCTGTCAGAGAAGTCTTGCGGAACAGGATAGTTCGGGACTGCGACGTACGACCCTGCGCGGGCTCCCGCTCCCGCCCTGTCTGCAAAGATTGCAGGTTAGCTGGTGTGGCGGGGGGTGTGCCGCCAACGTTGCTCTCTATTTGCTTGTGGCCTGGATCCCCGCCGGTGAGGAAAATGGAGCCATCTGAGACGGATCAACTCTCTCCACATGCGGGCCACGACATCGCCGGGATGGCTCTCAAGGACGCGCCGGCACTCTTCAAGCGCCTTTGCATACCGCTCATGCGCGGCGAGCAGGAAAATCAGGTAGTAGGACAGCTCGCGAATCCCGGGGTGGCGAGCGATGAGCCATCGAAGTTTCGCTTCTTCATCTGCGATTCTGGATTCATAGGGGGCATTGGACCGGGGGGCGGGGTTGTGGTTGATATCCATGTCAGATGGTTTCGGTTTCCCGCAGCAGGGACCAGGCTGGCTGTGACTGGATAGTGTTTAGACAGCGCTCGCATAAGAGGAGTTTGCTCAGCTGATCGAAGACGAGCCGGGGTTTGGGATGACCGCACCGCTCACAAGGGTTATCAGGAGGCTCTATATCCATTCCTGCGGATTCACCCATTGAAATCGCTCCTCCCATTCTTCTATCGCCTCGATCGATCCGCAGAGCCTGAGTCTGGTCCTGCTCGAGCGGTTGGCGGCCCCCTCCTTGTTCTTGGCAGCGGCGGGATACATTCAGCGCAGTACACCCGTTGAGTGCGGTTATCCCATATGCCCATGTTGAGAGGTTTCCCGCAGTCAGCACAGATCAGGTGTCCCATGATCAAATCCCCGGGGAGTGCATTGACCGCACATTTATAGGCAACTCGCATGCCCCCTATCGTCGCGGGACTAGATACAGGATTTATAAGGGGTTTAGAAAAGCGCATTTCCTCAGAATGATGAGCAGGGGTTTTGATTGGAAGAAGAGTCTGCAACCTTTGCACGAGCCCGTGGTGTTCGATACAGACTATTCCATTTATTCTGGATATTTGGGCGTGATTGGGAAAGTGCTGAGTGACGCATGCGGATGCAAAAAATGCAGCTAGTGTCTCATGCGGCTCTCAAAGCCAGGGAATGCGGGCCGGAATTGTCGGCCGGAGAAGATACAGGCGTGGAACAGGCGGGGACCTTCCAGGCATTTTTCCTAATCGGACAGACCGAGTCTGGCGCAGGGACAAGAAGGAACGGCGGGGTTGTTTCCAGGCTTACGGCCTGAGGGATAGCAGAACTTCGATCAACAGATAGGCAGGGGAACCAGGATCCGGGTTGACGACATAGACAGCCTGTTCAGCCGGCGCGCCCGGCTGACCAGGGTCCACCTGCTCGATCAGGAGACGCGGAGCAGTCTTGTTGGCCGGTAGCGGACTGCCGACATCGAACGGTGTGCGGGAGAACATGATGAGCAGTCGGATCTGCTCCGCGGTCTGGGGCACATCAAACACATTGTCCAGCGAGATCGCGACGGGTTGCCGTCCGGTAATTCGCCCGTCTCCGGACGAAGGGAACAGCACCGCCGGTCGGTCGGAGGATTGTTGAGGGTAGAGAACGGAGAGGTAACCGTCCTCGCTGGTTTGTACCGCCAGCCGGGGCCCATCGTCTTTCCCCACCGGTGTGGCCGGATCGACCTCCATGTCAATGCCGCCCGGCCCCGTCATCATCAAGGTATAGCGAATTCCCAAGGGGCGCTGGACAGACTGTTTCGCGATTTCCAGTTTGCCGAGTACGCCGGTACGGCGCTCGCTCTGCTTCTTTTCTCTCAGCGGTGCCTCGGCCATCAAACCACTGCCGGATTGTTGCCCGGCGGCGGCCGGCTCGATGGCGGTTCCATAGAAGAGGGCGCGAGCGCCGGGTCCCGAGGCGACCGCACCGGCGTGCGGAAAGTCCGCCGGTGACTGGGGCTTAGGAGTGACGGCAGGGGAGGCAGCACTCGATGCCTGCGGTTGTTCGTCCGTAACTGCGGTCGTCTTTTCCATCATTTGGGCAGACGGGGCAGGTAGTGCGGAATCCTGTCTGCGGGATTCGCCTGCTTCCAATCGCGCGGGCCTCTTCACCGCCTGTTCTTTCGGTGCCGATAGCTTGGCCGTCTGATCTTTCTTGGGGAAGTCGTCCCTCACTGCTTCTTTCACCGGGGCCTGCGAGAGAGTTGTTCCCTTATCTTTGGCTCTTATTTCCGGTTCTGCAGCAGGAGGAGGGAGTGGAGGCGTGACCGAACCAGGTGGCGCCGTGGGCTTCGTGTCTTCGGTGGCGACAGATTGTGTCGCTTGTTTGAGACTGTCTTGATAGATCCTGATTCCCAACACCACGGCGAGGGCCGCTGCTGCAAGCCCGCCGGCAAAGGCCAGCCCGGCCGGGTGTCTGAACCGATCCAGCCAAGACAAGGGCCCGCCTGCGCCTGAGGAACTCTTCTGATCCAATGAAGCGAGGAGTCTGCGGCGCACGTCAGGATCGGCGAGCAATTCTTTCAACGCCTGTTCATCGGCCAGGGCGTTGAAGAGTTGCTGGTCTTGTAGCGCGGCGCGATACAGCTGCTGCTTCTCTTCCGTCGTCAGCGTATCGGCCGCGAAGCCGCCTAAGAGTTTTTCCAGTTCGTGCTCAGGCATGGCCGAAAGGCATTTCACAAGTTAAGAAGGCAAAATGAAAAGTGAATACATGAAGTGTCATTCCCAACTGTCTCCCATCAAAACCAACAACTGCTTTCTGCAGCGGAGATCCCACGTGTAGATGGTATTGATGGAAGATTGCCCCATCAGTTTCTGAATCTCTGGAAAACCCTTGCCCTCCAGCTTCCATTTGAAGAGTTCCCGGCAGCGTTCGCCCAGCTGATTGAGGGCAGCGAGCAGGCGATCGACGGTTTGCTTGCGCTGCAGCAGCATGGCCGGATCATCCGCCGGATCGGCCAGCGGGAGGTCCTCCACCGATTCCTGATTATACTCGCCTCGCCGGAACGACTTGCGATGGGCGTCCAGCATCTTGAACCGGAGGACTTGAAAGGCCAGAGGAACCAGTTCGGTCAGATCTGCAACGTTCGGGTATTTCTCATGAAGGACCACCAGTACCTCCTGGGTGAGGTCTTCGGCGTGCTCCCTCGATACTCGTGATGTCGCGAAAGCGAGAATCCTTTCGCGGAGTGCGGTGAGGATCTCATTTTGATTCATGAGCTTAGACGGAAACGAGCGTCTTGTGCGTCCCTGATTCAGCGAGTGCACGCTTCAAGGTCATGGCGAGGGAGAAGGAGTCTTCAAGTTAAAGAATTGTATCCCGCATAGCCGGTGGTCGTCACGCATTGTATGAATTGTCCTTGGTGAGCGGACGGAGTCATGCCTTCCAGAGTCCCCAACTAATTCTGGTCATTGCGTAGAGCAGCAGGCCACCCATCAGGACCTTGATCCAAGGCGGCCCCATGACCACGAACGAGCCAAATAGACCGATCGTCAGCATCAGCGCGCCGATCGCGGTAATAGCACGCCGTTTCCAAATCGCGTCACGCCAGACTGCGCCGGATTTCCAGGCCTGCTTCAGCTGACCAAACGAAAACTGGTCAGAACCTCCGCGTCCGCCGGTTGAGCCCCATACCCGATAGGAGGATGCACGCCAGCTCACGGGGCGTGCGGCCATCCGTACGCTCCTCTCGACGTCCTCCACGTCGGCGTGACTCAGGGTTTTATCCTGGTCCATGAGCAATTTCAGGATGCCGCCCATCATTAGGGTGAAGCCGAGGACGCCGACGCTCCCGGTTGCAATGATCAGAGGCCATTCACGCGCTTCAATCCAGGCAACAGCTGCCTGCACCGGTGGGAGTTCCGCTAGCACGGCAGCCACGAAGACGAGCGCCAGTCCACCGGCGACATTCAGGAGAGTCCTCATGACTGCGAACGTCCTATCCAGACACTCTCATGAGGCCGCGATCGATCGAATCGAACGAAACCTTTGTCTCCTGGTTTCCAGGTGGCGGCTTCGTCAGGCGAGAGGAGGTGGCTTTCTCCCTGCTGTATGCGACCCATGTGGTCCCTGAACTCATAACTCAATTTCCATTGAGTTACCCGGTTGATGCGGGTACCGGTGGCCCACACGTTCCGGATGGTGCCCTCGGCCGGCAGGCCCTGTTGAGATAGTCGCCGCACCAGCAACACATGCCGGAGATCGGACCAGGCAATCACGATGCCGATCAGGGAGAACAGGACGCCGAATCCCCCGAGCATCAATGGCTCCCACCATTCCCCACGACCATCCAGTTGAGTAGTAGTGGGATCGGACGGCAGATACCTTACCGGAAGCGGACTCCCCTCATCCAATCGTTCCCACTCGTCCACTGAGACTTCACTGGTCTTGTCTATTTCGGGATTGCCGGTAGGAGCGAAGCGGTACGTGACCAGATACCGCGTGCGAGGGTTTCCCTCCCGGGAGGCCTTCTCAAGCGATTTGCTCAGGATCGTCGCCTGAACGGATACTGCTTCCTGCTCAAAGTGTTGATGAGTGCGCCACAGGTCCATCGCGAAGTACATGGCCATCAGGCCGACGCCGAGGAAGATCGTGCCGAACCACAGCAGGAATGACCGGCGAAGTGTGGTGAAGACCGAGAGACCCGGCATGAGATCAGTCCTTCCCGAGCCAGACATTTACGCCTGGTTTGCGAGGGTTGTAGCGAACGCGACCAGTCTGGCCGGGTAACCACGCTACTGCTTCCTCCGGCGACAGGGTGCAGGACCCCTCACGGGTTTTCCCCTGCGCGTCTCGAAAGCGATAGCGCATCTTCATCTGCTGAATCCCATTGATCCGGAGATACGAGGGGGCAATGTCCGCGACCGTCGCTTCAACCAGGGTGCCGCTGTGCGATAACTCCTTCTCCCGCCTTCTTGTCCCAACCGCATTGAAGACAATAAATCCGCCGATGGAGCCGATTACGCCTCCCACCACGCTGAATATAAAAGGCAACAGGACCTCTTTGATCTGTCCGATCACGCGATACGACTGCGGCTGATCGGGCAGGTAGGTCACCGGAATGGGCCCTCGTTCCTCCAACACGTCCCAATCCTCTGCATTGACGTCCGCAGTTCCAAGCACAGGTTCTCCTTCGCGCGGCAAGAACCGGAACGTGACGCGATAGGAAGGACTGGACTGTTTGCCGCTCTTGCTTGACTTCCCGTGGACCTCTTTGGTCAGGACCATTCCGTCGACAGTCCGGCCTTCCTTCTCCAGCCGGTCGTTCACCCTCATCTGATGTACGCCGACCGATACGCCGATCACCAGGAACAGGCTCCCGACAGAAAGCCAGATCCCGCCGAACCAAAGCCAGAAGTTTTTCGCAGTGATCATGTGACGACATTCTCAGGTTTTGGATTTCGGGGTCGAGGTCAGCACTTCGCAACCTCCGCGGGTTCTCTCAACTCATGGCTTCCCGAGTTGTTTGAACGCACCTTCGGCGCGGTTGTATGCCTCCAAGGCTTTCCCCAGATGCTGATATGCGCGGATCATGGGAACCCGGAACTTCTGCCATTCTTCCGAATAGGTTGCCTCATCGGAGGCGCTCACCAAATAGAGATGCGGCGGGGTGCCCAGCCGTGAAGATTGACTCGCTTGTATAATCGCGAGCGCTTCGTTTATGGCTTCGTCATAACTCAAGATAGCCCCCTCCGCGTTCTGAATTTCACCCTCCACATTCTTCCATCCATCCACCATGCGTTTAGCTTCGTCCAATTCACGTTCACCGCTTG
>DATIGF010000034.1:0-38666 GCA_035454865.1 Nitrospiraceae bacterium | reverse complement strand
GATTCCTCCTCGGAGAAGTGAGGATGACCGGGGCTGTGGCCAGGGCGGCGAGGTCTGTCGTCGTGGTGGCCAGGTCCGCATACTCTCCGGCGATCGCGTCACTGACGAACTGGTCGAGGTTTACATTCAGACCCCAAAGATTGGCTACCCCTCTGCGAAGACCATGGCGGTAATCCGTGATCACATCATGCCGGTATGTGGCGGAGAGGGCAGTCTGCAAATCGAGGACGGGGTTCAACAGGAGGAGACGACCGGCGATCCGGCTTTGCGCCATGACTTTCAGTGCCACCCGTCCCGCGATGTCCTCGGAGAGGATTGTCAGCGGGGCGGTCGGCCAGGTGATGCGGGCGAACTCCAGCACATTCTGGAGATCGACCTGCATGCTGCGAAGCGTGGTTTGTAGGATGTCGCCATCACTCTGGCCTGCGTGATTCGTGTGGTCATACCGAAGCACGCGAAGACGGTTGATGGCCAGGAAAGATGCGAGCGGTAAGTAGTCGGTCTGCGTTTGGCTGAACCCCGGAACGAGGATGACGATCGGGGTGCTGGGTGAGATTTGATGGCGGGCATGGTCATCCGTTACGGCGATGATCTGATGCCGCGCGTTGCGGCATTCCCGTCTTGCGCTGACGATCGGGGAACGTCCGGCGATGCCTTCAAGATCCATGGAGGAGCCGATGTGCTGCGCAACTACACGGTTGATCTCCCGTTCCGCGAATGGCGTGAGTTGGACAAAGCGGATGCCGATGCGTTGCCCGGGCTGCGAGGGACCAGGCTTCAGATCGGAGGGGGCTGTATGATCCGGAACGGTCCAAACGATGCGAGCGGTCAGGATTGCTTCGGGCGCGTCCGGTTCATGGGTCCTCGGCTGATCCATTGATCCGGTAGCCGAAAAATGAAGCGTGATCACGTCGTCGACGGTCCCGGGAGGCTGTTTCATTTGGAGGCAGGCCCCACCCCGGCTGAAGTTCACGACGAGTCCCAATGGACGATGGGCGGTCGCGTCGAGCGACGGAGTATCAATGCGAACCGGAAGTGCGACGCGAACTCGTACGGTTTCGCGATGATCCGTGCCTCGGAGATCTGTTTCCCCGAGAGCGGTGTCGGGCTCTGGTCCATCTTCAGGCAGCGAGAGCAGGGCTTCGACGGTTAAGGAGAGGGTGCGTTGGTGCGCTTCGTCGATGAGCGACGCGAGCACCTTCTGCTCGATGTCGCTTTGGGTGGTGAAGTGAAATGCGAGACCTGAGTATCGTGGCTCGGCCGCAGCCTTGCGTGAAATCTCTCCGCGGTCATGAGCGGTTCCCTGCAATTCCAGCAAGCCAACAGCAGTCTTCAGAATCACATAGGCCGGTTGGCGCTCGAGCGACGGGAGCAGGCCCTCAACCACCAGTGCGGCTCCATCGAGGCTGAGATTGGTCACGGTTCCCTCGCGCGTCGCATTGCCGATCGTGATCCGTGCCGGGAGATGGACGGCCACCCGCGCACGGCTGCGACGATCAGGCAGGGGTTGTGTTGACAGGACAGGAGAGCGTGCGGCTGGCGACACAGCCGGTGCCGGTGTCAGAGGGAGTATCGAGGGTGACGGCTCCGGCGGCTCAACAGGGGAGGCGGGAGGGCCCGGCGGAGTGAGGGGTTCATGCATCTGAGGGGCCGGCCCCGTCGGGATCCAAATCTTGATGGATAGCATGCCGTCGACGGGGGCCAGGAAATCCAGACGGCCGCCGAGTTGCTTGATCAATCCGTAGGCTTGCAAGAGGTCGGCTGCTTCATCAAGGGGCGGCCCTTGTTCGGTAGCGACGAGCTCGGTTTCTTCGATATCGATCTCAACTTCTGCAGGAGGTATCGGTGGAAAGAGAGTCGGGACCGGCTCTATCCGGGTACCGGTCGGAGCTATAGCGGCCGTGCTCACCCTGAGCCGATGATGGCTGCCCACGGCGGTTACATAACGTTGGGCATGCGATAGCAGAATGTGCAAGAGCCGCATCGTGCGGTCGCGATTTCCCGTGAAGGGTGGAAGATTCGATGCATAGCGGCACTCGATTCGGTCGGTATTCAGGAGGGGTGGCTGGGTAGTGGCCAGAGCCGCATCGATCACATCGTTGATGGTGTCTTGTTGCACGGCCGCTTCCGCCACGGTCTGGGCGAATTCCTCTCCCTGGCGAACCGCTTCGGTGGCGTGGAGCAGCAGTGATTCGACCTGCTCATCAAGGCGAGCCTCCCGGATAGCTCCGAGTAATTCTTGGGCTCGGATTAGGACAGCACTCAGGGGAGCTTGAAGATGCTTGGATAAAGTCGAAAGACGCTGCGCCATGGCGACGAGCCGATCGGTCTCCTGCAACTGTTGCTCGAGGCGGCGGATGGTCTCCTCCTGATGGCGATGCTGTGAAACATCGCGCAAGAGGCCCAGGGTTCCGAGAAATTTCCGCTGGGGGTCGTAGAGGCCTCTCGCGCTGATCTCGGCTCTGATGCGCGAGCCGGGCAGTCCGCTGTGGGGGGCCTTCCTGACAAGTTCGAGTTCAATTCGCCGGGAGGCTCTCACTCCTGTCCGGCGATCGTCAATGTGACGCTGGGCACGATCGAGTTGATCCGGCGGCACGATGGTAGCGTAGGGTGAGCCGGTCAATTCGTCCGGCGCGTAGCCCAGTAACTCGGTGATCGATGGACTCAGGTAAACGAAGCGGCCTTCTGCATCGAGTTCATACAGCACATCAGACAATGTTTCGACCAGCCGGGCGTGGCGTTCCTGGGTTCGCTCGAGCCTCGCGCGTAGCTCCCGTTTTTCGAGGGCTTCTTTCGTGTACAGCACCAGCTCTGTGAGAAAGGCGGGCGATTTCTTGTATAGCAGGAAGTCTGCTCCCGCCTGCAGGGCGTTCAGTGCTGCGGCGGAGTCACTGCGGTCGGTTTGCAGAACGAGCGCGGCGGAGGGAGCAAGCCGCTTCAGTTCAGGGATCAGAGGCGCGGGGCGTTGCGCGAGCAGGCGGTCATCGATCAGGATAAAGTGCCATGGTGCCCGGGGCGCCCACTGCAGCGCTTCCTCCGGAGAGTAGACGGCTTCGACCCGACAGCCGGGAAAAAACCCGCGGAAACTGAGCGTGACCAGTTTTATTTCTTCAGCGACTTCATTGATGAGGAGAATGGCAACAGGCTCACGCTGCGGCATGAAGCGATTCCCGGTGTTTCTGGGTCTGACGAGAAAGCGCGGTCCCAGAGATCAAGGTGGCATGATCGGTCCACAGCGGGCAGGCGACCTACGCTTCCATTGCTCCGGGTACGCGGGCACGAGCCGACGCACCCGCACGGGCACTGCGTCTTGAATACCATAGTGACGGGCGAGAAACACAGACTCGTGACACGCTTCTTTGGTAGGGGAGACGAACATGCGGACAGTTTTGAACGAACAATTTTGGACGAGTGCGGAACTCTGAGAGGCCGGGAATGTCTGCCAGGCAAGTATGTGAAGAAGGTCTGATCTATTAGCAATCAGGGAGCGGTCGCAGCGCTCTGCGAAGGGCAGACTCCCGGGGTCATATAGAGCAGGTAGTTGCCCATACCATGTTGAGACTTCTGCTTTTGCAGTGGATGGTGGTGCACCATCACCATTTCATAGTCATCCGCCATGGTAACTGGGAAGCCCTGACCGTCTCTATAGACCTGATGGGGTTGAAATTCCCGGAACGTGCCGTCCGGATCAACGTCCGGAACGGTTCGTAAGAGGGTCTGTTGCCTAGTCTTGTTCTCAAGGGCGATCATCAGAAGTTCATCGTGGCCGTGCGGATATGCAAATTTGACACAGCCGTCCATGAGAAATTTCAAAGGTGCTGTGTGGACCCGTACACCCTGTTTGATTTCGATGCCTTCGTCTGTCTGGTCAACGCCTCGCTGGCCAAACTTGCTGTAGCAGACGACGTTGACCCCCACCTGATACACATCCATTTCTTTCACCGGTTTGGATTCCGGCGCGACCCGCATCGTGAAAGTGGCCATCACATCTTTCGTGGGTGGGGCCTTGTGATAGAAGGCGACCACGGACAGTAAGCGGTCACCTTTCGCGAGCTTCACGCCATAACCATCTGGAAACCGGGCCTCGGTCAACTCCAGACCGGCGCCGGCGAAGAACAGAGGTTCGCCGGGACAGGAGACGCTCGGCTTACTACTATTCAACATCAAGATATGGTGAAGGTAGTTCCTGGGGAGCTCCTTGCCATCCTTCGTGAAGACCGCCGACTTGAAGCCCACCAGGTACATGTCTCTGGGGAGTTGGAACTCGTGCTTGGGCATCGAACCGGCCAGGTCACCATCATGAGTGGTCGGAAGATCGATGGGACCAAAAGTCAGCGTGACGGTGTCATTGGTGATGGTCACGATCGTGGTATCCTGCTTTTTGAGTACAGGGATCGCATGCTGCTCGTGTCCCCCGTCGGCGAACGCCGGCGGTCCTGCCAATCCAGCGGTCGACATCATCAGGATCCAACGCAGAAGCTTTCCCGCCGCGATCGGACATCTGGACAGTGCATGCGGGTAAGAATGTGGAGTGGCTCGTAACCTTCGAGCATATCGCCGGGTTACTGGGGTAGCGGGGCTGGCGTAAGTCGCTTCCATTGGTAAGTACCGCCATGTTCGCGTGCAGGGATATTCTTGCGACTGCCGACTCGAGTGTACCACCAGATTCCCTTTGCCTGCGTGCCGTCCTCCGAGAGTAAGACCTCAAAGCCTCCTTCGCGATCATTGCCGGGCTGGCGCCAGGTGCCTTGCCAGAGCCGATCCGAAAATTGTGTCGTGACGAATTGTCCACCATGTTGGGTGTAGGGACCGTTTCCGTTCTTGTCCAAGGTGGCTTTGTAGCGCTTGTTGTCCTCGACTTCGAGAATGTCCCACTCTCCACTGAGATCCGGCGTCAATGAAGGAGACACATTGCTCACGAGATGCTGTGATGACGGGGCGGAAGGCTGTTGAGTCAGCGGACCGGTTGGTTGAACTGATCGCAGCGATTCATGCCAGGACAACAGCACCCATTGCCCCTCACGCCGTTCAAGGACACCGCTCTCTCTCAACGGGAGAACGGTTCGTTGCTGCTCCGGCCCGTTACCCACAAAGCGGATGTAATCGAGTTCCATTGTAAACCAGGCGAGATCTCCCTTTGCCCAGACTTTGAGTTCATGGATCGGAATGTCGAGCCGCTGAACCGCAACGAACTCATCCTGCATGTCGCGCTCGAACTCCGTCCACCCGGTATACTTGCGTCCACCGATTGTGTAACTGGTGATATCGGCATCATGAGCCATCAGCCGGGAGAGTGTCGGCATGTCCTTCTCGGCGTTCGCGCGAACGAGTGAGCGAATGACCGCTTCGGGATCGGCGGGTTCGAGCGCAGTCGCAAAGGTGGTGAAAGCGATGCTGAGTAGCAGGAACAGGGGCCCCAACCCCAGGCGGGTGACTCCGATCATGAACAGCTCCGTGTAATCCACGCTGAGCCAAGGAACATGCAAGAAGCTGATAAAAACAGGCTACAGGGCCTCACGAGCCTTGTCAACGCCGGGTGAAGCGGAGGGCTATGGATGCGCGATTACCACGACGGTGATGTTGTCTTCACCGCCGCGCGCAAGTGACTCGGCGATGAGGTGGTCGCAGACACGGATGGGGTCGCCCTTCGCTTTGGTGAAAATGTCTCCGATCTCGTCATCCTCCAGCATCTTGGTCAGACCGTCGGAGCAGAGGAGCAACAGGTCATCCTGCTGCAAAGGATGGGATGCGACATCCGGCTTGACCGGCGACGACATTCCCAGCGCGCGAGTTAGGACGTGCCGTTCGGGGTGCGTTCGTGCGGATTCCGGCGTCAGGATTCCGCGCTCGAGGTATTTTTCGATGAGTGTATGATCACGGGTGAGCGGGGTGAGCGTGCCGGATCTGAACCGGTAGGCGCGACTGTCGCCGAGGTGCGCCACGTGGGCGGTGGGGGTCGGAGTCGAGAGAATCAAGAGCGTGACGATAGTGGTGCCCATTCCCTTCAGCTTGGGCTCGAGTCTGGCTCGACCGATGATCGCATCGTGTGCCTGGGCAATCAAGTCGGCCAACACATCGGCAGGGGCGCCGTGTCCATGATGGAGGGGCTCGACCGATAGTTCGGCCTGTGCTTTCACGCTGGCGATGGCCGTCTGTGCGGCGACCTCGCCGCCGACGTGTCCGCCCATCCCATCGGCGACGACCCAAAGGCCTAGACGGTCAATGGTGGCGAACGCATCCTGGTTGGAAGCGCGCACCAGGCCAACCTCGCTTCGACCGATACCGACCCAGGCGCTCATCGCGGGAGTCCAGGACCTAGAGGTGTTGACAATGGAGAAGAACCGACCGAGGGAGGACCAAAGCGAGACATCATGTCGTTGTAGACGAGCTCAGTAAGCGGAACAAGGTTTTCGATATCGGCCGTGTTGTAGGCCAGCAGCAAATCCAGCGCGTCGCGGTCCCCGCGGAGCCACCGCAACCAGAGTTGCACCGCATCCCAGCCGTCGAGCCCTCGAACCGCGGGGGTTCGCTCAATGCCCACCTCCCGTTCGATCTGTTTCAGCCCGCCACGCAGACCCAGGCGACGGGCGGCGAAACACAGATCGAAGTGCGGCATGCTGAGTTGAAGCGTAGGAAACTTCGCACGGAGATACGGCACATCGAACCCCGTTCCGAAGAACGTCACCAGCAGGGTGCCGTGATCGAGTTCAGCTTGTAGCCGGTCGGCGGTGAGATTCTCGCCGCGGACCAGGCTGGTCGTATGCCCGTTTCGGTGGAGCCCGACCACCGTGACGTCGCCATCCTGCGGTGAGGCGCCGGTCGTTTCGATGTCCAGATAGATTATCCGGGACCGGCACGTCTCATAGAACCGCCAGTGCTCGCGGCTCTGGAGGCGCGAGGCGAAATAGTGCAGATGCCCTGCGTCAAACTGTGATTGCGCGAGTGTGAGTTCCCGGTCGTACCAGGATTTCCGGTCGGGGGAGAGGCCGGCGACGCGGGGTTGCTTTAAAAAGCTGTGCCAATCGAGCAGCCCCTCTTGCCACAACCGGCGTTCTGTGGCGGCCCCGATGCCTTGCAGGAGGACGAAGGTGGAAGTCAGCATCTCCGCGGATTGTAGCCTTGATTTCACCTAGGAGACAAGCTAGAGTTCGCGCAGACATGAATGAGCTGCTCGATGAACGTGTTCTGGTAAGGGTTTGCACCGAGATATGAGTGAACCGGCGAAGCGCATCCGCATTACGGTTGGGGGAGTTCAGCTCGAGGCGGAGCTCAAGGGAACCAAGACCGCGGGCGAAGTCTACGCCGCGCTGCCTGTGCAGGCCCCGATCAACACGTGGGGCGAGGAGTTCTATTTTAAAATTTCAGGTGTGAAAGATTATCGGGAAACCGCGACGAATCAGGTTAAGGTGGGCGACGTGGCCTACTGGGGTGCAGGGCAGGTGTTGGCCATTTTTTTCGGGCGAACGCCGATGAGCATGGGTTCCGATCCGGTTCCGGCTGACCGAGTCAATGTGATCGGGCGAATCGTCGGGGATGCAACGCAATTGCGCCGTGTGATGGAAGCGCCCTCCATTCAAGTTGAACGAGTGTAAGCGGCATGCGCTTGTCAAGAGAACGTGTGCGGCACATGGCAGAGAGCCTGACGGGGCGTCTCCAGCAGGACGGGCACATTGAGTTGGTCGGAGACCGCAAGGCGTTTGTCGATGCGCTGGATTATGCCATTACGGATGAGTTGTCAGTTGAAGATCGCTTGAATGCGGAAGTGCGGAAAATGCTCCAGATCTACGAGCAACAGATCGAGCAGGGGCAGGTCGATTACCAGAAAATGTTTCAAATGGTGAAGCAGAAGTTGGTGCGTGAACGGGGCATCATCTTATAAGGCGTCAATGGTCAATCATCACGCGTCAATCGAAAAGACCCGCTCTCTTCTCGTTGACGCTTGACGTATGACGGTTGACGGATTTCGGCATGCTGAGCGAAGACAAGGTCAGCCACTTGTCCCACGTCATCCTGGGAGCGGTAAAGAAAAGCGCTGCGGTGAAGGTGAAAAGCGACGAAGGGCGGGTCCTGAAGGAGATTAAACGCGTGCTCGCGGCAGAATTGGCTCAGGAAGAGGAGATCGACCGGAAGGTCAAGGCCAAATTGGCTTCCTATTCGCGCGGCATTGTTGAGGGCAGTGCGGAGTGGGAGGTGCTCTATCGGAAAACATTTGAAGAAGAGATGCGGAAGCATGCCAAGGTATAGACGGCATGCGCCATCGGAGGGGGTATGAAATACGTTGCGATTCTCAGTGTCGTCCTTGCCTTCGTCGGGATGACGGCCTGTTCATCCAAGCCGAAGGCGAAGCCGCTCGTTCCGCTGGCGTTGGTTGACGGCGCAGTGAAGCCCCAGGCGATCACACTGACAGAACAGGGGACCCAGGCCTATCAGGCCAGACAGTTTGAAGACGCGAAGAAGTACTTCGAACAGGCCGTAGCGGCAGCGCCACAATCCGGGCAGGCTCATTACAATTATGCCCTGGCTCTCAATGCCCTCGGTGATTCCGAAACAGCCCGGCAGCAATTTTTGGAAGCAGCCAATCTGGCGCCGGGAGACAAGACCATTTGGGACTCTCCCGCCTTGTCCCCTTACGGCAATCCCGCGGTGACCAACAAGAAAGTCAGAGAACACGATTATGGCACGTCACGCCCGGTGATCGGCGGCGGACCACGGTAGCATCGGCTGAAAAAAGGATACCTACATGGCCAAGGAACTTGTGATTGGGGATAAGGCGCCGGAACTCTCGCTGCCGGACCAGCACGGCAAGACGGTGATGTTGAAGAGCTTCAAGGGCAAGCAGGTCGTGCTGTACTTTTACCCGAAAGACGATACGCCCGGGTGCACTAAAGAGTCCTGCGATTTTCGCGATGTGGAATCGCAGATTATGCGGGCGGGAGGTGTGATTGTGGGTGTGAGTCTGGACGGCAAGGAGTCCCACCAGAAGTTCATCAAGAAGTTCGGGCTGCCGTTTCCGCTGCTCAGCGATGAGGACGCCGCAGTCTCCAAGGCCTATGGTGTTTACAAAGAGAAAAATATGTACGGCAGAAAGTACTGGGGCATTGAGCGCAGCACATTCGTCATCGATGCTGACGGAAAACTCAAGTCGATTTTCCGCAAAGTCAAAGTCGACGGTCACGTCGACGAAGTCTTGACCGCGTTGCGGGCCTAGTTCGAATTCTTGAAGCCCCGACGCCACACCTCCCGAGACTTGAATAGGGCGATGCGGTCTACGCTTCACATTCTCCCAAGAGCCTGGCTGCTTTCTCTGTCCGTTGTGTGGCTCAGTCTGTGTCCCGCAGCCGCAGCGGAGAAAGCCTCGGCTGCGCTCTCGGTCAAAGACGGACTCACCTCACCCAATCAGGCGGCGACGATCGAGGCCCAACTTGTCGCGAAGGGCCTGTTGATGAGTGCGGGGCTCGGGGGAGAACCGCTCGAACTGGTCGTGGACGGCAAAGTCGTCGCCACAGCCATGACCGGCGGGGACGGCAAAGCGTTCTTGTCGTACACATCAAAGGCGCAGGGCGTGGTGCCGGTCCTCGTGCGGGTCGGCAACAGTCCGCGGATCTCTCCGGTAGATAGCCGGGCGAATCTTGCGGTGTGGGAACGGCGCAGTCCTATCGTGGCCGTTGAAATGGCAGCGCTGATCGATGAGCCATCCGCGCAGAGTCCACCCCCGGCTGTCCGTCTCATGCTTGATTCGGACCGAATGCCGATGCCCGATGCAGCGGATGAGCTCGGGAAGCTCACTCAGTTCTACTATCGTGTCGTGTACGTCGTGACAGCTCCCGGGGGGAGCGACGGGTTTCGCGCGAGTGTGGAGGCGAGGGAATGGCTGAGGATCCACAAGTTTCCAACCGGCCATATACTGGTGCTTCCGCCCGGCGACAACGCATTAGGGACGAAGATCGATGAACTGCATGCAGCCGGTTGGAAGACGATCAAGATCGGGATTGGGCGCACAAAAGCATTTGCCGAAGCCTTTCTGCAGCGGCGTCTGGAGGCCGTGATCGTGCCCCAACCGGCCAAAGGCGAAGCTCCCCGCAAAGCGAAAGTCGCGAACGGGTGGAAGGACATACGAAAGAGGTTGTAGCGCCGCCAGAGTTGTCGTCGGTTGTCGAGTTGCCGCATCTTCCTTTTCCCTCCCCGGCTCTATAAGATACGAGCAGTCAACTGTTGTGAGGCCTGCCTTCATGCGTGCCAAGACCAATTTTTCATGCCAAGCCTGCGGGCATCAAGCGCCTCGATGGTTGGGCCGCTGTCCTGATTGCGGTGGCTGGAATACGATGAAAGAAGAGCGGCAGGCGGCGACCGGCAAGGGTCGTCCTGCTGCCATGAAGACCGCCCAGTCGCGGGCGACACCGATTGCTGAGATCGAAGTGGTGGGGGAGGATCGGCGGCTCACGCGCATCAGCGAGTTCGACCGGGTGCTGGGAGGCGGTGTGATCCCCGGCGCCGTCATCCTGATCGGCGGCGATCCCGGTATCGGGAAAACGACGTTGCTCCTCCAGGCACTCCCGCGACTGGCGTCGAAGGGCGGGCCGGTGCTGTATGTGTCGGGAGAAGAATCACCCCGCCAGATTAAGATGCGCGGGCAACGATTGGGCATCGAACATCCCGACCTGCTGATTCTTGCAGAAACGTCACTCGAACAAATCTTGAAAGCGGTGCAGGAGATCCAACCGGCTGCGCTCGTGGTCGACTCGATTCAAACGGTCTACACGGAACAGATTACGTCCGCGCCGGGCAGCATCAGCCAGGTGCAGGAAGTCGCCGGTCAGCTCATGTGGTTTGCGAAACGGGCCGGCGTGCCGGTCTTCATCATCGGGCACGTGACAAAAGAAGGGGCGATTGCCGGGCCGCGACTCCTCGAACATATCGTCGATACCGTGCTCTACTTCGAAGGCGACAAAGGCCACAGCTACCGGATCCTTCGCGCCGTCAAGAATCGCTTTGGTTCGACCAACGAGATCGGGGTGTTTGAGATGAAAGATGGAGGGCTTGAGGAGGTCAGCAATCCCTCCGAGCTGTTTCTGGCCGAGCGGCCGCTGCACAGCACCGGGTCAGTCGTGGTGTCGAGTCTGGAAGGAACGCGGCCTATTCTTGTCGAACTGCAGGCCCTGGTGTCGTCCACCAGCTATGCGATGCCGAAACGGGTGGCCAATGGCGTAGAACTCAGTCGGGTTTCGCTCCTCCTGGCTGTGATGGAAAAACGGCTGGGGATGCATCTGTCCGGCCAGGATGTCTATGTGAATGTGGTCGGGGGGATGCATATCGATGAGCCGGCGATCGATCTGGGTATTGTGGCCGCCGTCACCTCGAGCCTGCGGGAGGTGCCGATCGAGCCGGGATTATTGATACTGGGCGAAGTGGGTCTGGGCGGGGAAGTGCGCGCGGTGAGCCAGGCGGAGCTGCGCATCCGCGAAGCCGCAAAAATGGGATTCAAACGCTGTCTTCTGCCGGAACGCAATCTGACGAAGCTCGATCCCATTGACGGCATGGAGTTGGTCGGGATTCAGGAAGTGCGTGAGGCGTTGGACGTGGTATTGGCCTAGGTACAATCTAAAGTGAACAATTCAAAAGGCAAAACGAAGAGGCTGCAAGTTGTTGCATGGTGCATTGTCTATTTTGCCTTCGCGCTTCTCACCGGCTGCGCGTGGGTGACCCCCAGGGAGGCGGGGCCGCTCAAACAGGCCACGGCGGAGGAATTGACGGCGCTGCTTCGCCAACGTGAAGCCGCGATTCATTCGATGAAGGGACTCTTCAGCGCCAAGGTCCGTGGCGGGTTCATCCCCATCACGTCCCGGGTCGAGGGTGCGGTCTACTACCGTCGCCCCAATGCCTTGCGGCTCAGAGGGTTCACCTCGATCGGGAGCGAACTATTTGAGTTTGTGCAGGCGGATGATCTGTACAAGCTGCGTCTGCCGACGATGGGGCGGGTGCTGACCGGTCGGCAGTCGGAGATGGGGGAGATGGGCAAGTTCGCGCGTCCGTTCCAATTGAGCGTCTGGGCGATGGGCGGCCTCCTGGGCACCGGCACGATTGCGAAGGGGGAAACGGTGAAGCTGGCGGAAGACGGAGAGCGATATCGGATGGATGTCTATGCGCCGGCGGATGGCGCGGGGCAGGGACCGGTTCTGGCGCGCCGCTTATGGTTTGACCGCCGGACCTTGTTAGTGGTGCAGGAGGATCGGCTGGCGGTGAGCGGCGAAGTGGATGCCACGATTCAGTATGAAGACTTCAGGCCGCTGGATGATCCGGATGCCCCGTCGGTACCGGCGAAGGCGGCGGCCGAGGCCCGGTTACTCAGGCCGTTCAAGATCTCCCTGGAAGACGGCCACGGGGAGGGGAGCGTCCAGGTCACCTTCCATGAAATTCTGCCCAATCAGGCGCTCAAGGCTGAAGATCTGGGTCATGTGTCGTAGGCGTCGATGAAACTCCTGGGAGTTGAAACGGCTACCTCGTGGCAGAGTGTCGCGATTCTCGAAGACGATCGCGTGCTGGCAAAGCACGATCAAGATGCCGGCGGCGCGCATGGCACGTTGCTGCTGCCTGCCATCGACCGGTTGCTCGCTCAGACCGGACTGCGACTCACAGATCTCGACGGTCTGGCCTGTTCCATCGGTCCCGGTTCGTTCACCGGCATCCGGGTAGGCGTGGCGACCTGTCTCGGGCTGCGGGCAGCGACCGATCTGCCACTGGCGCTGATCCCGACATTGGAGGCGCTGGCGTGGAATGTGCACTCTGCAGGCCTGCCTGTTTGTCCTGTGTTGACCAGCCGCAAAGGGGAACTGTACTGGGCGATCTTTCGCTGGACGGAGAGGGGGCGATGGGACCGCGTACTGGCAGAGCATGTCGGGACACCGGGCGCGTTAGCCCAGAGTCTGACAGAGAATACGCTGTTATTCGGTGAAGGGTGGTCGTCGATGGAATCGCAGATTCGAGCGGCGCTGCCTCGAACCATCACCGTTACCGCGGGATCGGCCCATGTGTCCCAACCGTCAGCTACGCAGGTCGCGCTGCTTGGGATGCAGAGGCTTCGCCGGGGCGAGATCGCCGGTAATCAGGTCGCCCCGTTATATGTTCAGCGGGCCGAAGCCGAGCTGAAGTACGAACAATCAGGGGGTCTGTCGCCCGTCGCGCGCCGCCAGGAGCGGGTTACAAAGAAGGTGGCCGAACGAATGGCCAGGGGCCGTCGAGGGGCCGGACCAAGCGTTCGGGCGAGGAAATCGCATGGCTCGTGAGGTGAAGATCGTGCCGGCCACAATAGAAATGTTGCCCGAGATTCTTCGCTTGGAGGAGGCTTGCTTCTCGGCCCCCTGGACGCGCAAAATGCTGGAAGCCGAACTGACCGGTAACCAGTTCGCCCACTTTCTCGTGGCGCTGGATTACGGGGACACAGGGGAGGAGGCCGGGACGGTTGTCGGGTACCACTGCTTCTGGATCGTGTTCGAAGAGCTTCGTCTGATGAATCTGGCTGTACGCGAGTCGATGCGGAGGCGGGGAATCGGACGGGCGCTTGTAACCGAGGCCATCCGTATGGGGTTGGCGCAAGCGACGACCCGGGCGGTCCTCGAGGTGCGGGCCTCGAACCAGGCGGCGCGCACCCTCTACCGGCAAATGGGCTTCGCGCAAATCAGCACACGCCCCAAGTATTACACGAACCCTGTCGAAGACGCCGTGCTCATGGAAATGGATCCGCTTGTCATGCAGGCAGGGTCGCGGCAAGACCGCGAGCCTGTCGCCGGAGGAGGATCAGTCTCAGCTCACTAACCTAACCCAGGAGGTGTAGCATGTTGACGGAAGAGGTGATCGCAGAACGGCTTCGCCAATCCAACACGGAATTCAGGGAGTTGGAAGCCTCCCATCATCGCCTGGATCTTGAACTCAATGAGTTGCAGAAACGCCACGTGCTGACGCCGGCCGAAGAACTCGAGAAGAAGCGGATGCAAAAAGAAAAGCTGGTGAAGAAGGACAAGATCGCGGAGTTTATCCGCATCTACCGCGAGCAGGGGCTCCAGCCCGCCGCACACTGAGGGAGTTGACCAGCCGCCGGCCCTGCCGGCGGGCTGGGTCCGTCGCCATGGCCCAGATCATCAATCCGCTTGCCGCCCATATTCAAACCGTCAAGCGACGATTGATCATCATGGGTGCTACCATCCTCGCCGCCTTGATCCTGACCTTTTCGTTCTCCGCCGAGATGGTGGCCTGGCTGAACCGGCCGTTCCCGAATCAACTGGTGTTCTACGGACCCACGGAAGCGCTGTTCGCCTCCATCAAAGTGTCGTTTCTGGCGGCCGTCATTCTCAGCCTGCCCGTCATTTTTTATCAATGCTGGAAGTTCGTCGAGCCGGCACTGTTGCCGAAGGAGCAACGCTGGGCAGTCCCGCTGTTCGTTCTGGCCGGAGGCCTCTTTGCTCTGGGCCTGATCTTTTGCAACCTCGTGATTCTCCCGCTGGTGATCGACTTTTTCGTCAGTTTCGGGCTCGATCGGGATATCACGCCGCTGCTGAGCGTCGGGACCTATATCGATTTCAACGTTAAATTCCTGCTCATCTTCGGTTGCGCGTTTGAACTGCCGCTGGCTATGACTTTGCTGGCGATGGCGGGAGTCGTCTCGGCACAGGTATTCGCGCGCTATCGCAAGCATGCGATTCTCCTCTGTCTCATCCTTTCAGCCATCATCACGCCGGATGCGACGCTTTTTACAATGCTGCTGATGGCAGTGCCGATGATGGTGCTCTACGAAGTCGGGATTCTCGGCGCCCGCCTGTTCGGGCGCACTCAAGACAGCGGGCGTATGGATTTGCCGCTCGACCCGGATCTGCCCATGGGCACGGCGGGCACCAGGGTGCGATGACAATAGCTGAGGGATACTGCGCCAAATGCGAATCATGATCTGTTCGGGGCTACTCTGGGGCTGTCTCATAAGTTCAGGTGCTGCGGAAGGTCCCCCTCCTGCCGGCGCGCCTCATCCACAGGGGCAGGTGCCGGCATCAGGAGGAGCGGCGGCGCCCGGTCCGTTCGATCAATCAGCAGCCAGCGTGCAAGCATTGACGATGGCAGGGAAGGGGACGGTCTATGCCGGATCCTTCGGCCACGGGATTTTTCGAACGGTCGATCGTGGCGCGACCTGGGCACCGGTCGGGAGCGGCGTGACCGACCCCTTTATTCTGAGCCTGACGGCTGCCAGGGACGGGACAGTCTACGCCGGTACGTTTCGCGGCGGGGTATTCCGCTCGCGCGATGAGGGCAAAACCTGGCAGCCGGTCAATGCGGGGCTCAAGCGACTGGAAGTGAAGGCGCTGCTGGTGTCCGGCGACGAACTTTATGCGGGCACGGGCGACGGAGTTTACCGGCTAAATGAAGCAGGGGATCGCTGGTCGGTGGTCACGACGGGGCTGAACGATATTCTGGTTCATGCGCTGGCCAGGTCCGCGGACGGCACGCTCTATGCCGGGACATCCGGCAAGGGCATTCTCCGATTCAAGCGTGACGCATCGGGCTGGGTCCGCATGCACCATGGGCTGAAGGATCATGAAGGCATGATCGAGAATTTCATTCGTGTCCTCGTCATCGATCAGGATCAGACCATTTTTGCCGGGACCTTCGACGGCGGGGTATTTCGGAGCGCCGATGCCGGGGATACGTGGCGGGCGATCAGCCGGGCGTTACCCAACGATTCCATCCGCGGAATTGTGCTGATCGACCAGGGGTTGATCGTGGCCACGGGGAACGGTATTTTCAAGACGCTGGACAAGGGAAAGCAGTGGATTCCCGTGAACAAGGGCCTCACGAACCTCGCGATTCAGGTGTTGATCGCGTCCGGAGACGGAGGTCTGTATGCAGGGACGAGTGCGGGCGTGTTTCGGAGCGACGACGGCCTGACGTGGGTCGCCGTGAATCAAGGCTTGGAGGGAGGGATGGCGCCGCCGCCCTTTCTCTTTCGGTAATGAATGAAAGGATTGAGCGATGTCTGAAGTGAACGAGAAAACCCGGGCGAAAATCGGAGTCAGCAGCAAGGGCCAACCGTTAGGGGAGATTGTCCTTCGGTTTTTTCCCGATGTGGCGCCTGGTCATGTGAAGAATTTTGTGAAGCTGTCCAAAGAAGGGTTTTACAACGGCACAACCTTTCACCGGGTCATTCCCGGCTTCATGATTCAAGGAGGGGACCCCAACAGTAAGAATCCGGACCGGGCGTCGCACGGGATGGGCGGGCCGGGGTATAAAGTGAAGGCCGAGTTCAACAGCAAACCGCACAAGCGCGGTATTGTATCGATGGCCAGATCGAATGACCCGGACAGCGCCGGCTCACAGTTCTTTATCTGCGTGGCGGATGCCAATTTTCTCGATTGGCAGTACACCGTGTTCGGCGAAGTCATCAGCGGCATGGATGTGGCCGACAAGATCGTCAGCATGAAGCGTGACGGGCGGGATAATCCGCTGGAACGCGTGGAGATGACCGTCACCGTCACCGAGTGACGGAAGGTAAAAGTGAAAAGTAAAAAGTTGAAAGTTCAGCGCAGGAAGTATCAAAACCTTCAATGTTGCCTTTTTACTGTTGCCTTTTTACTTGGGGTGAACGCCTGCGCCATTCCCCATGTGCCGGCGCGGACGGTGTACGAGGATCCCGTCAACTATGTGCGGCTGGAAGAAGATCCAGGCGTTCTGTCCGAATGGCCTCCGGGGCATCATTCCCATCCGGCCGTGATAGGGTCTGAGAGACTCCGGGGAATTCTCTCGGGGGTGAGAATTCAGGAACACCGGATTGCGATCCAGCGGTGGATTCAGGGCGAGGCGCCTCTGGTTCCGGCATTCAACGACGAGGAACTGGAGCTGTTGTCCGTGCAGGTGTCCGAGGCGTTGGGACAGGCCCAGTATAACGAGCGGGTCACCTTCTATCTGAGTCAGCCGCAAACCTCCGCAAGGCGGCTCATCACCTCAGGCGGGATCTATGTCCAGGGAACGGAACTGCACGTGATCCTGGGGAACTGGCAGATTATCTACGGCATCCCCACGTACGGCATGATCTACGATCGGCGCTATCCGATGCGCCCGACCGCTGCGAAAGGGTTCGATCTGTTCTTCCAGCCGCCCGAGGCGGTCATAACCGTAAAGAGCAGCTGGTTGGACTACCTCTTTGCGAACGAACGGGATGAACTGGTGGTTGATCTGAGCAAGATCGAGATCCCCGAACCGGTGCCGGTGCCTCTGTTCCCGCCGGTTTCCTAGCGCATCGTCGGATCGATCTGCAATTGTGCGCTGCCTCCTGCCGCATAGGCCAGCGTGACCTCGGCAATCTTGTAGTCGTATTGCGCTTCGGCCAATTTCGTCTGTGCCATTGTGAGGCCCACCTCAGACTGCGTCACCTCTACGATCGATCCCAGTCCGAGCTTGTAGCGCTGCTTCGCGAGGTTTAATGCCTCTACCGCTGTCTTGACCAGTTCCTCCGCCAGCTTGATCTGCTGGGTAAACGTGACGGTATCGAGGTAGGCATTCGTGACTTGCTGCGTGAGCGCCTGTTCGATGTTGGCACTCTGGGCCTGAGCGGCCGCCTCCTGGGCGCTGGCTTCCTTCACTTGATTCTCGATCAAGCCCCCCGTGAAGATCGGCACCGAGATTTGCCCGCCTGCCGACCACCACCCGCCGGTCGTCACGTTTTGGCTTGAATCGAAGGTGTCGTAGTAGCCGCCGCTGGCAATGGCCGACACGGTCGGCAGGTATTGACTCTTCATGGCGCGCTTCTTTGCCTCGGCCGATGCCGCCTGTTCTTTGGCTCGTTTCAGTTCAGGGTGCGTCAGGCTGTCTGCGATTAAGTCTCCGAGCGCCCGCGGTGCTTGTACATCGATTGCCACATCTTCCAACGTGTAATCTTCCGATCCGGCGATTCCCATCGCGCGATTCAAGTCGGCGAAACTGGCCTTGAGATCATTCCGGCTGCGCACGAGCAGAGATTCGGCGTTCACCAATTCCACGCGCATTAAGTCCAGGTCCAACTTGGATTTCAGTTGTTGGCGATGCAGGGTCTCGATCTGGCCGGTGATAATGCCGCGCTCGCGCACGGTCTCCTCGGCAATGTGGACCAGACGCTGCCGCTTCAAACTATTCAAGTAACTTCGCTGAACGTTGACGATGACAAGCGCGCGCCGCGCATTCACGTCCTGTTCCTGCGCCCGCTCGCCGTACTGAGATGATTCCACAAGATTCTTGGTGAAGCCGAAATCGTAGATACGTTGACTGGCGAGCACCCCGGCTGTGTAGGCGCTGAGGTTCGGTTGCAGCAGGCCGCCGCCGATAAGGAAACGGGGATTGATACGGCCCGATCCGGCTGCGCCGTCCGCGTTCGCATAGACCTGCGGATAATAGAGCGACTTGGTTTGATCTGTCCTGGCGTTCGAGGCGATCAGGCTGGCATTGGCTTCCTGCACAATAGGATGGTTCTTCAAGCCGGTTTCAATAGCGGCCTGGAGGCCGAGAAACCGGCCTTTGGCGATCTGCCCTGCTGAGCCGGTCGGTTCGGCAAGGACATGAGTTGGCGTCATGGTGAGCATCAATAACAGCAGAAGAGAGAGTTTCAGTGTGGTCATGGTTGTGCTCCTTGTTTACTTTGCAAAGAAGGGGGGATCGAATCCGGTGGAGTCGGCAGACCGGCCGACCGGCGCTCGAACTTTTGCTGGGACGGGTTGGCCTCCGGCATCTTGAACGGGGAGGTGCGCACCACGGATCCGTCCAACAACCTCCGCTTGCCGACGACGACAACCTCTTCCTCTCCCTGCAGGCCGTCGGTGATTTCGATCCACTTGCCGTTGGAAATGCCGGTTTGTATAGGGACGGATTTCGCTTTGCCCTGTTTAATGATAAACACGGACTTGCCTTTTGGTCCGCTGTTCACTGCTTGCGGCGGCAGTACGAGGGCGTTGGGAATTTCCCGCAGTCCCAGCGAGAGTTCCGCATAGGTGCCGGGCCGGAGGGCATGATCGGGGTTCGGTAGATCCAATTCGACCAGGAGGCTGCGGGTCGAGGGATCGAGGACCAAGGTCGAGCGGGTGATAATGCCTTTAAATGTCCGATCCGGTAATTCCTTCACGACGACTGTTGCCTTTGTCTTGCCCGGTTCAATCCAGGGCGAATCGTCCTGCGGCACGTTGGCGTAAATCCGCACCGTATTGAGGTCCATGATGGTGAAGAGGGGAATGGCCGTCGTCGCTGACGAAGTGGCAACCTGGATCAAGGCACCCGGGTCGGCAAAACGGGCAGTGATGATCCCGTCATAAGGAGCGCGGACTTTGGTGTACTCGCGCATCGCGGCGCGCTGTTGCATGAGATTCTTCGCTCCGTGGTAGGCCGCTTCGGCGACGTCCACATCCTGTTTGGCAATCACGTCCGGTGATTCCTTCCAGACCTTGTCCAGACGCTCGAAGGTTATTTTCTTGATTTTGTAGTCGGCCGCGGCCTGCTGGTACTGCTCTTCGACTTCAGGGGCATCGATAATCGCCACGACTTGATTTTTCTTCACAGAGTCGCCTTTATCAGGGCCGATCCAGTTCAAGTAGCCTGACACTTTGGCGTACAGCGTCGTTTGATAAAGCGGCGAGATGTTGGCCGGGAGAGTGACCGTGTAGACCAGGTCCTGCCTGGAGGGTCTGGTGACCTGCACGTCGACCATCTGGTTGTCAGTGGCAGGAGGGGCGCCATTCTCGGAGGCCCCGGCTGGGGCTGCTGTGCCGGACTGAGTCCGTTGAGACGGCTCGTCCCGTTGGCAGCCGGCAAGCGTCAGCAGCAGGGCAACGACAACGCAGGTCGATCGGTTCGACATGTGGCTAGATTTCCTCTTCAGTGGCGGCCGGTGTCGGCGATTCAATGATGCGCACGCGACGTCCCAGCACCAGCGCGTGGAGGACAGGGACAACCAAAAGTGTCATCACGGTCGAGACAGCGAGTCCTCCCACCACCGCTCTGGCCAGGGGGACCATCGTTTCGTTTCCCTCGCCGAACCCCAAGGCTAGGGGTAGGAGACCGAGGATCGTTGCCAAGGCGGTCATGAGGATGGGACGGATGCGGCGCTTTCCTGCTTCCAGGACGGCCCGCTCTGCCGTGGCGCCGGCGTGCACCATCCGGTTGGCGAAGTCGACCAGGAGAATACTGTTCGAGACGACAATGCCCATCATCATGAGCGTCCCGATCATCGACTCGACGTTCACCGACGTGTTGGTGAAATGAAGCATGAGCACAGTGCCGATCCAGCCAAGCGGCACGGCCACCAGAATAATCAACGGGTCGATCATCGATCGGAACAGCCCCACCATCACGAGATAGATCAGCAGCACGGCCAGCGGAAGGGCCAGGGCGAAGTTGATGAAGGCTCCGCGCATGTTGGCCACCTCGCCCTTCAACTCGATGGTCACGTCTTTCGGCAGTTCGATTGTGGCGAGGGCGCGCTCGATGTCCTGGGCCACCCGTCCCAGGTCGTTGCCGACCGGCGTCACGAGCACATCGATGAGTCGGGAGAGATCGTAATGGTCCACGCTGTCGGGTCCGGTTTTCATATCCAGCGTGGCCACGTCGCGTAGCAGTACCGGCGGACCGCGACGTTCGTCTCCGGAGGCGTAGAAGCCGCTGGAGAGATCGAGATTGCGCCCGGCAAAGGGGGTATTCTGAAGCGCGATGGTCGAGCCGCTGGCACCGCCCGAGGTGAGCGAGGAGGTCGGCCCCAGAGAAGTTCGTGCGCCGATGATGGGGATGTTCAGGAGATCTTCAGTCCTCGTCAGTGATTGTTCAGGATATTGTGCAAGCAGGAAATAGCCGTTGGCGGTCTTGGGGTCGAGCCAGAAGTTTGGGCTGAGGGCAATATTCGAGCTGATGCCGGTGATGACGTCCACGATCACGCGATCTTGTGTGATGCCGTAGTACGCCGCCTTCGTCCGGTCCACATTTACGTGTAGTTCTGGATAGCTCTTGCCCTGTTTGATCCGGACATCGACGGTATTCGGTACCTGGGCGATTTTTTGCTGAATCGTTTCGGCCACCGGTCGAATGATATCCAGTGCCGGACCCTTCACCTGAATGTCGATCGGAGCGCGCAAGCCGAAGTTCAGTACGTCGCTGATGATCCCGCCGGTCTGGAACGACACCTCGACGCCGGGCAGTTGCTCGCGCAGCTTGAGTCGCAGCGCCGCCACGTAGTCCTCGGTCTTCCCCTCGTGGCCGGTGACAAGGTTTACCAGGACAAACGCGGTGTGGTTGCCGGTATTCGGGGCAAAGCGCGCGGCATCACCGAAATAGAGACCGGTATTGGAGATGACTTCTTCCAGATCATTCTTGGGGATCGTCTCCTGTACCATATGCTCGATTTGCGCCACGATGGCCGTCGTCTTTTCGATGCGCGATCCCTCTGGCGCGCTCACGATCATGGTGAAGTTGCCGGCATCGATCTTCGGGAAGAATTCGCTATGGAGTCGAGGCAGCACTAATGCGCCGGTGCCGATGAGGGCGAGCAGAGCGAGGGCAATGACGATCGGTTTGAAGCGCACGCCGCCGAGGAGCAAGGGCTCATATATCGCCAGTACGAAGCGGAACCAGTCCTTGTTCTCCTGCCCCTCGCCCCCCGCCCCGTCGCCGTGTCCTCGATGGTAGAGGCGTGAAAGGACCACCGGCGTCACTGTCATCGAGACGGCGTAGTCTGCCAGCATGGCAAAAGCTACCGTCATGGCGAGCGGGACGAAGAGATACTTGATAATGCCGGAGAAAAAAACGATCGGCAGGTAAACGATCAGAATACAGACGGTGGCTACGAGAATCGGCAGCGTCAATTCTGTGGCGCTGTCTTCTGCGGCGGAACGGCCGTCTTTGCCCATTTCGAGATGGCGATGCAGGTTTTCCTGCACGACGATGTTGTTGTCCAGCAGCGTGCCGATCACGAGCGCCAATCCGCCGAGCGTCATGATGTTGACGGTCTGGCCGGTCAGATAGAGGGCAACGAGGGCAGTCGTGAGCGAAAGCGGAATGGCGAGGCCGACAACGAGTGCGGCTTTTATACTTCGCAGGAAGAGGAAGATCATGAGCCCGGCAAGTCCGGCCCCAAGCAATCCTTCTTTCTGGAGATTCGCGATGGCCTGGCGAATATAGAGGGATTGGTCGTAAATGAACTTCACCGTCGTATTGGCAGGGATTTCCGTCAGCTTCGGCAGTTTCGCGCGGATGCCGTCCGTCACCTCGAGCGTGTTGGCTCCCTCCTGCCGCGTGATCGGGATGTACGTTGCCTCGCGTCCGTTCACCCGCACGATCGAGGTTTGAATTGCTGCGCTGTCGGCGGCCGTCCCGATGTCGCGTACCAGGATCGGCGTGCCGTTCACCACCTTGATGGGAATGTCGTTGATCTTCTCGACCACGTCGATGAGGCTGTTGGAGTAGACGTAATAATCCAGATCGCCGATTTTGATGTCGCCGGCGGGGATAATCGCGCTTTGCGCGTTGATGGCTTTCACGACATCCGAGGGGGAGATGCCTCTCGCCAGCATCCGTTGCTGATCCATGAAGACGGTGATCTGGCGGACCTTGCCGCCGAGCGGTGGGCCGAAGGAGATGCCGGGGATCGTCGCAATCTGCTGGCGCACGGTGAAGTAGGCCAGATCGCGAATCTCTTTGGGACCAAGCGTCTCGCTACTGATGGAGAGGAGGCCGACCGGCAGGCTCGACACGCCGAACTTATAGACGGATGGTGGATAGACGCCCGGAGGAAGCAGGCGGATGATGCTGTAGGCCAGGCTGGTCAATTCGGATTGTGCCGAGTCGATGCTGTATTCCGGCTGGAAGAAGACCTTGATATAACTCATGCCCGCGAGCGACTGCGATTCGATGTGTTCCACGTAGCTCGCTTCCACAAAGCGTTGCTCCATCTTGAGCGTGATCGCGCCTTCCATTTCACCGGGGCTCAAGCCGCGATAGAACGTCGTAACGAGGATGGTTGGTATTTTGATTTCTGGAAAGATGTCCACACGCATCTTCTGATAGGACACTCCGCCCAGCACGAGTGCGATCATACAGAGGGCAAATACGGCGTAAGGATTTTTCAGCGCCGCACGGGTCAGCATTGGGTTCCCACCTGGTGCATCGTGCGATTCCAATGGAGCCAGTAGCCGCACAGATCGTGGACGAATGTGACGAGGTCTTGAAACGTCCCGGGTTTGACCACATAGCCGTTCGCGCCGTAGGCGTAACCAGCCGCAAGGTCGGACGAGTCATCGGATGTCGTAAAAACAACGACCGGAATTGAGGCAAAGCGGGGATCGGATCGAAAAACCGAGAGGAATTTGTCGCCACGTGTTTTCTGCAAGTGCCAGTCGAGTAGGATCACTGACGGCAGAGGTCCATTTCCGGCGCGGTCGGCGAGGAAATGCAGTGCAGCCTCCGCGTCATGCTCGGCATAGAGTGCGACATCGAGACCGGTTTGGGTAAGTGCCAGGCGAAACAACTCGCATTCGCCGGGACTGTCTTCGATCAATAGGATGGAAGAATGAGTCGGCATCGGGAAATGCTTCAGCACGGACTATGCCGAGGGAGAACGGAATGATTGGAATGCTGGATAAGTCATGAATAACAGTGAGATATGGTATGTAGCTCATGTGATGGACAATTGACCCATGACATTTGGAGGGGGTGCAGTTGGGGAGAGATTCCAGAGAGGGATGGAGAAATTCCACATTCACCGAGGGGTACGGGAATGAATCCGAAAGCACATACATTCGACTTCGATGAGAGCTGAGCCTCGCCGGCTGCCGACGGTGTCTGCTAGGTTTGCGAGCAGTTTGGCCGGTACCAATTGGCGAATCCAATTGGAACTATGTCCGGTTCAGCCCCCCGTTGATCTTTGTCGAGCGCTCTATCGATAAAGGGACGTAAAGGGCGATCATCGAAGAAAATGGGAGGAGTGGAACAGGATGAACTGACGTCGGGCTGGGAAGAAGACGGGCCGATCCTTTTGATCAGCCCGTCTAGATGAGTGACTCTCTAGGTCTTACTGAATGGAGTTTGCAAAGCCGCCATAGGTCAATTCTGCTCGAATCTTATCTCCGACCTTTTTGTCCCCTTTGAGTTTCTTAGTCTCTCGACCCACATACATGCGGATTTCCTTCTGAGTCATCGCGCCGCCCTGACTATCTGGATAGCCGCTTTGAACCGTGTAGATCTCTCCCTCAATCTTGGTCACCTGGCCGTCGATGGTGGTGTAGGCCGGCCCTGGCGTCGTATCCATCTGCTTACGCCCCTGCTCCTCCGCCAGTGCGAAGCTGGTTCCCGCGAGTCCCGCGAAGGTGATTGTCAGCGTCAACGCTGTGATGCGCTTCATGTCAGATGCTCTCATGTTTTTCCTCCTTGATTGATGAGGTCATGCGAAAGGCCCTGCGTCTTCCGCACCACCTCAGCCCAGAATGCGCTTTCCAGCAAGCCTTGTGCCAGCGGTTCCTTCCTGACTGGAAGTGCATGTATATGGCGGATTTAGATCACCAGTCCGGATACTGTATAGTCGACTGAACAGATCGATGGAGACAAAACGCTGCCAACAGTTCAATTCTGCTCGAATCGGCCGAGAAGACGGAGGTAATACGCGGCGCATTTCCTAAGGACGAGTCCTATGTAAATGCATAGGAAGTGAAGACCGAATACCTCCTGATGGCGCGCAGAGTAGCTAAATGGAGTAGCCGTGCTAGCGGCTGTTGTAGGGAGCGGGGAAAAAGAGCGACATGTAAGAGATGTTATGGTCCCAGAACCAGAGACTGACAAAGCCGACCAGGGCCACAATAGGAATAATCAGTGCCGCGAGGCCCGCCAGGTCCCGCAGGGTGATAGCGTGAGGTGTCAACGAGCAGGTGCCGTCCTCACCGCGCTTGACGGCGCGAAGCAGGAGCGCCGCATTGACGGCGTTACTCTTGAAATGGAAGGAGTATGCGTCGCCGATGAAGGGGACTGCTCCGATCAGACCATTCTTCAGCTGGTTCAATCCCATTTCCATGACAACGCGCCACGGCACGTTCAGTTGCCGTGCAATCACCAGGATCGCCATCCCGAATAATGTGGCAACGGCATCCCCAATGAGCGGAACAAGACCAAGCAGGGGGTCCACCCCCATCCTCATGCGTGTTCCAGGCACACGGAGGACATCGTCAAGCATGTGTGCGACCGCCTCGGCCCGTTCCTCTTTTCTGCGAACCATCTCCATGCGTCGATTGTACGCCCGGTTTGCCGATCACACAAAGCAGGTGCACAAAATCAGCTGGATAGGCATTGTTTCCAGGGTACTCCTTACCCGCATGCTGTTGGTGGATTCACCCGGTCCATGCGAGTCGGCTTCCCGGTAGTCTTGACGCTTTGCCGATATGCGGTAGGGTTCAGCAAGGCTACTTGGTGATTGAGGGGGCTTGGCCGGGCGGGTGCATCTTACGGGAGTCTGAATGAAGTCGAATCGTTGGCTCTATGCGGTGGCGGCTGTGTCCGGGATTCTAGTCTGGGCCCTTGTGTCGGCCTGGACGGGCCGGCGAGAGGCCTGGGATTCAGAGTTGTACTTTCAAATAGGGCTCCCTTCGCTCTGCGTCGTCTCCGGGGTGCTTGGCTATTTTGAGCCGGCCCGGCCGTGGAGATGGGGAGCCGTCCCGCTGGCTTCCCAGGCAGCCTGGATGTTTGCGACTCAAGGGCTGGGTAATCTTTGGCCGCTCGGCCTCATCGTGTCCGGGGTGTTCGCGGTTCCACCGATCCTGACAGCCAGATTCGGAGCCTTCGTGCGAACGAAAACCACCATCGCTGGATCCTCCCGTCGCTGAACCAACTTCCCAACTCCACTTGTGACCGGGCTTATCCGGTCCTGATCGCCCGCGCTTTGCCGGGTTGCGTTGGCCCGTCTGGTATGCCTCGGGTTTCACGGGACGTGCACACATTCAAGTTGAGAGTATTACGACGACCGGTGCGGGCCAAGGATGCGGAAGCGGACTTCATCAACGTAGGTATAGGCGGACGTCCGCTCTCCTGCGAACAGCCCGCAACGATAGAGGCCCGGTGTCCATCCGGTTTCCGGAGGAGTGAGCAGAAAATAGCCAGACCGATCGTTCATGGACGTCATGACTTGGTCCTGGGCCACCGGGCGCGGGTCATCCGTCATCTCGGGGGTTTCCAGCACACACCGCGCAGTGAGCGGCACGGCATCGAATGAATCCGAGACCAAGCCAAATACCAGGTAGACTTCCGGCTGTGTGGTAGGAAAAGTGTCCCCGGGGTTCAGCGGAATAAATTCATGGGCCCCGGTAGGATAATCGTCCCGTACCACCTTTCCCGCCGGGATGACAAAGCGAAACCAACTGAAATCGGCGTCCCGGCCCATGAGTGCCGCCCCTGTATCCAATACCTTTTGAGGTTTCACCCGCTCGACGGCCTTTGCGTATAATTCTTCTGCCGACAGCTCAGGAGAAGAACCCGGATGGCCGGAATGGACGGCGGCTTTGGCTTCTTCGGCTTTCAATTGTGCCAGTTCCGGTACATGAGGACGCACCTTCTCGAGCCACCGCGCGATCTTGTTTTTGTCGAGCACGCGTGTTCCTGCCGGGAGTGCGACATTCTTGTTGGTTTCTTCAAATTCGACGGCCGTGTCATACAGGATTTGAAAATGGACGAACGCGTCTTCCCATCGTTCCAACTCCACCAGACATTGACCCATCCGAAACGTGGTGTCCGCATAGTCTTCTTCACTTGGATCGAGGTTGGACATATTCCCGAACACGGCCAGCGCATCCCGGCACCGGCCCATTTGCATGAGCGTCAGCCCTAACTGATGGGTGGCGACTGGGTCCCTGGGATTGAGGGCCAAGACTTTTCGATAGACCGGTTCGGCCTCCTGATAGCGACCCGCCGCGAACAGCTTCCAGGCGTCTGCTCGAATAGCAGCCCATTCCTTCAACTGGGTTGCTGTCGCACCCGGAGTCAGCACCGGGTTAAACCGCCGTCCTCGTTCCATGGATTCGTAAAGCTGTGAGAGCTGATTCCTGGCGGGGATTTCCAGCGAAGAGCCGGCCGGTGCCCGTTGCAGCACATATTGGACGTCTGCATCCGCGCCTTGATAATCCAGGACATCAAAACGCGCCCTGGCCAGTGCCAACCGCCAGCCGAGCAGATCCGGGGCGAGGTCCACGGCCTTCTTATACGATTCGAGGGATTCCTCAAGGCGGTCAAGTTTGCGGAGTTCTTGCGCCAGCCGCAAATGAACCAGCGGATTTCGGATGTCTATCTGGGCGATGCGTCGCAGTTCGGCGATGGCTTCCTCAGCCTGTCCCCATCGAACCAACACGCTCCACTTGGCCCAGCGAACATCCAATGCGGCGGGCTTTGTGGCCAGCGCAGTCTCATAGGCCTGAACTGCTTCCCCGGGACCTCTGGAGGCGGCGAGAATATCACCGCGTAACTTGTG
The DNA here is from genome assembly GCA_035454865.1 of Nitrospiraceae bacterium. Classification (GTDB taxonomy): domain Bacteria; phylum Nitrospirota; class Nitrospiria; order Nitrospirales; family Nitrospiraceae; genus Nitrospira_D. The sequence goes on along the minus strand of DATIGF010000034.1, from coordinate 11,185 downwards.
CAGGGCGAGGGCCTGAGGATGGTCTTGGATTCCCTGGTCGAGGATATCCAGCGCCGGGCTTACGGCACCACTGTCCCACACCGCTTTCGCCTCTTCGGCCACTTTCCCTTCCGAGCGTATCTGTGGATGTTCCGCGAATGCGGAGGGTCCCATCGTCAAAGTCACGAGAGGCAGCAGCACCAGGAGCACTGCGGCGGAGTTGTAGTTCTGCTGGAAGACCGAGTCTTGCATACGGGATCGCGACTATCCGTTGATAGACATGGGCACAATCATTGACCGAGATTTACTATACCAGGAAGCATTGCGATGGTGAAATGAGCCCTCAGGCCATGGCTTGTCCGGTAAGAGGCAGCCCGAACGAGAAGGATTCGCCGCAGACGCTGTTCTTCTGCGAGGCGCTTGATGACTAGGGAAATGTGTGCGAGGAATTAGTGCAATCTTCTAGCAGGCTGCGGAAAAGCGCGGCCGCCCAATTAGAGATCAAATGGTCCGAATGATCGGAGCAATAGGGCACGATCTTGCAGGATGCTCAAAAAGTTCGTCCAGCAAGGCCGCAGCGAGTGAAGGGCCGAGGAGGTAAATACCAAGCTCCGCTTGAACCGCTCGCTTCGATGATATGCGAGCGGATACGTACTTTGCCGACTGCAGCCTCGGTACGTCGAAGGTCTGAATGATGCGAGAACGCCGCTGGCGGACTTTTTCAGTATCCTGCTATGGGAGGTGGCTAGACTACTTGCTCGCAGGGAAGGACGAATACGTGAAGCGGGAACGTATTCCCATGCTGATGGAGCCCGTGCTCCTCTCTAAAGCGCGTGAACCCGTCAATGAGGCGTTGGGCCGCCTGTTCCGGAACCGCGGTAAAAATCATACAGTTGGCGCCAGGAGACAGGAAACCCTGAACGGCGGGCCCTGTCTCTCCCTTGCCGGCGACTTTGTGCAGCTCGCTATAGGAATTGACTTCGTGTTCTTTCAGCAGAGCATGGATGTGTTCGACAATCGACTCGCGAAAAATGATCAACAGCATTTTCATGGAAGGCGCTCCTGTGATCGTGCAAAACAGGTAACCGCAGGCCTGACGATTGTGCGGCGTGGGACTCTGGACATTCTATAGGGTAGAGACGGAAAAAAGACAAGTCCTGCCCGAGCTATATCTCTCCTTGGCGACTAAGGAAAGAACGGAACGGGTGGAAGGGAGAAGAGATTGGGACGCATCAAACAAATTCAGCCTGAAAAATTTGTCGACTTCAGCAGCATTCCTTTGTATTGAGTCTGTCGGTTGACGTTTCGCTGATCACGATCATCAACAACGGAGGGGGTGCGATTATCTGACTTATTTCGAGCAGTGCCGGTTATGGCCACTGTTGTACTGCGGGTACATTTGGTCGCAGAACCTGCTTTGAGTGGGGCGGTGGTGAATCCCCTGTCATGAGTCTGTTTCCTGCTGCTGCAGGAAACGTCTTGTGAAAATCGCGGGTGTCATCACGTTTGCGTTGGAAGTCGACAGGGGGTCGCCATTCAAGCCCCGCGCGTAGGGTTGCGCAGGGCTACTCTCTTCGGCGCAGGTAGTATTTGAGTCGACAAGAGCCACATTGCCATCGGTACCAGCCGAACAGCGACCAGAGGCGACAGTGCCATCCTGGTTGATCTGCACGGTGAGCGAAGCCGAGACAGATAGGGCATACAGGTCCCGGTATCTCACCTAACTGCAAGTTCAACTGCGCAAGAACGGCCGGGGAGGTGGGTTGGTCGCCGGCCGCTTTCCAGTCGGGCACAGTCGTGGGAGGGTTCGTCGTTGCGCCAGGTTCAGGTGTTGGGTCAGGTTGGTTCATCGGATGGCATGGGATCGAGGTTCGAGCCGATCACATCGGCAGGGATGTGAGAGTCTCGGCCAATCGCGGGAGATGAATGGCCCCGGTCTAAACCAATCGGTCAGTGGTCAGCATCATCGGCTGGTCCGGACGGCTTTGACGATCTTCGCCCCTCGAACCTGCTCCAGAAAACGATCCGGCGGGATCGACGGCGGGACAATTTGCACTTCCTGCCAACCTTCGCTTATCGGCCCTTTGTGTCCCTGCACCTCGCGCAGCCACTGGTCGATGCTCTCTTGAGTGGTGCCTTCGCTGAAGGTGACCCAGAAGAGGAAGGGCTGTGGCTGAGCATTCGGCCGGGCCTCGGCCACCTGCGGGGGTTGAGACGATTGGATGGTTTCGCCTTGTCGTGCCACCATGGGTTTATCGCGATCCGATACCGTGGCTTTGGATACATCCAGACCGGCCGATTTCAGCTTTTTCTTCAGGTCCTGATTGTTTTGTGCCAGGTCGGCCATTTCTTTTGAAAGCCGGTCGTTCGCGACGGTGAGGCTGTGAATTTCGGCCTCAAGCTGCTCCTGTTCCGTCTGCGTTTTGCTCATGAGCAGGCGCGTCATGCGATCGATGTCGCGACCCGAGCCTTTACGTCGTTGTTCCATTTCCTGTTTGACGGTCAGAACGCTGGAGGCGACCGCCTCCTGCGTCGAGGACAGTTTGGCCATCGTCCGCTGGAGTTGCGCCATGCCTTGCTGTTGGCCCTGAATCGTCTCTACGGCCTTCGCCTGCATGCGCGCGAGTTCGCCCAGTTGTTGCTCGAGCTTCGCAACCTCTGCGAGGGGAGCTGCCCAGGGAGCTTCCGTCGGCGTGACGGGAAGCGGCGCTCGCTCGGGCGTCAGCCAGCCGGTCATCCGGTCGGTGGCGAGTCCTATGACGGTGGCTGCCAGCAGTACCTGCGTGAAGGCGACGGCTCTCATGCCGGGGACTACCGCCGTTGCCGGTCTGGCCACTCTGGTCTGGACCACGGCGGTCACTGTCTGCCAGGCGCGATGCCAGAGACCCGGCGCAGGGATATAAACTGCGTTGACCGATCCTCCCTGAGTGTGGTTGTGAACCTGCAGTTTGATCGTGTCGCGCGAGAGGGCTATGCGGCCGGTTCTATATCCATACTCGGGGGCAGAAAGGCCCCCGAGCAACACGCCGTCTTCCGACCGGAGTTGCACATTGTCGATGCGGGTAGAAGTTTGCACCTGGAGGGCAGCCTCGGTCCCGGCTCCGTCCAGTAGCCCGACGCGACGCTCGTTGACAAACACCTGGATCAGGTCCGATGAGCCACAGGCGGAACGGCCAACGTTGACTCGTAACGCATCAAGAAGGCGTGCACGATAATCCGCCAGATCTCGTTCCTGTTCCATAACTCCTCCTTCGTTCCTCCCTTTAAGTTCTTACTGTCGTCGCAGTGCTTCCCTTCTAGGGCCGCATATGTAGTTCTACATGGGGCTTCTCGATGGTCGAATCCCCGTTTCGGCCAAGATCCCAGGCTGTCTGCAGGCAATCCAGGCACAAGGCAAGATGCCAGATCCGGTAATCGCACCCGTATCCCTGCGCGAACATCTCCTTCCACTGGGAACGGGACAAACAGGGATAGTGATCCGGTTCGCTCTTTCGATAGTGGGCTTGCGCGAACCGGATGATCCGCTCGGCCTCGCTGTTTAACCGTTGACGATGCCGCTGTTGCTGGCCGATGAGCTCCTTCACTTCCGTCTCGGTCATGCCGATCTCGTCCATCGTGCGTTGCCAGCCGGAATCCCTCCAGCGGCGAAAATTCTTATAGATGCGCTGGCTCTCCGATTCATTTAGGCCCGTAACGGCGATGACTTCTCCCGGACCCCATCCGTAGCAGTGGTGGTACAAGGCGATTAACGCGTCGCGACTGATTACCGCCCGCGCCACGAGCCCGTCAAGTAGACGGCCGAGAGGCGTCAGCAGGTCGGGATGATAGCAAAAAGGCTCCGGCTGGCTGAGCTGCCTGGCGACTAATGAGTCCAATAGAAACAATGACCGGCACGGCACTTCACTGCGCCCGCATACGACAAACCTTTCCAGGTATTCGGCCCCCCAGCGCAAGACGAACTTCTCATGCGCCATATCCTCACTCCACTGGCCGGTTTCCCGTAGAAACCGCTTCACATAGCCGGTGGCCCGGTCCAGTAGAATCGGCAGGCCCTGTGAGACGACCCGATCGAATTCTTCTGCCGATGAAACCACTTCCTCCAGCCGGCCCAACGTAGTCGCGCGCTCGGGCATCACTGCATCTCTGGTGAAAATGGGCTGCATCCCAGTCAGCATCATACTGCCTCCATAGGGGTCACTCGCGCATTGGACAAATCAGGACGTTCGTCAGATGTTTTTGTCCGTTGTGACGGTCGTCGTGGGGTTGGTAAAGGGTACATACGAGTCGTGCGATAGGGCATGGCCGCGAAATAGTTTCCACATTCATCACATTTTCTATTGGAGGTTCCTATGAAACGGTTAAGCGGATTGATGGCATTGGTGGCTTTCCTGAGCTTCGGTTGGACGTCCACTCTGTTGTTCGGGAACGAGCCGAGTCCGGCTGAGCAAAAGGAAAAGAAGGACACTACGGCGCCGCAGTTGTCAGGCGATGAGAAGAAAGATGAGGCCAAGGACAAAGGCGGCCACGTGGTGTTCAGCGATGACAAGAAAGACGAAAAGAAAGACATGGGCGGTAAGTAAACTGGTCCTCGGGGGTGCGGCCGTCGGCTGCGCCCCCGGCTCTTTATGAGACGCTTCCGTATGCTACGCACTGCCGCAGTCGCTAATCCAGTGCGATCTTTCATAGAGACACGATCGCTTCGCAGTCGTCGCTCGTGGCTTGTAATAGCCGTGGTGTACGGGCTGCTTGTATCGACCCTGGCGCTGTCGGATTCGGGTCCGGTAGTACCGGAGCCGCAGGTTCGCGGAGAAGTAGTCATGCTGACTAGTGAACTCATCGTCGTCGAATCAGCCGGCGGCACGAACATTCTGATTCCCATTGGAAAACACATACCGGTGGATGCATCGCTCCAAGTCGACGACCAGGTCGAGATCGTCGCCACACCGGATCGCCAAGTCACCTCAGTCAAGAAGACCACCCCCTGATCTCGTCAACTGCAGCCCACACATCGAGCCGGGTGAAAAGGAGTCAGCATCCCGGTAGCTCTCTGCTACCGGCGCGTTGAAGCGGTAATCCTGACATGTCTCCCTGAAACGCGTGCTCTTACTCTTCTCGAATCCCGTACCCTAGCCATCGTGGCCCGTTCCGATTACTGCGAAGTCTCGCGCTTGTCGGCATCAGGAAATTGCGCCGTCGGATCGATGTCGCTGACGAGCAATCGAATAACTTTCTCGATTTCCATTTGATCATTGAGGTAAAACCTCGCCCGTGATTCCGTCAGTTGTCCGATGCGGACGCCGATGACCAGGTCCTCAGGCAGCTCGAAGACGGTCTCATCCGTTTCGTCATCACCGATAAAGAACAATCCGGTTTGTCGAAGGTGCCGCATCAGCGCCAAGACCGCCGGTCCCTTCCCGCCATGTCCGGGGGGGAGTGCGTTCACCGACGATTTACCGGTAATGAGATGAGGTATGGGGGTCAACTGTTGCAGAAGCGTGACAACGGCGACCCGGAGCGCAGATTCCTGTGCGCGGGGCCGATAGTGAATGGTCAGGGAGTACCGTTTGTCTTCCACCTCTCCGCCCAGGCTCTTCAGTCTTTCGGCTAGACGGTTTGCGATATCCCTCTTCCATGTCGCACAAATCTCTTCGGCTGCGCGCAGGTTCCCCATCGATGCGAGGGGACTCTCAATCCCGTGATTTCCGATCATGTGCGGGACCATGCCGTCGATACGCCGTGCTAAATCGGCGAGCGCCCGGCCGGAGACTACGGCACAGGGCACGCGTTTCGAGAGTTCTATGATACCTTCGTACACGGACCGTGGAATCGTCACCGCATCCCGATCCGGCGAAATCGGGGCAAGGGTGCCGTCGAAATCAAAAGCGTACAGGAATGGTCTGGTTGTGAGCGCGCGAAGCGCCAGGCGCCCGTCCTCAGCGAGCAGGTAAGTCATGTCGATCTCCTCTGGTCTGGCGAAGATCCCGTGTTTCAGTTTGACGGACGATACGGGCCCGTTGCCGCATGCGAGCGGCATCCATCAGCATCCGCCCCGCCCAGCGATATACATTGAACTCCTGCACGATACCTCGCATGCTCCGCATGCGGGCTCGCTGCTCGGCGGGCGGCATGGTGAGCGCCAGATGCATGGCGGCGGCGCACTGATCGATATTGTACGGGTTGACGATCAGCGCCTCCGATAGTTCGGCCGCCGCTCCCGTGAATTGGCTGAGAATCAACACGCCCTGCTCGTCGTCGCGCGCCGCGACAAATTCCTTTGCGACCAGATTCATGCCGTCGTGAAGACTGCTGACGATGCAGAAGTCGGCGCCGCGGTAATACGTGGCCACGTCGTGCGATGGATGGTGTTCGATCCGCAGATGGATAGGGCGGTATCCTGCCCGGCCGAATCGTCCGTTGATGCGTTCGGCCAGAGCTTCCACCTGCCGCGAGAATTGCTGATACTCCTCGATTTTCGACCGGCTGGGCGCCGCGATCTGCAGAAACGAGAAAGCCCCGATCCATTTCGGCTCCACTTCCAACAGTCGTTCGACGGCGAGGAAGCGTTCGAGGATGCCTTTCGTGTAATCCAGCCGTTCGACACCGACTCCGACACGATGTTGGGGGGACAGGTCGTTCATCGCGCGGACATGTGTCCGGCATGCGGGAACGGGCGGCTGGTCAGCGAGCGACCGGCTGGGCCATTCGATTGAAATCGGGTAATGATTCACCGCGGTCAATTTGCCGCCGTATGAAATCGTGGAGTTGTCCCAGTCGATCTTCGTTTCGAGCGAACGGTCCACAGTATTGATGAAATTACTGCAATGGAAGCGCGTATGAAATCCGAGGATGCTGCTTCCCAATAATCCATCGAGGATTTCCCGGTGCCACGGACAAATGGCGTAGCGCTCCTGGTTCGGCCAGGGAATGTGCCAGAAAGTGATGATCGTCGCATTTGGGAGATGGTCGCGCACGAATTTCGGCACGAGGGCCAGATGGTAATCCTGAATCAGCACCACCGGATTGTCGGTCTTGGCTTCTTCAATGACGGCCAGGGCAAAGCGCTCGTTAATGTCCTTGTATTGCTGCCACTCCGACGACCGAAAGACAGGCCGCACATGAGCCAGGTGACAGAGGGGCCACAGGCCTTCGTTGGCGAACCCGTAGTAGTAACCATCCTCTTCTTCGGGCGTCATCCAAATGCGTCGAATCTCGTATGACGGATTATCCGGCGGGACGCGGACGTGACCGCGCGCATCGACGACGTCGCGGTCGGCGCTGCCGCTGCCGTGTGCGATCCAGACGCCGGAACAGGCGCGCATGACCGGTTCCAGCGCGGTGACGACCCCGCTCGCCGGGATCTGAATGTCGATCCGTTGTTCCTCCCAGTTATGGATATACGGTTCGCGGTTGGAGACGATCAGCACTTCGTCGCCGGCCAGGTGATCGTGGAGAATCGCTTTGAGGGTGGAAGGCGTCCAACTCATCTGGCTTTCGTCTCGCATGCGCTTGTCCGCTTCCAGATCATGAATAAGCGCGCGAAGTTCCTGGGCGACCGGCTGTAGTTCGGAACCGTGACGCTGATCGCCGATCAAGCCGACCAGTCCCTCTCCGCGGAGCATCGCCCTCACGCCCGCGACCCATCCGCGCCAGCTTAAGTGCGCCACCAGCACTGTCACAAGTGAAATGATCGCACCGATGACTGCAAACAAGTAGAACAGATACCACTTGGTGTCGCTGCTCCGTCGCTGGACCCAGCTCATGTCGTGAACCAGCATGAGGCGTCCCCAGACGCGGCCGTTTCCCTCGATTTCGACGGCAGAGACGTACACGTCGCCCTGGGAGAGCCTCAATACCGAGCTCTTGCCGGTATTGACGGCGCTCACACCGGCGCACGAGATGGAGTCGGGGTACGTCAGTGTCTTGTAGATCAGCTGTTCATCCCGATCGCAGAACCCGATGGCGAAGAGCCGCTCGTCCTGAATGATCCGATGAAAGTAGCCGAGCAGCTTTGTTTTGGACTCGGCGGCCAGGAGATCTACGACAGGGGCTTCGACCATGCGTCCGATGAGTTCCGTCCGGATATCGAGATCCCGGACGAACCATTTCTGCGTCAGGGTATCGACAAGGGGGATTACGGCATAGGCGAGGATGGCCAGCACTAAGGCCAGCGGGAGCAGGAATCGAAGCGAGAGCATCATGACTCACCTCTCATTTACTTTAGGCGAAAACTCGCATATCTTGCAGGCATGTATCCGTATGGCCTCGTCGGTAACTGCCAAGCCTCAGCGTTGATCGGTGTGAACGGCTGCGTCGAATGGATGTGCGCGCCGCGGCCTGACAGCCCGCCTGTTTTCGGCCGGCTGCTGGACCCCGATGGTGGACATTTCTCCATCAAGAGTCCGACCCCCGAGTCCGACCTCAAAACCGAACAACGCTATATTCCGAACACCAATATCCTGGTCACCACGGTCACGTTGCCCAACGGCGATGCCTTTCAGATTACCGACTTCTGCCCCCGGTTCGAGCAGTACGGCCGCATCTACCGGCCGGCCGCGCTGTTCCGACTGGTGGAGCCACTGCAAGGGACGCCGACCATTCAGGTAAGTTGTCAGCCGGTGTCGGGCTGGGACAAGACTCCCGTGACTCCGGTCAGAGGGAGCAATCATCTCCGGTACGAAATTCGAGGTGAGGTGCTTCGCCTGCTGACGAATATGCCGTTGACTTACCTGTACGAAGAAACACCCGTGGCACTGACCCAGAAATTTTATTTCGGCCTGACGTGGGGACTTGGGATCGAAGACGACCTCGTCAAAGTCACGCACGACTTTCTGGAGCAAACCATCCGCTACTGGCGCACCTGGGTCAAGAATTGTTCGGTGCCGCTGCTGCACCAACAGGAGGTGATCCGTTCCGCCCTGGCTCTGAAGCTGCATTGTTTCGAAGACACGGGGGCGATCCTGGCCGCGCTGACAACGAGCCTTCCCGAACAGCCGGGCGGGCGGCGAAACTGGGACTACCGCTACTGCTGGCTCCGCGATGCCTATTTCGCGCTGACGGCGTTTCATAATCTGGGCCACTTCGAAGAAATGGAGGCCTTTCTCAGATTCCTTCTGAACATCGCGCATACCCATGAACATTCCCGCGACCGTTTACGGCCGGTCTATACGTTGAGTCAATGCCTTCCATTGCCGGAAACCGAGCATGCGAACTGGACCGGCTATCAGGGCGGTGCTCCCGTTCGCAGCCATAACCAGGCAGCCGATCAGATTCAGAACGACGCCTACGGCGAAATGATTCTCACCTTCACCCCGATCTTCTTCGACGAACGGTATGTCGATCTCCGCACAAAAGACCTCGACACGCTGCTGGCCCACCTGGCGAAGTTGTGTGTCCGGAGCATCGGCCAGCCGGACGCCGGGCTGTGGGAGATTCGTAACGGCTGGCAGGAACATTCCTTCACCAACCTCATGTGTTGGGCCGGGCTCGAACGGTTGGAGCGTGTCAAACAGGCCGGACATCTCAGCTCGATCTCCTTGGATTTGACCGGCGCCCGGATTCGAGCGGCGGAAGCGCTTCTTCGAGGTGTTCATGATGGGGCGCTCCGCAACGGTCCCGCTGACACCAGTTACGATGCCGCGCTGGCCCAGTTGCCGATCCTCGGCTATCCGAACCATAAGCTCTGTGAGTCGACGGTCTTGCATATCACCCGCGATCTCGCGCTCCGCGGCGACAACGAGGCGACCGGCTTCTTTTACCGATACGTGCGTGAGGACGACTTCGGCAAGCCGGAGGCGGCCTTCGTGATCTGCTCCTTCTGGATCGCCCAAGCGCTCGCTCGTTTGGGACGCCTCGCAGAAGCCCGGGAGCTCCTCAATCGCGTGCTGGGTGCCGCAAATCATGTCGGGCTGTTTTCCGAGCATTACATCCCTACCACAAGAACGCAGTGCGGAAACTTTCCTCAGGCCTATTCCCATGTCGGTCTCATCAATGCCGCCTTTGCCGTCAGCCCCCCGTGGAGCGAGGTTCTCTGAGTCTCCTTCAGCCGGAAACACCCTGAGGTCTCATCCAGCCGATTCGCCGATCCCCACTTGACCGTTGCGTCTGAGGCGATGCCGTCCAAACGACAAACAAAATGATATGGACCCTCGCGAGTCGTGTCTGCCTGGCAGTGTTGATAAAGACCATCTGCAGTGCCGACGCTCCTGGAGCGAACGGCTTCGTGCCGGGTCAGAGATGAATTGGTTCTCGTGCGACGGGAGGATGAAACAGCGACCGGGACAAGATAGGAACGTGAGAAGTCTGCTGAAACGTGACCAAGAGAGTAAGGAAGACCATCTGAACAACCGGGAGGTTGGTCGGGAGGATCGAGAACCCTTCATCCACCGAGGCGCCGAACTTGTCCAGTGTGGCTCCCGGAGTCCACAGGGTAGTCGGCACACCTAACAATTGCATCGCCACGCAGAAGGATAGTGCGAACACAATGAAGGTTGTTGTGCGATTGTGGAACTGCTTCTGTGTGCACGATAGCATCATGAGCCTTTGTACAGCATACACAACATGGGCCGCCTGATAAAAGGTTCGACAGTGAATCCATGGAGACTCGCACCGAAAATGCGAGGCGGCATGTCGTCCTGATCTCTCCTGCTTTGGATTCTAGAGCCCAACATCCTGCATCGCTGAACTCGGACAGATGAAGAGGCAGTTGGAGGGTCCGAGTGTTTATGCTGGCCTGTCACTGGTAAGGGGTTAAGCAGGGACTGTACCGAAAAAGCCGAAGGAGGAAGTGTATTGAGAGATGTCCTAAGAATAACGGCGAGTTAACATGATTCGGTCAACCACAGGCCGTGGATCAGATTTCATGACCAGGTTGTGGAGGAATGCCAGAAGGGACTGGAGAAATTCCAGACAAGAGGAGTATGGAGGGATCATCGAGTCAGTCGGTCCGTGGTCGTGAATCTGTACCAGCCCATGCTACACTGCGCGCCCCATGTTCGATGTAATCCTCTATCAGCCTGAAATTCCCCCGAATACCGGCAACATCATCCGGCTCTGTGCCAACACCGGTGTCCGGTTGCATCTCGTCAAGCCGCTGGGGTTTTCGCTGGAGGATAAGCAATTGATGCGCGCAGGACTCGACTATCACGAATTCGCCACGATCACCATCCACGACAGCTGGGCCGAGTGCGCCGAACGCTTCAAAGATCGT
>DATIGF010000033.1:0-23381 GCA_035454865.1 Nitrospiraceae bacterium | reverse complement strand
TCTCAAGGATCGCAGTGTCCGGGTCACGATTTTTTTGAATGTGTTCGATGTGCACATCAATCGCATTCCCTGCGACGGAGTGATCGAGGATGTGCAGTATCAGCCGGGATTATTCCTGGCCGCCAATAAGCCGGAAGCAACGTTGAAGAATGAACAGAGTGCCTTGATGATCCGGACGGTCGAAGGATCGAAGGTGTTGTGTGTGCAAGTTGCCGGGTTGATCGCCAGACGTATTGTCTGTTGGATCTCGCCACGGGATCGGGCGATTCGTGGCGAACGGTATGGTTTGATCCGTTTCGGGTCACGAATGGACACGTTTCTCCCGATCGGGTCACACCTGCGCGTGGCCGTGGGAGATCGGGTGAAGGGCGGAGAAACCATTCTGGGAGAATTGCGATGAAAACCTCCGGTTTCAAAAATTCCTTCGGGAAAGACGGGAAGCGGCGGAAGGCGGCGATGCATCTGATTCCCAACCTCTTCACGACCGGCAATTTGTTCTGCGGCGTGTTTGCGATTCTCTCGGTCTTCAATGCCAACTATATGGCGGCTGCCATTGCGATTCTCGTTGCGATGATTTTTGACGTCCTTGACGGCAAGTCAGCCAGGCTGACGAACAGCACGAGCCATTTCGGTCTGGAGTATGACTCGCTGTCCGACGTCGTCTCATTCGGCGTTGCGCCCGGGCTCCTGATCTATTCGTGGGCATTGAGCGGGCAGGGTACATTCGGAGTGGCGGTCATGTTTGCCTATGTCGCCATGGGCGCGGTGCGACTGGCCCGTTTCAATTCGACCGTTGCCGTATCGGACAGCAAGTACTTCACGGGTCTGGCTATTCCCGCTGCGGCGGGAGTGATCGCCTCCATGGTCGTGTTCGATCATCACATCGTTCGGATGGGGGCGGAGGTAAAGCCCGTCCTTGTGCTGATCATCACGCTCAGCCTGTCTTTTCTGATGGTCAGTACGATCAAGTATCGCAGCTTTAAAGACCTGAAATTTAAGGGCCGCCAGCAGATCACCTATCTCGTGTGGGGCATCCTCGCATTGATGATGGTGGCAGCCTGGCCTCAAGTTATGTTATTTGTTATCTTCTCCGGCTATGCGTTGATGGGGCCGGTTGAGCGAATGTTCTGGCTGGTTGCCCGAGCCGTCGGGAAGAAGGGCGCCGGGAAGGTGGATCAGCCGCCCCTCGAGTCGAAGTCGTAGTGGCTGTGACGAGGAGTAGTACGCGAACTGCGCAGATCTGAGAGAGCTGGTGGATGGTGCAAACCAGCCTGTGCGTCGCGGAACTCGCCTCTGAGCCGAATCCCTGAAGAAGGAGTAGGGGATTCCGTCTCGCCCCCGTAAATGGGCGTAATGAAGGGCTCTGAACGACGTGGATGTTGTTCAGGCTGAATCAGGGTGGTACCACGGAGCTGTTGAAGCCTCCGTCCCTGGGCCGAGGGATGGAGGCTTTTGTTTTTCGGGCTGATGAAAACGGTCGCCATCTTCGTTCTCGGTTTGAATACATCCTCAACGCACCCCAGAGGGTACGCCTGCGGTGTTTTCTGCACCTGCGGCCTTGATGGACAACCGTTTTGATCAGCCCGGATTGAAGAGAGGTGAAAGCATGGCCAGGATGATAAGGATTTTCGATACGACATTACGGGACGGCGAGCAGTCGCCCGGAGCCAGCATGAATGTGGAAGAGAAGGTCATGGTGGCCAAGCAGCTGGCACGGCTCGGGGTCGATATTATCGAAGCGGGGTTTGCCTACAGTTCCCCCGGTGATTTCGAAGCGGTGCGACGGATTGCTCAGGAGGTTGAAGGCCCGACCATTTGCAGCCTGGCGCGGGCGCGTCCCGAAGATATCGACCGGGCCTGGGAGGCCTTGAAAGGGGCGCCGAAGGTGCGCATTCACACGTTTCTGTCGACTTCCGACATCCACTTGAAGCACCAGTTTCGGATGACACGTGAAGAGGCGAAAAAACGGGCGGTGGAGATGGTCCAGCGCGCACGGAGTTACGTCAACGACGTCGAGTTCTCGCCGATGGATGCAAGCAGGTCCGATCCGGCCTATCTGTACGAGGTCATTGAAGCAGTCATCGCCGCCGGGGCCGGCACCGTCAATATTCCTGACACGGTGGGGTACGCGGTTCCACAAGAATTCGGCGCGCTGATCAAGGGGATCTGTGACAAAGTTTCCAACTCGAAGCAGGCCGTGATTTCGGTCCATTGCCACAATGATCTGGGCGTTGCGGTGGCCAACAGCTTAGCGGCCATTATCAACGGAGCGGGTCAGGTCGAGTGTACGATCAACGGAATCGGCGAGCGCGCCGGGAATACGTCGCTCGAAGAAATCGTCATGGGTCTCCGGACCAGGAAGGATTTCTATCAGGCCGATACGCAGATCCGGACCGAGGAGATTGCGAAGACGAGCCGCCTGGTCAGCAAGATTACGGGCATGGTCGTTCAGCCGAACAAGGCCATCGTCGGGGCGAATGCGTTCGCCCATACCTCGGGGATTCACCAGGACGGTCTGCTCAAGGACAAGACGACCTATGAAATCATGAGACCGGAGTCGATCGGCTTGGTCGAGAGCAAAATGGTCATGGGCAAGCTCTCCGGCCGCCATGCGTTCCGCCAGCGACTGGAGGATCTGGGGTACAAGCTCAGCGAAGAAGAGATAAACCACGCGTTCGAGCGGTTCAAAAAATTGGCCGACCAGAAGAAGGAGATCTTCGAAGAGGATCTCGAGGTCATCCTGTCAGAGGAATTGGCAAAGATGGCGGAGCGGATTGTGCTGAAATCGTTTCATGTTGAGAGCGGAACCGATCGGATTCCCACGGCGACCGTGGAACTCGAGATCGACGGCCAGGCGGTAAAACAGTCCGGAACGGGCGACGGGCCAGTCGATGCCATGTATCGGACGATTGCGGCCATGACGCAGACGAAGAGCAAACTTCTCATGTTCGGCGTCAATGCGATCACCGGCGGGACCGACGCGCAAGGGGAAGTCTCCGTGCGGGTCGAGGAGGACGGGCGAACGGTCTCCGGTCACGGCGCTGACACGGACATCATTACAGCGGCCGCCAGGGCCTATCTTAACGCCTTGAATCGACTGGCCTATATGGCTTCAAAGCAGGCCGAAGGAGCGCAGAAGGTCCGCTTGATTTGATCGTTCCTGCCACGCTACAGTGACGTCCCCCGGCCTTTAAAGTCGGACTCATGGGGTCCGATTGAAGAGACGTTGGGGGCTGCTGTCATTGATGCTGAAGAGAACCCTCGCAGAATGCCAGGAGTTTGTGGCAGGGGACCACACGGTCCTCCGGGAACTCCTGCATCCTGCGAAGCAGGCGGTCAGACTTGGATACAGTCTGGCTCACGGCAAGTTGGCGTCGGGGCGACGCTCTAAGTGGCATGTACTGACCTCTTCCGAGGTGTACTACTTCATCGCGGGCCAGGGCCGGTTTACCATCGATGGGGAGACCTGGCCGGTCGAGGCCGGTTCAACGATCTATGTGCCTCCGGGTGGCAAACAGTCTCTGGAAAATACCGGGACGACGGACGTGGAGTTTCTGTGTCTGGTCGATCCGGCCTGGAAGATCGAAGATGAAGCGGTGTTGGAATAAGTGTTCGATTGATTTCGTAAGGGGAAGGAGAGCGTGACGTGAACGCGAAGATTGCGGTGCTGGCCGGAGATGGAGTCGGGCGTGAGATCGTTCCGGAAGCGGTGAAGATTCTGAAGGCGATCGCGCAGAAGTATCACCATTCGTTCGAGTTTGTCTCAGCTGACATCGGGGGACAGGCGATCGACAAAGTGGGAGTGCCGCTTCCTCAGGACACGCTAGCGCTCGCGAAGCAAAGCGATGCGGTCTTGTTGGGAGCCGTGGGCGGCCCGAAGTGGGAGGGGCTGGAGTACAGTCTCAGGCCCGAGCGCGCGCTTCTCGGCATCCGGGAAGCATTGGGCCTCTATGCGAATCTCCGTCCGGCAAAGGTCTATGCCAATCTCGTCGATGCCTCCACGCTGAAGCGCGAAGTCATTGAAGGGATCGACATTCTTGTGATCCGGGAACTCACGGGCGGCATCTATTTCGGCAAGCCCAAGGGTATCGAGAGATTGCCGAACGGCGAAGAACGCGGCGTCAACACCGAGGTCTACACCACGGAGGAAGTCCGCCGAATTGCCAAGGTGGCGTTCGAAGCCGCGCGGAAGCGGCGCAAGAAGGTCACCTCAGTGGATAAGGCGAATGTGTTGGAGTCGTCAGAGCTCTGGCGGAAGGTAGTTATCGACGTCCATCAGTCCTACCCGGATGTCGAGCTGGGGCATATTTATGTGGACAACGCCGCGATGCAGCTGGTGCGAAACCCCCGGCAGTTCGACGTGCTCCTGTGCAACAACATTTTCGGAGACATCCTCAGCGATGAGGCGGCGATGCTCACTGGCTCGATCGGAATGTTGCCGTCCGCCAGTATCGGGGCGAAAGTCGGCCTGTTCGAGCCGATCCACGGCAGCGCGCCGGATATTGCCGGGAAGAATATTGCCAATCCCATTGCAACGATTGCCTCGGCGGCGATGATGTTGTCCTATGCGTTTCAGCTCGACAAGGAGGCCGAGGCGATCGAGCAGGCCATTGTGAAGACGCTCGATCTCGGGTATCGGACGAAGGATATTCAAAGCCCCGGCGCCAGAATTGTCGGGACGACCGAGATGGGGGATGCGATTCTTCGAAATCTGAACTAACCGTTCCGCCCGTCACGATGGCCATCACTCTTCGTTCATGGACAATCGAAACCCTCGCTGGAAACGGCGAGCCAGGATATTCAGGAGACGGGGGCCCGTCCGGGCTGGCCTGTCTCAATGAACCGAAGGGTCTGGCGCTCGATTCTCACGGCAACGTGTATATCGCGGACTCTGAAAGTCACGTCATTCGGAAGATTGACCGAGAGACCGGCATCATCTCGACAGTTGCTGGCGTGACCGGCGATGAACGCATGCCCCCCCCTACTCAGCAGGAAGCGGAGGCTCGACCGTCAACTGAAGAAGATCCCTTCGCCGAGTCGAGCCAAGCCGTCGCGCAGAAGTATACGCAGCAGGCGGATCTGAGCGGGACGGTTCGATATCTTATCAATGGGGCGGCCGTGCCAAAGCGATTTGGCGGGGACGGGGGGCTGGCAAATCGAAGTCTCTTGAACTTTCCCACGGCTGTCATCGTGGATCAGAAGGGCGCTCTCTTTATTGCCGATACGATGAATCACCGGGTACGACGTGTGGATGCTGCCACCGGGGTGATCACCACGCTGGCCGGGACCGGGCAGGCGCGATTCTCCGGTGACGGAGGTCCGGCGGACCAAGCGGCCCTCAATGAACCCGCCGCCCTCGCGCTCGACGGGCAAGGACGTCTGTTCATCGCAGACCAGACAAATAATCGCGTGCGGGTGGTTGATCTGAACACGGGAATTATCGCTACCTATGCTGGTACAGGATCGGCCACCTACGATGGAGACGGAGTTCCGGCCGCCGGCGCAAGCCTGGCAGGCCCCAGTGGTGTCGTGGTCCGAGACGGGGTGCTCTATATTGCGGACACATTCAACAATCGAATCAGAGCTGTGGACCTCTCGACCGGTCTCATTTCGACGGTAGCCGGTGATGGCGGGGAGTACCGGTTTCAGTCAGCGGCGGAGCCCCTATCGGCCAGCCTCTCTCGCCCGTCTGGGATGGCCATCGACGCATATGGTAATCTATTTGTGACCGATTCGGACAACCATCTGATCCGGCGCTGGGATCGGGAAGCAAAGGTGCTGGTACGGGTTGCAGGGTCCGGGGTCGCGTCTTATGCTGGGGATGGAGGAATGGCTCTGGAAGCCAGTTTGAGCTATCCGTTCGGTATCACCGCCGACCAGGAGGGTGCGTTGCTGGTCGCTGATACGTTTAATCACCGGATTCGTCGATTGTCGCCGGAGTAGAAACGGTTCACATCATGAAGAAGAAATCTGCCTATACGGTTGCGGTAGTCGGTGCGACAGGGGCCGTGGGCACCGAAATGATCGACGTGCTCGAAGAGCGCATGTTCCCGGTCGGGACACTCCTTCCGTTGGCCTCGTCCCGCTCTGCCGGAGGAACCGTCACCTTTCGCGGCGAAGCCATTCCTGTCCAGGTGCTCACGAAGGATTCATTCGAAGGGGTCGATATTGCGCTCTTTTCAGCCGGAGCGGATATCAGCCGGGAATTTGCGCCGATCGCAGCCAAGGCGGGAGCGGTCGTGATCGACAACAGTGCTGCCTGGCGGATGGAGCCGGATGTGCCGCTCGTCGTTCCGGAAGTAAATGCGCACGACATTCCGAATCATAAGGGCATCATCGCCAATCCCAACTGCTCGACCATCCAAATGGTTGTGGCGTTGAAGCCGCTGCATGACCGGGCGAGGATCCGGCGGATCGTCGTGACCACGTTTCAGTCGGTTTCGGGGACAGGCAAAGAAGCGATGGACGAACTAATGACGGAGACTCAGGATCTGCTTAGCTTCAAGGAAGCGTCGCCGAAGGTGTATCCGTACCAGATTGCCTTTAATTGTCTCCCACAGATCGACGATTTTCTTCCCAGCGGGTACACGAAGGAAGAAATGAAAATGCTGAATGAGACCCGCAAGATCATGGGAGACCGGTCCATTCAGGTCACGGCGACAACCGTGCGAGTTCCTGTGTATGTCGGGCATTCTGAAGCCGTGAACATCGAGACGGAACAGAAACTTTCGGCCAACGAGGCCCGGGCGATCCTATCCGAAGCACCCGGGGTGCTCCTGTTCGACGATCCCGCGCACAAGGTCTATCCCATGCCGCTGGATGTGGCGGGAAAGGATGAGGTCTATGTCGGTCGTGTGCGCGAAGATGAATCCATTGCGAACGGTCTTAATCTCTGGGTGGTCGCTGACAATCTCCGCAAAGGGGCTGCATTGAATGCAGTCCAGATTGCCGAATGTCTGGTGAAGGGTTGATGCCGGAATGGTCTGCAGTCGGCAAGCTTCTCATTGGAATCGGAGCGGGCATCGTGTTGCTCGGGCTGCTGTTGATTGCCGCAGATCGTGTTCCCGGGCTGGGGAGCGTCTTTAGTTGGTTGGGGAAGCTCCCCGGCGATCTGTCATTCAAACGCGACAACGTCAGCTTTTATTTTCCCATCGCCACCAGTCTTCTCCTCAGTGTCGTTCTGAGTCTGCTATTCTATGTCCTGGGATGGCTCTTCCGCCGATGATAACGCGACAGCTCTGTGCCGGTGTAATCGGACTCGCGATGGGATTGGTGTGGGCAGAGGCGCCTCCTGCCCAAGCGGCTCAATCGATTCGCGTGCTGCTGGCCTCCGAGATCCAGCGGCTTGAGCTGCGCGCCGAGAATGCCATCTGGGTGACGGACGCACAGGATCGCGCGCATTTCTATCGGTCCTCTATTAGGATCGAAGTGCGAGGCCAGGCTATGCTCCTGAATGGGGCTCGTGTCGCCGGTGACCAACTGACGCTGCGGGCAGGGGATCAGGACCTGAAACTGTGGCTGCCGCGACAAAATGGCAACGGCAACGAGACGTTGTTTCAGCCAGGCGATGAGAAGGCCGCGCTGCAAGTCAGCGGCTCAATTATGCTGGTCCGCCGCGGGAAGGGTGTGCTGGTCATCAATCAGGTCGATCTGGAAGAATATGTGAAAGGGGTCGTGCCGGCTGAAGTCAATTCCGCCTGGCATCCCGAAATGCTCAAGGTGCAGGCAGTTGCGGCCAGGACCTATGCCCTCTATCAACACATGCTCAGCGCGTCGCGTGATTATGATGTGGCAGCCAGCATCCAGGACCAGGTCTATCGTGGCCGCCAGGGCATCGATGCGCGGGTGGAGCAGGCCGTAGAATCAACGAGAGGACTGGTGGTGACCCATCAAGGCGCGCCGATCTACGCGGCGTTCTCCTCGACCGCCGCCGGTATTACCGAAGATGCCTTGATCGTCTGGTCGAAGGACCTGCCCTATTTGAAAGGCGTCGAGTGTCCGTTCGACGTGGAGTCCCCCTACTATCAATGGAAAGCCACCTTCAAAATTGATACGCTGGAGAAGAACCTGCGACAGCAGGGATTTGCGGTCGGGACGATTGCGACGCTCTCGCCCCTCGCCTACAGCCGTGCCGGCCGGGTGGCCACGCTGCGAATCCTGCACTCCAAAGGCGAGCTGATTCTGCGCGGAGAAGAACTCCGCAAAGCGGTGGGCTATACGGTCGTGCCGAGTACGCAGTTTACGATTGAATCGATCGGCCAGGAGGTAGTGCTCTCCGGGTACGGGGCCGGACATGCAGTCGGGTTATGCCAATGGGGAGCCAAAGAACTGGCTGAGTTAGGCTACTCTTTTTCCAGCATACTTCGCTATTACTATCCAGGAACGGAACTACAGAACGCGTCGTTGACGAAAGCCCCCCCGGTGCCTGCCTCCTGATGCAGCTCTCGGAGTTTGATTTTCCGTTCGATTCTGGCCTCATCGCATCGCAACCCGTCATGCCCCGCGATCGCGCGCGATTGCTGCTCCTGAACCGGAAAACGGATCAACTCGCTCATCACCGTGTCTCCGATCTTCCGGACTTGCTGGAGGCCGGCGATCTGCTCGTCGTGAATGATACGAAGGTGTTGGCTGCGCGGCTGTCGGGAACGAAAAGGCCGACCGGGACACCGGTCGAAGTGTTGTTCGTTAAAGATCTCGGCGACGACGTGTGGGAGGTCATGGTCAAGGGCAACTTCCACGCGGGGCAGGTGATCGAATTCGATAAGCAGTCTCGCGCGACGATTCTCAAAAGAGGTTCCGCCGGAACGCAGGTGAGGGTGGAGTGTCCTGGTTCAGTCGCGCAATTACTGCATGAACGAGGTGCCATGCCGCTTCCACCATACATCAAGCGGGCATCAACCCCGGAGGATCGCTCCTGGTATCAAACGCTTTTTGCGCGAAACGAGGGAGCGATAGCCGCGCCGACGGCGGGGCTGCACTTTACCCCGTCGCTTCTCTCGCGGCTGGAGGCCTCCTCAATCAGAGTTGCCATGGTTACCCTGCATGTCGGCCCGGGGACCTTTAAGCCTGTCTTAACGGAGCAGATCGAAGACCACCAGATGGGGGAGGAAGTATTTGAAGTCAGCGCGGAAACCGCCAAGGCAATCGAGCAAACGAAACAAGCCGGTCGGCGGGTCGTTGCCGTCGGAACGACGGTTGTTCGCGCGCTTGAAACGGTCGCAAGCGCAAATCAGCGGGTTATACCAACCTCCGGCAAGAGCCGTCTGTTCATTACGCCCGGATTTCAATTCAAAGTGGTCGACGCCCTCATGACGAACTTCCACCTGCCACGGACCACATTGTTGATGTTGGTGTCGGCGTTTGCCGGTGTCGGGCTGGTCCGGAGAGCCTATGAGGAGGCGGTCAGGGAGCGGTATCGGTTTTACAGTTACGGCGACGCGATGCTGATTCTCTAGCCGATCAGCTATGAATCAGCATCGAACGGTTTCCCGCCTGCGGAAATAGTCTCACAGCAATTCGCGATGGATCTTAATCGGAATCCTGGCTTTGAGGGATTCTTGATACGCGACCAACGCGCGTTGCTGTTTCTGGAACAACATGTCTTGCAGAACACGATCCTTGGCTGTCGCAGCCTTGGCCGGATCAGAGTCTTGTGGCCTCGTCATGAGGGCTTGTCCCTCTGAGATCTCGGAGGGAGTGAGCGCCACGGAATCGCGAACGATCATCCGCGCTTTGTTTCCAAGGACTTCCTTGTACTGTGCAGCCTCAAACAAAGCCGGTGTTAAGTGGTTGGCTGCGAGGAGGCGTTGGTAAAGCTCGGGGTCGAAGGCTCCGTTCTTTTGAAAATCAGGAATTTGAACAATCATGTCACGCAGGTCCGCATCGGACACCGTCACGCCCATGTCCTTGGCGGCAATGAGCCAGAGGCGATTGTCGACGAGTTGTTCGATAACGAACTGTTTGATGGTTTCATCTTTGAATTCGCCGGGGACCTTCTCTTTGTAGAAGCGATACATGTTTTCATAGGCCCGCCGGAACTCGTCGCGCGAGACGGTGAGATCTCCGACGCTCGCCACGGCGCTCCCCGCTTGCTCGCCGAATCCCCACCATCCCATCGTGATCACGAAGGCGATGGCCAGGATACCCATGATAGATTTGAGCAACCAGGGATAGTTGTGCGCTGCGTTTCGCATTACCTTAATCATGAAGTCCCCTCATCGGTTCAACTACGTCGAGATTGTACTTGCGAGCAGACCTGAAGGCAAGATCATGCAGGCCGTAAACGGGTGACCAAATGCAAGTGACGTTCGGAGTACAGAGGATCGAACATCGACCAAGCGTAAGTCTTCATCCTCTTCGGTGCAGAGTGTACTGTCGGACATTGGAAGGCTGAAAAGGAAGGCTGAAAAGCCGGCTGAGGGAAAAGGATATCTTTGTTTGTGCGAGATGGTGGATTTTGTTATACTTTGCCGATAATTAGAAGGAGATTCCTTGACAGGGGAGGGGCCAACCGCGAAGCTACTCGAAAGAACGGTCTATCCGAAGGCCCATGTCCTGAATCGGTTCATTGCAAAGTTGATCGATCTGTTTATCGTTGTGGCTGCAGACGAGATTGCTCCCCCGGTCGGGTTTCTTTGCGGTCTGGCCTACATCTTGATTGCAGACGGATTTGCAGGCGGAAGAAGCATCGGCAAGCGGTTGGTCGGACTCCAGACCATGCGGTTGGATGGCCGGGAAGCTGCGGGATTCCGGGAATCGATCATTCGGAATCTGCCGCTGGGCGGGGCGCAGATTGCCTTTGCAGTCCCGTATGTCGGATGGCTGGTGTCACTGGCGATTTTAGCGTTCGAAGGTCTGCTCATCATCGGCAACGAGCAAGGCCGTCGGCTTGGGGATGAAGTCGCCAGGACCCATGTGTTAGACGCCGGTCAACTCGCAGTTCCAGATTAAGACGAACGAAGCGCACAGGCTCGGCGCTGAATCGCCAGGCCAACATGAAGGGAGAGATGCCGTGGGGTTCCCGGGAGATGTATTTGGGTGGTTCTCCAATGACCTTGCGATCGATTTAGGCACAGCCACAACGCTGGTCTATGTCCACGGGAAGGGGATTGTCCTGAACGAACCGTCCGTGGTGGCGGTCGAGAAGAAGAGTGAAAAGGTGCTGGCCGTGGGAGCCGATGCGAAGAAAATGCTCGGACGCACGCCCGGCAACATCGTGGCGGTCCGGCCCATGAAAGAAGGGGTGATCGCCGACTTCGAGATGGCCGAGCAGATGCTGAAGCATTTCATCCGCAAAGCCCATAATCGCAGCGCGTTCGTCCGGCCGAGGATTATCATCGGGGTGCCGTCCCGCATTACGCAGGTCGAGCAACGGGCCGTGCGCGATTCGGCAGAGCTGGCCGGTGCGCGGGAAGTCTATCTGATCGAAGAGCCGGTGGCCGCGGCGATCGGAGCCGGACTACCGATCACGGAACCGTCCGGCAACATGGTCGTCGACGTGGGTGGCGGCACCACAGACATTGCGGTCATCTCGCTCGGCGGGATTGTGTATAGCGAGTCCGTGAAGGTCGCCGGCGACCGGATGGACGAAGCGATCATGAACTACATCAAGAAAAAGTATAACTTATTGATCGGCGAACACATGGCGGAACGGATCAAATTTGAGATCGGGTCGGCCTATCCGTTTGAAGAGCGGAAGACCATGATGATCAAGGGCCGCGATCTGATCTCAGGTATCCCGCGGACGCTCGTGGTGGACGACGCCGAGATTCGCGAAGCCTTACAGGAACCGATTGGGACCATTGTGAACGCGATCAAAGTCGCACTGGAAAACACTCCGCCTGAATTGGCGGGAGATATTATTGACCGCGGAATTGTGTTAACCGGTGGAGGCTCCCTCCTGAAAGGGATGGACACTCGATTCCGCGAAGAAACGAACTTGCCGATCATCACGGTGGATGATCCGCTCACTTCCGTGGTTTTGGGAGTGGGAAAGATTTTGGACGAACTGGATCTCCTCCGGAAGGTGTCGGTCATGTCTCAAGCCAACAGCCTCCGGTAAGGTTCCATCCCTCATGTGGATGGTGAATTTGCGTGCACCCTACAATGCGGGGCGCCTTGCCCTCGCGATCGTCGTCGTACTTCTGCTCGGCTTCCTTCTTCTGCCTAGCCAACTTCAAGGTGTGTTCCAGCAGTTGGGCAGCCCGGTCGGGTGGGTCTTGAGTTGGCCCCTCCGGGCGGTGGCCGGTGTCCGTGACGGGATCGCTGATCTCTGGACCGGATATGTGGCGCTACAGGGGGTGGAAGAGGAAAACAGTAAGTTGCGCAAGGAGCTGGAATACCTCCAGGGACAGAATAGTCAGCTCCGTGAAGCGGCGGCGGCGACGGAGCGGCTTACGGCGTTGCTGGAATTTAAGGCGCAAGCGCTTCCCACGATGGTCGCCGCACAAGTGATCGGTCGTGATACCGGGAACTGGTACCGAACGATCATCTTGAACAAGGGCGAGTCGGACGGAATTCAGCCGGACATGGGTGTCATTACCGCTGCCGGTGTGGTGGGTCGGATCGTAAAGACGACGGCCGCTACCTCCGTGGTGTTGCTGGTGGAGGATCCCAACAACGCGATTGCCGGATTGATCCAACGAACGAGAGACGAAGGGATTGTAGAAGGAACGACCCAAGGGATGGCCCACCTCAAATATATTCCGTTGTTGTCGAGCGTACGGACCGGTGATCGGGTCGTAACGTCTGGATTGGTGGGGGGCTTCCCTCGCGGGTTAGCCATCGGGACGATCACGAGGATCGATAAGGAGGAAGGGGCGCTATTCCAGTCTGCTGAACTTACTCCGGAAGTCGATGCGAATCGAGTGGAAGAAGTGCTGGTGATCCAGTCTCCTTATGTGCCGACTGAGGAGGAGGAGCGTCCCGGGTCTCCGGGTATAAAGCCCAAATCATGAAAATGCTCTTCTATGCAGCTCTCATTGCCGGGCTTGTTCCGATTCAGTCAGTCCTGCTTCCTTATCTGAGCGTGTGGGATGTAAAGCCGGATGTCGGCCTTATCGCGATATGTCTGGTGGGCCTGTTCGGCGGAGAGCTCGAAGGGCTGCTGGTCGGGTTGGCATTGGGATGGGTCATGAGCCTGTTCTCTGCCGGCGATCTGCTCTCCGGTATGGTGACGAAGGGAGGCGTGGGATATGTGGCCGGGCTCGCCGGCAGACAAGTCGCACATATAACTCCGGTCGTCCTTGTGATGGGGCTGCTCGTGACATCATGCCTGGCCGGCCTTCTCACGGCCTTTTCACTCAAGCCGAATGAGGGGCAAGATCTGTGGTGGGCGATTCGGGCGGTCGTGCTTCCTCAGGCCTGCTTTGATGCCGTGGTGGGTGGAGTGCTCTATTGGGTGGTGTGGAGTAGAGTCAACGTTGAGCGGATGTTCTCGGAATTTCGGTTGTAGAAGACGACATGGCAACGACAAGTTATCCGGAAGCAGAGCTCGGGGAACTCCAGCGCCGGCTCACGATCCTTCGAGTGGGGCTCTTATTGGTGGTGGCGCTACTCGGCCTCCGCCTGTGGCATTTGCAGATCCGTGAAGGGCCTTACTACCGAGACCTTTCGGAAAACAATCGAACCAGGCTGATGCTCCTTGAGCCTGCCCGCGGGCTTATCTATGACCGGTACGGTGTGCTCCTGGCGAACAATGTTCCGAGCTTCACTCTCTATGTCACGCTGGAAGATGTGAAGGATCGCGAAGCCTTGGTGCAGAAGCTGACCGATTTGCTCGGCCTGGATCCCGCACTCATCCGGAAAAAGCTGGCGGGGAAGGGCAGTAAACTGCTGCCGCGCAAGATCAAAGACCGCATGACGCTTCGTGATGCAACGATCATTGAGTCCCACCGCCTGGACCTTCCGGGTGTCATGGTTCAAGTCGAGTCGCAACGCAATTATCCCGGCGGCATCACGGCGGCCCATCTGTTGGGCTACGTCGGAGAAATCTCGGCCGATCAACTGGAGAAGCCGGAGTTTGCGGATCTGCACCAGGGCAGCATCGTCGGCCAGTACGGGGTCGAAAAGTCCTACGATCGTCACGTGCGGGGTCAGGCCGGTCAGAAGAGCGTCGAAGTCGATGCCCTGGGTCATGAAAAGAAGACGGCGGTCGTCGAGAAGCCGCAGGCGGGGAACGATCTCTATCTCACCATCGACGTTCGACTGCAGAAAGTCGCGGAGGAACTGTTGGGCGAAGAATTTGGCGCCATTGTGGCGCTGGATCCCAACAATGGGGATATCCTTGCTATGGCCAGTCGGCCGGCATTCGATCCGAATGTTCTCTCAAGAGAACTGACACCCAAACAATGGGTCGAGATCGTACAGGACGAAGGCCGTCCATTAAACAATCGTGCGTCTCAGGGGCAGTATCCGCCCGGCTCCACGTTTAAGATTCCCATGGCCGTCGCCGCGTTGGAGACGAAGACGATGTCGCCCTCGAGTACGGTGCACTGTACCGGAGGCTATCAGTTCGGAAGGCGGGTCTATCATGACTGGAAAGCGGGCGGGCATGGCTCCGTCGATCTTCATAGTGCCCTCGTGCATTCCTGCGACGTCTATTTTTATACGGTAGGCCAGCGGATGGGGATCGATGTCATGGCCGATTTCGGCAAGGATTTCGGACTCGGGCAAGGAACGGGCGTGGAGTTGCCATCGGAACGACCGGGCATTATGCCGTCGAGCGCGTGGAAGCAGAAGGCGAGGAACGAGCCCTGGTTGCCGGGTGAGACCATTTCGGCGGCGATCGGGCAGGGCTATGTCACGGTCACCCCCTTACAGATGGCCAGTTTGATCGGGACCGTGGCCAATAATGGAGTCAGTTACCGGCCCCGTCTGGTCGAGGCGGTGATGGATCGGGTGACAGGAAATCTACAAGAGTTGCCGGCGGTGCCGCGTGGAAAGGTCAAAGCCAAACCTGAAACGTTTCGCGTGATCAAAGAAGCCTTGGCGGATGTCGTCACGATGGGAACGGCGACCAGGGCGAAGTCGTCGTTGGTGACCATCGGCGGGAAAACGGGGACGGCACAGGTGGCTGCGCTGAGAACGGGGCCTGAAAAGGACATCCCCAAGAAGTTCCGCGACCATGCGTGGTTTGTGGCGTTCGCCCCGGTGGAATCGCCGAAGATCGCCGTTGCCGTGCTTGCCGAACATATGGGACATGGAGGATCCGCAGCGGCGCCTCTAGCGAAGGAAGTCATTGAAGCCTACATCAAGCTCGCCCCGAAGGTCCCGATCGTGACCTCGGATTCCGCCACAGTGGACCGGGCGAGGCAGTCGTCGGAAAAGTCATGATCGATCGATTGACGGATCATCGCGGCCTCGACAACTTCGACCTTCGCTATCTGGGTTTGATCCTTGCCATTCTCGGGATCGGCGTGCTTTCCATTCATAGTGTCACCCATGATCAGCAGGGCGGGATCGCGCCCTACTACCTCAAACAGTTGGCATGGATACTCTTGGGAGTGGTCGCGTTCGTCGTGATGTGGGTGTCGGATTATCACAGTATCGCCCGACTGGCCTATCCGGCGTATGCCCTCGTGTTGCTCATGCTGGCCTTTGTGCTGGTCGAAGGGCGAACGAGCAAGGGGGCGCAGCGGTGGATTGCGCTGGGGCCGTTCAGTTTTCAGCCCTCGGAATTTGCGAAGCTGGTGCTCATCCTCGTGCTGGCGCATTACTACTCGAAAGCGCCTCGTGTGGGGTGGCTGCAGCGGGTGATTGTGCCGGGTTTCTTGATGTTGCCGGGACTCGTCCTGATTCTCAAACAGCCGGATTTGGGAAGCGGACTGAGTTTTGTCGCGGTCTATGCCGCAATGCTCTTGATGGTCGGAGTCCGGTCTCAGGCGCTGGGTGTCATGCTTCTCTTCTCCGTCATGCTGTTCCCGTTTGCCTGGGAGGGGCTGTGGGGGTCCTTGCATGATTACCAGCGACAGCGCATTATGGCGTTCGTCGATCCGGATTACGACCCGGGTGGGAAAGGCTATCATGCGCTTCAATCGAGAATTGCGATCGGTTCAGGGGAACTGATGGGGAAAGGACTCTACGGCGGAACTCAAAGCCAGTTGAAATTTCTGCCGGAAGGGCATACCGATTTCGTCTTTGCGGTCTTTGCGGAAGAATGGGGATTCCTTGGCGTGCTCTTGCTGCTGGTGTTGTTTGTCGCGCTTATCTGGCTGTCGCTTGAAATCGCTTCCAAAGCGAAAGATCAGCTTGGCGCGCTGCTCGCAGCGGGGATCGTGGCCATGCTCTGTTTCTGCGTCGTGATCAACATCGGCATGACGGCGGGGATGTTTCCGATCGTCGGCATTCCTTTGCCGCTCGTGAGTTATGGCGGAAGTGCCACGATTATGACCATGGCGTCGTTAGGATTGTTGCTGAATGTCAAACGAAGGCGACTGAGTCTGTTTTATTGAGTTGAGTGTCGGACCACGGCGCCTCGCGGTGCCGGCGGTCCGGAGTAGGAATACTATCGGGAGCTGTTGGAGTGTGAGCGGGTGATGGGATTATTGGACCTGGGCGAGATGCCCGCGTCCATCGTTCCCCGCCAGCCTTCGAGGCTCCAAGACAAAAGGAGTTTGTATGGGAATTGAAATTGCGATAACGGTCGCGCGGGAGGAAACCCGTGTGGCGGTTCTTGATGGCGGGGTGGTCACCGATTTGTTCGGGGATCGTGCGAAACACAAGGACTTCGTTGGAAACATTTATAAGGGGAAGGTGGCCAAAGTCCTGCCCGGCATGCAAGCCGCCTTCGTCGACATCGGTCTGGAAAAGGCCGCCTTCATGCACGTGTCCGATCTCTCGATGGATGCGGAGCCCGGCGACATGTTGGTCGATGCGGATGAAGACGATAAAGATTCGGACATGCTCCGGCCGAAGCGCCAGAGCGCGAAGCCGATCGAGCAACTTCTGAGCGAGGGTCAGGAACTAATGGTTCAGATCTCGAAGGGGCCGATCGGAACGAAAGGTCCGCGGGTTACGACGTATGTGTCGTTGCCCGGCCGGTATCTTGTCTTTATGCCGAATGTCGAACACATCGGTGTGTCCCGGCGAATCGCCCGCGATGAGGAGCGGGCGCGGCTCAAAGACATTATGCGCCGCGTACGCCGCCAGGGCTGCGGCTATATCGTGCGGACGGTCAGTGAGGGCGTTAAGGAGGATGAGCTCAAATCCGACGTCGATTTCCTTCACGTGCTGTGGCAGGACATTCTGACGAATCGGGACCAGTTGGGCGCTCCGGCCCTGCTGCATACCGATCTGAGCCTGAGCTTTCGCGTCGTGCGGGATCTCTTTGGCAAGAAAGTCGATCGATTGTGGATCGATTCACGGGAAGAGTACGAAGCGGTTCGCGACTTCGTGCAGCGCTTCTCTCCTGAGCAGACCTCGCGCATACATTTCTACGACAAGGATGAACCGCTGTTCGACCATCTTGGGGTGGAGCAGGAAATCGCGCGCGCGATGAGCCGGAAAGTCTGGCTGAAGTCGGGCGGCTATCTGGTGATCGATCACACCGAAGCGATGACGGTCATCGACGTCAATACCGGCCGGTTCGTCGGGAAGCGTGATCAAGAGGAGACGATTCTCCGGAACAATCTGGAAGCGGCCAAGGAAGTCGCCTACCAAATGAAGCTGCGGGGGATCGGCGGCATCATCATCGTCGACTTCATCGATATGGAGCGGGAGAAGAATCGCGACAAGGTCTACCATGCGCTGGTCGATGCCATGGCCTCCGACAAAGCGCGGACCAGAGTCTCCAGGATCTCGGACCTCGGTCTGATTGAAATCTCGCGTGAGCGTGTCCGTGAGGACCTGCTGCGTTCGCTCTCCGAACCCTGTCACTACTGCGAAGGCCGTGGATATACGAAATCTCCGACGACCGTGGTCTACGAAATCTTTCGCGAGATCCGCCGGATCGGGCCGTCCACTGATCATCAACGGATTGTCATCGGGACCCATCCCACGGTGGCTGATTTGCTGCAAGACGAAGAGCGGCATGGGGTGGAAACCCTGGAGCGGGACTGTGCGGCGAAAATTATCGTCACGCCGGACAGCCAATTGCATCTCGAGCAGTACGATCTCGTCGTCATGTAACACTGGGTCCGTCAGCGGACGCATCATGTTACTCACATGACTCGCGTGACGCGGCATGCCTGCCATTGGGGCGGACTTCTTGTACTCCTGCGGTGTAGGGAATGGATGCGGTTTCGCTGACCTCCTGGTTAGTGCTCCAGACAATTGACGGCGTGGGTGATCGGACGTTGCTGAAGCTGATACAGGCGTTCGGCTCACCGACCGCGGTGCTGGCGGCGTCACGGGATGAGCTTGTTCGGGCCGGCTGCAGCCCCGAGTTGGCCGAATCGGTGCAGCGTGGTCCCGAACTGCAGGTTCGTCAGCAGATTGATCGGCAACTAAAGATCATCGAGCGTCTCAAGATCCGCATCGTCACCCTGCTTGACGAATCCTACCCCGCGCGACTCAGATCGATTCCTGATCCGCCACCCCTGCTCTATGTGGGCGGGGCGTTGTCGGAGAGGGACGGCGTGGCCGTGGCGATCGTGGGTGGCCGGCGAGCCACCCCCTCGGGGCGGATTATCACCGAGGAGATCGCCAGAGAACTTGCTGCAGGAGGCGTGACGATTGTGAGCGGGCTTGCACGAGGAATCGATGCGGCCGCGCACCGTGGGGCGCTGGCAGGGAAAGGCCGGACCATCGCGGTTCTGGGGTGCGGAATCGATCGCACGTATCCGCCGGAGCATGACACACTGCGGCGCACCATCGAATCCCACGGAGCGGTGATCTCCGAGCTCCCGATCGGCTCTTCTCCGCAGAGCCATCACTTCCCGCGAAGAAATCGAATTATCAGCGGGATGTCGTTAGGGGTACTGGTCAGCGAAGCTGCGATGAACAGCGGGTCGCTCATTACGGCGAAGCTGGCCTTGGAACAGGGACGCGAGGTGTTCGCCATGCCGGGTTCTGTGAGAGAAGAGGCCTGTCGGGGATCGAACGGGCTCATCAAAGAAGGAGCGAAACTGATCGAGCGAGCCCAGGATATTCTGGATGAAATCCTGCCGCAAGTGGACGCCCGTCTGCGGGCCACACTCTCTGTCGGCGGAGCGCCGTCTGCCTCACCGGCGGCGTTAAGGAACGAAGACGCGCTGGTCTATGAGGCGCTGTCATATGAAGCGAGATCAGTTGATGCGGTGATTGAAAGCACGGGGCTGAGTCCCGCGCAAGTGGCGGCTACCTTGCTTTCGCTGGAATTGTATGGGCGTGTTCGTCAGCTTCCCGGTCAGCAGTACATTCGTCTCTAGCCGGTGGTCTCCACCATTCTAGTTGCATGAATCCGTTATATTTGGTACGGATGATACAACTGTTCATGCGCAGATGGAGTTGTCATGGCGAAATCTCTGATCATCGTTGAGTCGCCGACCAAGGCGAAAACGATTACAAAATATCTGGGCCGTGGCTATACGGTCATGGCATCGGTCGGCCATATTAAGGATCTACCGACCAGCAAGTTAGGGGTCGATCTCGAGCACGACTTCGAACCCCAGTACGTCACCATCAAGGGCAAGTCGAAAGTCCTGGCCGAAATCAAGAAAAAGGCCGAAGAGGCCGACAAGGTGTATCTGGCGCCGGACCCTGATCGCGAGGGCGAGGCCATCGCCTGGCATCTTGAGCAGGAATTGGTCGGCAAATCCAAATCCAAGTCCAAGAAGAAGTCAGAGGGCAAGGTGTTTCGCGTGCTCTTTAATGAAATCACGGAATCGGCTATCAAGCGCGCGCTGCAGTCGCCTGGGCAGGTCGATATGAAATTAGTGAATGCACAGCAGGCCCGCCGGGTGCTGGACCGAATTGTCGGATACCAAGGCAGTCAGTTGCTCTGGACGAAAGTGCGTCGAGGGTTGAGCATGGGACGGGTGCAGTCAGTCGCGATGCGACTGATTTGCGAACGCGAAGCCGAGCGGGAGGCCTTCAGAGCCGAAGAGTACTGGTCAATCACCGCGCTGCTGTCCGGAGCCAACCCCCCGTCGTTTGAAGCCAGGCTCCATAGCATCAATGGCGAAGAGGCGTCGATCGAGAATGGCGAGCAGGCCGGCCGCGTGGTTGCGGCCATCCAAGGGAAGACCTTTGTCGTCGAATCGATTGAGCGGCGGGAAAAGAAACGGAACCCCGTCGCGCCGTTCATTACCAGCCGCCTGCAGCAGGAGGCCGCCCGCAAGCTGCACTTCTCGCCCAAGAAAACCATGACCCTGGCCCAACAGCTCTACGAAGGCATCGAAATCGGCGCAGAGGGGGCGACCGGGCTCATTACCTATATGCGCACCGATTCTCCCCGCATTTCGAATGAGGCGATGACCGAAGCGCGTGAAGTGATCCAATCGCGGTTTGGGGCGGAATATCTTCCGGCAACACCGAATATCTACAAGACCCAGAAAGCTGCGCAGGAGGCCCACGAGGCCGTGCGGCCGACGTCCGCCGCACGCGATCCGGAATCCATCCGGCAGTATCTCGAGCAGGACCAGTACAATCTCTACAAGTTGATCTGGAATCGATTCATCGCCTCGCAGATGGTGCCCGCGATCCTGGACGTGACGCGGATCGATTCAACACCGGTCGGCACCAAAGAAAAATACATCTTCCGTTCCACCGGAACGGTGGTGAAGTTTCCGGGCCATACGATTGTGTATATGGAAGGGGTCGACAAAGAACTGCCGTCGCAGAAGCCCAAGGCCGATCAGGAAGCCGAGGAGGAGAGCGAACGCCAATTGCCGGCCCTCACTGAAGGGGAACAATTGCGATTGGTCGAGCAGGAGGGACAGTCGGTTCTCGGGCTCACGTCCAAACAGCATTTCACGCAACCGCCGCCTCGGTACAACGAAGCGCTCTTGATCAAAGAGCTGGAGGAAAAGGGGATCGGGCGCCCCTCTACCTACGCCGCGATCATCTCCACCATCCAGGACCGCAAGTACGTGGAGAAGACCGAGGGGCGATTGGTCCCGACGGAAACGGGAAAAACCGTTAATGACTTCCTGATGAAGGGGTTTCCCGAACTCATCAATGTCGACTTTACGTCGCATCTCGAAGAGCAGCTGGACGAAGTGGAAGAGGGGACCAAGCCCTGGGTGACGGCCGTTCGCGATTTCTACACGCCGTTTACGAAGGAAATGGAGCGGGCGAAGACGATCCCCGGCCCGAAGGACACGGTTGAGCCGCCCACGGATATTCCCTGCGAGAAGTGCGGCAGGATGATGGAGATCAAATGGGGACGGAACGGGAAATTTCTCGCCTGTCCAGGCTACAAGGACGATCCGCCTTGTAAAAACACACAGAACTTTGAGAAGCTTCCGGACGGCACCATCAAGATCGTTCCGAAGATAGAATTGACGACGGATGAGAAGTGCGAGAAATGCGGCAGTCCGATGGTGGTGAAGACCGGACGGTTCGGGAAATTCATTGCTTGCTCCGCCTATCCGGAGTGCAAGACCACCAAACCGCTCGCGTTGGGTGTGAAGTGCCCGCAGCCGGGTTGTGGCGGCGATCTTGTCCAGAAACGCACCAAGAAGGGGCGGTCATTTTTTGCCTGCAGCAAGTATCCGGCCTGTGAATTTGCACTGTGGGATCGCCCCGTGCCAAAGACCTGTCCAACCTGTCAGGCTCCGTTCCTAATTGAGAAAGTCAGCAAGCAGGCCGGACGAAGCGTGCAATGCCGTAACGAAGAGTGTGGTTATCGGGAAGCGGGATAACGAATCCGTCTCGTTTTTTTCTCCCATCCTACTATTGCACAGTCCTCCCAAGCCGTAACGGCATTCTGTCGTCTACTCGCCGGCGTGCGCGGCCTGCGCGCCCGAGATTGAGAATTCATGTCATCGAAACTGAGATGAGGAATCAAGAACCCGTCGTCGTCGAGTTGACGGACGGAGTGGCGGTATTGATAATGGCTCAGTGCGCGGACTTCCGACGACTGACCAACCACCCATGAGCCCCTTATGGTGAGGGCCTAGCTGATCTAAGAAAGGGGAGTGAGTTATGAAGGCGAAAGAGGGCGTCATCAATCTTTTGAACAAGGTGCTGACCGCTGATCTGACGGCGATCAACCAGTATTTCGTGCATGCCAAGATGTGCGAGAACTGGGGCTATGAGCGGCTGCATCATAAAGTGCGGGAGCGCAGCTTCGATGAAATGAAGGATGCCGACGAACTTATCGAGCACATTCTCTACCTGGAAGGCGTGCCGAACGTGCAGCGCATGAATACGGTGCATGTGGGAGAAACAGTCCCGGAGCAGCTCAAGCTCGATCTGAAAGCAGAGCAGGAAATGCTGGGGCTCCTGACCGACGGGGTCGTCCATTGTACGAAAGTCGGCGACTTCACGACCCGCCATATGTTGGAAGACATGGCCAAGGACGTGGATGCCCATATTGACTGGATCGAAACGCAGTTGGAAACGATCAAGCAGGTCAACCTGGAGAACTATCTTGCCGAACAAATTAAGAAAGAGGGCTAATCGCAAGTTGGTTCAGTGAGTCGGTCGTCATTGTTTCCATCATGAGGTGTAGATCATGAAAGCTAAAGACGGTGTCGTCGAGTTCATAATTCAAGTTCTGAAGGCGGAACTCACGGCGGTACATCAGTACCTGCTGCATGCGGCCATGTGCAAGAATTGGGGTTACGAGCGGCTGCATGAGCATTTTAGCCATCTTGCCAACGAGGAGGTCAGCCATTCATCGGGCCTGATCGATCACATTTTGTATTTGGACGGGACGCCGGATGTACAGCATCTCGATCAGGTAGCTGCGGGGCGCACGGTGGAGGACCTCTTTAAGGCTGATTTGAACTTCGAGCGTGAGGACGTGGAATTGCTCCGCAAGGCAATCGCTCACTGTGCCAAGGTCGGGGATTACACGACCAGGCACCTATTGGAGCACATGGTGATCGACTCCGAAGAGCACGTCGACTGGTTCGAGACACAACTCCGGACGATTGATCAGGTTGGTCTCGACCTGTATCTCTCCGAACACATCAAAAAGTAGCCGCGCCAGCTTATGGCGTCGTCGCAGGTCTCGCGATGACGCCAATCTCATCTGCATAAGAAATGAAGGCGGGGGGCCTCAGGAGGAAGAGAGGGCCCCCGCCCGGGAAGTGGGAGGGCACTACTACTCCCACTCCGGTGCCGGCGCGTGGGTAGCGCCGGCCGGTCGCTCTTCTATTGTCCGTTGATCACTCCTATTGGTAATCCTCATTCAGCGATTTCAAGAAGGCTGCAAGGGGTGCAACGTCGGTGGCGGGCTGAAGTGCAATGCCCTGGAGCGGATCAGCCCCGTTTCGCAGGGTGCCTGCCCCGGG
>DATIGF010000032.1:0-7546 GCA_035454865.1 Nitrospiraceae bacterium | reverse complement strand
CGAATGCCGGACGAGGTGCGTCTCAGCCGCCGATGAATTCGCGCAGACCTCCCCCTCTTTCGTCAGCAGCCTCATCGCCACCAGGGCGTTCAGCAGGAGGCTGAGCGTCGCCTCATGGGCCCCGATTCGACCCGCGACCTCACCGACGGTCTTGGGCTTTCCATTCAACGCGGAAAACACATCCAACCGGACGGCCGTCAGGAGGATTTTGGTCTCCCAGTAGTACCCGAGCTGGAAAATTTCCGCGAGCGACAGTTCTCGTGACACACCGGTCCCCTGAAGCTTGGCGATCCAAAAATTGGCATCTTACCCAGTTCAGAAAGTGAAAGGCAAGGCGACTAACGGAGCGGAAACATGAGGAGAAACAGAAAGGGCAGCGGATTGCTCCGCTGCCCTTTGTCGCGGGATGATCCCGCTGAAACTGGAAACCGGCTTACTTGATTTCAGCCTTGAGGTCAGCTTTCCCGCCTTCAGGAACGTCCACCTCGAACTCCACCTTCTTGCCCTTCGCGGCAAACGGATGCCAGGCTACCACCTTGTGTTTGCCGGCCGGAACATCCTTGATCTCGAAAGAACCGTCTTCCTTCACCACTGCGAAGTGAGGATTCGACACCGGGAGGAAGAAGGACTGCATGAACTCGTGCTGGTCGCACTGTAACCGATAGTAGCCGTCTTTCTCCGCGCCGCCACGGAACACGACCGGCTTGTCGAGCTTATCGCCCTTCTTGGCCAGACCGATGTTGAATCCGGTTGCGGAGCTTGAACCCTTCACCACGAAGCTATGCGGATTGTGAAGCACACCCTGGACCGACTTGGGATCATCCGGATCCGCATCGGTGTTCTCGACCTTAAACGCCTTGTTATTCACGACCACACCGCTGAAGGGCAGGAACTCACAGAACGCTGCCACAACCTCGGTCCCCTTGTACCCGTCCACGAACGCCTTGTCCTCAACGTCGATCACGGCCACAACTGCACCCTTCAGACCGCCATCCTTGCCGACTTCGATCGTCGGCATGAACCGCTTGTCCCCATCGATGAGGGCCTTGTTGGGGTTCTTGGGACAGAACTTCGGATTCGGGAACTTCGCGAAGGAAAACTCCTTCTTTTCGGACTTCCCGGCAAAGGTGACTTTACCGGCGATGGTTCCCCCGGCGAACGAGGTGAGAGGAGCGGCGACGAACGCCACTGCCGCTACGCCGAATACAACTGATAACGCACCCTTCTTCATGACTGCCTCCTTGTGATGAACAAAATAACTGCTGGATTAGCCTTTCCAAGACCCTCAACGACCGATATAGAGGAGATCCCCTCCGGCCATTAACAACTCGATCTCACAACCAAGACGGCGAGGCCTAGACTTGGACCGAGCATATATATAAAAGTCTACCGTACCCTGTCAATCTGAAACAAGGGGGCGTGAGTCCTTGCTGCAAGCCTATTTGTTTTGTTGCAGGATGTGGACCACCGCTCCCCCCGCGGTCGCTCGCACCGCTTCATTGGTGTCATGCAGGCCCTCCTTGAGCAACGGAAGAATGCTGTGGTCCCCGATATGACCGAGCGAGCGAACGGCCACGACCTTGGGACCCGGCAACGGGTCGGCCACCAGATTCGCCAATATCTCGATGGCACCGGTCGCATTCGCCTTCGTCGCCTTGCCCAACGCATAGGCCGCGGACGATCGCCCGGCCGTGTCGTTCAGCTGCGCCAACGCCCTGACCGTTGAGGCGACCACCTCATAGGGCTGACCAAGCTGGAGCAGCGCGGCAGCCGACGCCGCGCGAACGGTAAACGTCCCGTCACTGAGCGTCTGAATCAACACCGGTACCGACTCCTTCCCGCCGAGGTCGGCCAGACTCGACGCGGCGGACTCACGCACCGCAGGAACCGGATCCTTCAGCAACGGCTCAATGGCTCCCCGTGCCTCCGCTACTTCCATATGCCCCAACGCTCTCGCCGCGGCAGCCCGCACGGAGGGTTGCTTGTATGTGAGCAACTCCTTCATCAATGGAATGCCACGCTGATCCTTCAAGTCCGCGATGGCCCGGATGGCCTCGGCCTTATCTTCGGGGTTGGCCGCCTCGGCGGCCCGTCGCAAATCATCCCAGGCCCCTTTCCGGCCGTGTCTCAACAGGCCGGCGTAGGCCGCGATCCGCACAGGAGCCAGCTCATCCTTGGTCGCCGACTCCAGAATGGGGAGGACACCCGGATCTCCTGACTTGCCTAGCGCCTTCACGACCCGCGCTTTGACCAGGCCTGCCTGATCATCGATGGCGGTCCGGAGTTTCTTCGACCTCCGTCCTGCCTCCGTTCGACCCAATCCCTCGACGGCCAACACGCGGACGGGGCCGGAGCCGTCGCTGAGCCCGTCTTCGAAATAGGGGATCACATCGTCCGAGTCGATTTCCTTGAGCGCCGTATACGCCGCGCCGCGCATCTGCTCACGCATGTCCTTCAACATCGCCACAATAAACCCCAGCGCGACCTCGCGCAGGAGCAGCGGATCATCCTGTTTGAGCGTCGCTTCGAGCTGGTCGTACTCTTCCAGCGCATCCTTGGGGTTCCCGAGTTTGAGCAGGGATCTGATCTTGAGCCGGCGAACATCCGGAGCGGCTGATTTCGGCTTATCTAATTTTGCAATCTCTTCGAGAACCTTTTGATAATCCTTCTTTTCGTAGAGCGATTGAACCTCTTTCGGGACGGCTGACGGTCCGGCCGCCGACAGCCCAGGGGCAAGCACGCCCAAGTTCAAGCTCACGACAAAACCAATGGTCAAGAGAACGCGACTCGTCATGTGATGTTCCATTCTTTGCTGATCACCATCAGCCTATCCTTGCTGGCGCGGGCCGGTTGAACTGACGCGCTTCTTGTACCCGGGGGGCGCTTCAAAATAGTAGTCCGGCTGTGGCGACAGGCGAAACCGTTCATACTCGACCGACCAATCGCGATCCCGACTGACAAGCTTCAGGACAACTCCGGTCTCGACATCCACCCATTCAAAAAACCGTTCGGCCCGTCCGTTGCGGTCTGTCCCGACCTCAAACAACTGGGCCGGCCGGCCGGCCGCCGTCGCTTCCCCGACGAGCAGCCGGTCCCGCTCCCCGGGGAGCGGAGCGCGAATCGGCAACACGTCGTCCGGATTCAACGGCGTCACCAGCAGTTCTTTCTGTTGCGCCAGGACATACCACGTTTCCAGTTGATCGAGACGGATGATTTCGATCGCGGCATATCCGTGCTCGGTCCGGATCGCGTACTTATACTCCAGTCGCAGGCGATCGCCCTTGGCAAAAACCTGGGCCTGGTGACGTTTGCCGTTGACCTGTTTGATGATGGTGCCGGAGAATTCTGCGCGAACCGGGAAAGAATCGCCGCCATAGGCTCGGCTACCGGAGAACCCGACCGAGGCGCAGAGAACAAGAGCAAGGGCGACCGACTGTCGGGCCCTCCTCGCAAGGCGGTTCCCCATCGGCTGTCAGTGCTGGCGTTCGACGATCGGATTGATGTCGACGGAATACCCCAGGGTGTCCGGACCGAATCGGGGATTGTCCATCACTTTATATGCCGTTCTATTCCCCTTCGGAGCCGGCAATGAGAGCTGCTCGACGAGTTTCCCGTCCGGCTGCACCGTCACCATCCTGTTGGCGCCGGGCCCGGTCTGGGGATGCCAGACCACCAATTGATAGGTACCGGGGGGGATGTTGTCGATTCTAAACTTCCCGTTCGAATCGGTCAGCGCGTAATAGGGGTTATTGACCGCCATGGCCCAGCTCTCCATGTAAGCGTGGAATCCACACTGCATGTAGAACGTGCGCCGGCCCTTGTTCAGATAGATCGGGCCGACCAGCGATTTCCCCGGTGCATGATTGTGCATGGCGTGAATATCGCCCCGCCGATGCTGATGGTTCATCACCAGGGGCGTATTGAAGAGCGTCCGCGCCCCTGCCTCGAGCGACGTCTCGTACCCCTGGATATCGTGCATCACCGGATCCATATTGATCACTTCCACTGCATGGCCATTGCGTACGATGGTCATGAACGGTTGAAACATGCAGTCACGCGCTTCAATCAAGGGAACGGACGTTTCAAAGGCTTTCCCGGCTTCGACTCCTTCGAGCAGGACGATCGCGTCTTTGAGCCCGCCTTGCGGACCCACGACGAAATCGTGCAGTAAGCGCCAGCCCCGGCCGTTCGAAATGCGTCCGCAGTAGGCCGGATCCGGGAATGTAATGAGATTGAACCCCTTCGGCTCTGGCACGTCGCCTTTCAGAGTTACCGTTCCTTCGAGCGTACCGCCTCGCTGCACATCGATCACGTCATAGGCCGGTGCCGGCCCGACCGAGAGCAGGACGAAGATCAAGAAAAGCATACACACCGATCCCTTGAGTATGTTGTTTTTCACGCGTGCAACTCCTTATTGATTAAAGCACCGGAAGTCTCAACCTCGGTTTGATATCTGCGGATTTCCAGAGGGCCTGCAAGCCGAAACAAGAGTTGGCTTCAGTTTCATGCGCGTTGCCTGATCGCCTTGGAGCAGGCTGTCCCCGGACCCGCAGAAAGCTCCGATCCCGGCGTCCTGCCGCGTTCGCCCTCCACATCATAAATCACAACTAGGTTTGTTATCGTACCAAAAGCTCGCGCCAAAGAAAAAGGGGGAAGCCACCGGCTTCCCCCTTTCCTTGTGTCGAACACCTCTCAGTGAGAGGCGCGTACTTTACTTCGCTGCGACGGGAACGACCTGCATCGGGGTTTCGACCGATGCACTCTTCATCCCTGCCCCGGCGCCGGAAAGCGGCAACAACCGCTGATCACCGGCCGGTAGCACGCGCAGATAGCCCCATTGTCCGGACTGTGAGTACGGCAACCGCTGGTTGCTGTACACATAGTCGCCCGACAGGCGATAGGGTCCCCCTGCCGAGGGGATAAAGGCATCGAGCGTTTCCGATCCGGAGTACTCCACCACGCTGATCTGGTCGGCCCCGCGCATGAACGGCTCAATCGGCCACTCATGCTTCTCGACGCTGAACATCCCGTTCTGCTCGTTGCTGGCACCGATCACGTGAATGCGCACGGGATCGCCCGCATGCGATTCGATGATCGGGGTCGCTGGATCTTCCGGCTTGTCCGCTTTGCAAGGTTGAAACACCTTGCCGAGCGAGCAGCCCTGTTCTTCACGATACTTGTACGGCTCCGACCGATAATTCACGCCGGTCAGACCCGCGACGTTCTGTACATACGGCATGAAACTGGTGCCGATGATGTTGTCCTCGTCCTGGAAGAACAAGGCCACGTCACGATAGTTGGCCCTGGTCTCATTGCCCGGCACCGAGTGATCGATGATCACGTCGGCCGCCCAGGCGTTCTTGTTCGAGAGATCGGCGCCGGTCTTCGGGTCACGATACTTCGAACCCTTCGGACCGACCACCACCGCGCCGAACAAGCCGTTGCGGGGGTTGGTCATCACATTGCCCCAATCCCAGACCAGCGACGTCGTCTCGCCGTTGAACGGATCCGCATAATAGGTGTAGGTCCGTTCCGCACCCGGCGCAATGGTCTGATCGCCGGGGTTGTTCCCGACGTTGGCGCCCAGCGAGTCCTTCGGATCGAAGGCCAGGCCGATCGCCGAGAAAGAC
The DNA here is from genome assembly GCA_035454865.1 of Nitrospiraceae bacterium. Taxonomy (GTDB): domain Bacteria; phylum Nitrospirota; class Nitrospiria; order Nitrospirales; family Nitrospiraceae; genus Nitrospira_D. Next base: position 1,916 of record DATIGF010000032.1, on the reverse strand, counting down.
GCCTTGCTGGCCTTCATCTTGTTCTTCAGGTTCACCTTGACGCAATCCCCGACGTTCACGCGGAGCGTGAGCGGCATGGGCTGCATTCCCCCGGACACCTTGGCCACATCCTCTTCCAAGGCGTAGATCTTCGCGTCCGGGTTAGTGATCTGGATCTTACGCTCGAAGTCCACCTCGATCGACTCGGGAGCCTTCTGGTTGAACTTCATGCCGGGATAATCCAAGGCTACGACATTGAAGCTCTTCACCGGAGCATCCGCCGGACAGACCGGCAATGCTTTCGGGATCTCACCCTTGATCGAATACCCCGCCGGCAATTTCTTCAGATCGGCCTGGTCCTTGTCATACACGCGGATGATGCCCCAGCCACCCTCGGAGAACTTGGAGGAGCGGCCGTTGAAGTGGATGTAGTCGCCGGCTTGATGCCGTGATCCACCCGCTTCCGGCACCACGAGGTCATACCGCTCCGCGATCCCGATATGAATCGAGTTCTTGCGATTCGCATCGGACGCATAGCGCTCCGACCAGAACGTATGGCCGGACACAGTCCACACCATCGATTCGTTCATGAGGGTGTGCAGGAGACGGAATACCATCGTATCTCCCACATAGGCCCTGAGCGTCGGCGTGTACGGATCGCCGTGGATCTGGCTGTTGAACGCCTGTGATACGTCAGGGTTTGTCGCCAGCCGCTGCGCGATAGGTCCCGCCCTGAAGTTCAAACCGCTGCCGGTGGTGTGTGTTCCACCGTTCAGGAACGGCATCGGCGTCATATACAGTTTTTCCGGCATCATGAACGACACGGTCTTGCCCGCCTCGAGCGCCACTTCAATAGGCTGCCCGGGAGGATTGCCCGCGGTCACGATGTTCACGGTGTGGGGCACGGTGTCGTGCACCTGCACCATCAATTCGCGAAAGCTGTTGTTCACGCCATGGCCGACCGGCTCGTTGGTGTGAATGTCCGCAATCGGCCCGCTGCGGATCGGCTTCCCGGTCTTCGGATCATGATAGGTGGATCCCACCGGCTCGGCGATGAACGTGCCGAACCCGCCGTGGGGCCAGGTAGTCGCGCCGAACGCGTGATCGTGCCAGAACACGGTCCCCACGTCCGCATCAACCCAGAACCGCTGACGGACGAACTCCACCGTGACGATGTCGTTCGCCGGATGATCGTTCTTCAATCCCTTCGCCAGGGTGATCGCGTTGCCCTTGATCGCCTTGATGCGGGAAATTTCATTGCCTTTCACGTTATCGGCACCCACAAGTAGCAGGGTCCCGACATGGAACTGAGCGGCATTCTTCACGGTGATGCTGGTCGCGCCTTTCTTGGCCGCGCCGGTCAGTACCGTGTTCATCGGAGCCGGAAGGCCCTTCTTGTTCTTCTTCTCCAGCATCGTGAACGGACGAACCGACTGCTCGTAGGAGAAGCCGGTGATCACACCGTCCGACGCCTGGTTGTCAAACTGCAGGAAATGCCAGTGGGTGTTGATCTTCGACGCCTGGAAATTCGTGTAGTCGTCGTCGTCCCACTCGCTGGTCAGCGTCCAGTCCAGGCAATCATAGATATTCCCGCGGACCACCAACGGATACTTGAGATCGTCGTTGGCGCGGATCGCCGCTTCTTCTTCATGGAGCACGTAGATCAAACCGTTCGGATCGACCACGGCCGGCTCTTTGCCCTGGGCCTTGGCGATCTTGATCGGCATCTTCACAAAGTGCACGTTGTAATGCTTACGGCCCGCGTTCTCGGGACAGAGACTCCAGTTACCGTTTTCGCCCGGCAACGCCTGATCGACGCTCTCCTGTCCGTCCGCATCCCGGCGGATCATCTCCAGCCAGGGCGCGCCCACGTGGTTCGGAGAGAACATGACGCGCCGACCGAAGTGCGGCGTCAAATGGGGCCAAGCCACTTTCCC
>DATIGF010000031.1:0-8684 GCA_035454865.1 Nitrospiraceae bacterium | reverse complement strand
TTCTGAAGGCTAGTGTTGGCGCGATCGCAGGAGCTGGGGCGTTTTGGTCGTCGTTGCGAGTCGCAAAGGGGCAATTTCCACCTCCGCCGCCGACTTCGCCTCCACTTGAGCCTTTCGTCGATAGTTTGCCGATTCCGCCCGTTTTGCGGCCGGTCCGCCCGGGGTTCTGGCTTGGGCGCTGGTGGGGGCTCGCCCGGGCTTTGGGGCCTCACTATGAGCTGCCCATGCTGGAGGTGAGTCAGCAGCTTCACCGAGACCTTCCTCCGACTCGCGTTTGGGGGTATGGCGGAATGTATCCCGGACCGACGATCGAAGCTTGGCGCGGCCAGCCCCTCTCTGTCAAGTTCACCAACGAGTTGCCAGATCGGCACCTTTTCCACGACGCGATCGACCACACGTTGGAAGGTTCCGGAGCGGACATGCCGGAGGTCCGCACCGTCGTGCACTTGCATGGTGGCAGAACTCTTCCCGAAAGCGACGGCCATCCGAATGCATGGTTCACGAGGAACTTCGCGGAGACCGGCGCCTTCTTCTCGGGTCAGACCAACTATTACTCGAATGACCAGCCCCCCTGCATGCTTTGGTACCACGACCATGCAATGGGTATTACCCGCCTGAACGTTGTCGCGGGGCTGGCTGGACTTTACATCATCCGTGAGCCCGGAGAACAGTCCCTGGGCTTGCCCAGAGGGCGCTACGAGGTCCCCCTGGTGATCCAGGACAGGACCTTCCTTCCCGACGGATCCATTCTGTATCCGACCCAGGGTCTCGTTCCCGATGTGCATCCGCAGTGGACCCCGGACTACTTCGGCGATGTCGCGCTCGTCAATGGCAAAGTGCGGCCGTACCTCGAGGTGGAGCCTCGGAAATACCGTTTTCGGATCGTGCTTGGGGCGAACGCCACTTTCTATAACTTGAAGCTGAGTTCCGGGCAGAATTTCATTCAGATCGGTACGGAGCTTGGTTTTCTGCCTTCGCCTGTTTCGATGCCTGAAATCTTGCTCTCTCCGGCCGAACGCGCGGACGTGATTGTGGATTTCGCGGGGCATGACGGCGAGGACATCCTTTTGGAGAATGACGCCGTCCGGCCGTACCCCATCGGTCTCTTCGGGCCGGGGCCGTCGCCAATCATGCAGTTCCGAGTGCGCCGGAGGAGCAGCGGGTCAGACGAGAGCCGGATTCCGGCGGAACTTCCGGCCGCACCTCCACTCGAGGAAAGTGCTGCGGTTCTTACCAGGGATGTCATGCTGAGCGAGGAGACCGTAATGGCTGGCCCCCTCCACCTACCGACAAGGCTCTTGGTGGAAGGCCTGCCTTTCTCGGCCCCCGTCATCACCACACCGGCGGCGGGAAGCACCGAGATCTGGCGTTTCATCAATGTCAGCGCCGTCGCTCATCCCATGCACATCCATCTGGCGCACATGCAGGTCCTCGACCGCCAGTTCTTCGACTTCGACCGTTATATGCAAACGCAGGAGATCGTGCCCGTTTCACCGCCTCTGCCGCCCGCGCCGAATGAAGTGAATGCGCCAAAAGACACGGTGCGGGTGGACCTGGCGTCGATTACACGGGTGCTGGTGAAGTTCGATCTTCCTATTGGCACGCCGATGACGTCGGGACAGCGATTCCAGTATGTACACCATTGCCACATGCTGGAACACGAGGACAACGATATGATGCGCCCGTTCGACATCGTTGCTCCGTAGGGCGTCGCGAGGCTGGCATTTCCCAAGCAGCCGCAGGTGTGAATCGTGACATTACAAACGTTCATGGCTTCAGCAGCTCTGACGCAGCAAATGGGGCAAAAAGAACTTGGCAAATCCCGGTAATTGCTATATGCTTCAAAAAGCGCTGCTAATGAGCAGTTTTTGGGGATGTTCGGGGGCTGGACCTATTGTCAAAAGAAGACCCGTTTGTCCACCTAGAGAATCCGGTTGTTTGCACAATGATGGGAGTTAACTAACCGATGAAAGAGCACGAAATCGGTTCACAGATCTCCGTTGAGCAACACTCGAACGGACTGGGCCGGTGGCTACAGGGAGTTCAGCACGTCGGAGTCACAGTCGACGACATGAGAAAATCCCTGGAATTCTATGTTGAGGTTCTTGGGGGACGGATTGCCCTGATGGGCACCGGTTTTTCGGGCAGCGTCCTGCATTACACGCTCTTCCAGAAGGAGGAGATCGACGCGATTCAAAACGGAGTGAGTGCACGCTCCTTGGGAGTTCCGGATGTTCGCGACGGCTCACGCGAAGCGCTGGATGTCTGCTTCATCTCGTTCGGTAACACTTGTGTCGAGCTGCTTCATTTCCGGGACGCCCGGCTCGACCAGAATGCGCCTAACTGTTTCGCCAAGCTCCCTTCGGGCGTGGGACACGCAAATGCTTCTCACATCTCCTTCCACGTTAAGGACGACGTCAACCTGAATCTTTTTGCCAAGAAACTCGAAGAGGAGTGCCGCAGACGGGGGATCACGAACGTGATCTGCAACCACGTGGTGCATGTCAACTCACATGAAGAGCGCATAAACCTTCCGCTGAAATATGCAGCCAACAAGTTTTGGAACGATCCGGAATATTTTGTCGAGGGCTATTCAGATAGCGATTTCGGCGACTTCCAGGGTTGGTCTTTGTTCTACTGTAAAGGGCCGAACGGGGAGCAGCTCGAGTTCAACCAGGTCACTCGCAAGGCAAAACAGCATTTCGACCGTGCCCGGAATGAGTACAACGAGGCGAATGACACAAGCTTCGAAGCGCCAAAGTCGCGCACGGCCAAATAGAGGGGATCAGTTTACCAGGAGGGAAAAATGCCATACGCCACATTCAGTACTCCAGTGAACGCCTCAGCGGACGTCATCTGGGAAACGTTGCTGGACAAAGCTCATCGTCCGCACAAGTACATTCCGTACGAGGTGCTGGAGTACAAGATTCATGAGGAATTCGCCAACGGGATTCTGCGTGAGATCCGCACCGCGGAGATGCATATGACCGAGCGGGTGACGTTTGATAAAAAGACCGGCACCATCACGTTCACGCTCGTTAACCATCCGCTATACGAAGGAGTGCTCATCAACAGGCTGTCGCCGCCAACTCCGGAATCCGGCGGCCTACCGGTCGTCACCTACACGATGGACGTGAAACCCAGGAGCCCGGAAGCAGAACAACAGCCGGACGCGAACTGGTTCAAGAACGCTGCCCGCCCGGAAGCGATCTCCAAGGCCGTTCTGCACCTGAAGGGCATTGTTGAGGGTCAGGCGGCTCAGGGAGCAAAGGCATAGCAGAAGAAGGCCTGCCAGGAGAGCTTCGGCCAGAGTTGCCGAGGGGATGTAGAGAGAGGCGGTTGACCAAGGAATGGCGTGTCTACGCGGACGTGTCGAAAGTAAACATGCAGTTCTAAATTCATCGGGAGGGAATTGACAGAAATGGCAGAAGCAGGAACCGCTACGAAGAGCTCTGGCAAGAACTCCGAACTGGTTCGGAAGATGTTCGAGGCCGGGGAATCGATGAACGTACACAACTTCGTCAAGTTCTACAACGACGACGCGCTGTACCAGTTCAGCAACTTCCCAGTGGCACACGGCCCCCAGGGCATAGTTGACGCCTCGCAGGGCTTCTTGTCCAAGGTCGCCAAGGTCGTCCACCACATCAAGAACCTGTGGGAGATTGATGACGAGAACGCAGTCTGTGAGATGACAGTCACGTACACGCGGCACGACGGAAAGGCCTTCACGCTGCCGTGTTGCGATACGATTGTGTTCAAGAACGGCAAGGTACAGGAACTCCGCATTTACATGGACATCACGCCGGTCTTTGCCGATTAGCGGATAGACAGGGCATCCTCAGGTACGTGCCGGGAGATCTACTTGATGTATTTTTCACGGGAGTGCTGTGTGCAAACGCGAGGGAATCGCTGGGGTTTGCGGCGCTCCCGACCAGTGTTCGTCCTGTTCGTTCTGATCACATTCGCAGCGGTGTTCAACGCCGGCGCCGAGACACAGGATTCAACGGACCAGCAGGCAGCCCAAGCGCCAGCGGCTGGCCAAATGCCTCCGCCGGCGGGCCCTCCTGGGCCGCCGGGAGCGCCTGGAGGTCCGGGCCCGTTCGGTGGCGGGCCTCCGCCGGTGCACTATGAGATGCTCCGGCAGAATGACGACTTCAGCTACCTCAAGGACCCCGCGCGCCGCACCGACCTGTTCGATCCCATTAAGTACATTCCGTTCGGCGGAAAGGACAACTGGTACCTGAGCATCGGCGGAGAGGTCCGGCAATGGTGGGAGCGCTATGACAACGAGGACTGGGGCGGCGTGCCGGACGACTCGAACGGATACCTGTTACAGCGCTACATGTTCCATGCTGATGTCCACTTCGGCGAGCGCGTCCGCACTTTCGTCCAGTTTAAGAGCGGGATCGTATCCGGACGCGCGGCAGGTCCTCGTCTGGTCGATAAAGATAAGCTCGATGTCAACCAAGCATTCGTCGACTTGAACTTCGGCCTGAAGCCGAGCGGGGAGAAGCCGGCCTTTACGCTTCGGCTGGGCCGCCAGGAGATGCACTACGGTACCGGCCGGCTTGTGTCGGCCCGCGAGGGACCCAATGTGCGCAATAGCTTCGACGGGGTCCTTGCGCGAATCAATAAGAGTAATTGGCAGGTGGACTTCTTTGCAACAAAGCCGGTCCAGACTAACTTCGGTTTCTTTGACGACAGCACCGAACATGCCCAAACCTTCTGGGGAGCATACGGCGTCAGGACGCTGGATCCCCGGCCCTCTATTGCGCAGACCAAGCTTGATGTGTACTACCTGGGCTTCCGGCGTAAAGTCGGAATCTTCAACCAGGGCCTCGGACCAGAAACCAGGCATACAGTCGGAGCGCGCATCTCCGATCAGCCGCCGATGGGGATGGTCGTGGAAGGTTGGGATTACGACTTCGAGGGCGCCTTCCAATTCGGTGAGTTTGGGCCGTATCTAACCTTTGGGCCGGCTGGGCCCACGCCGGGCGGGAAGGGAAACATTCGCGCCTGGACAATCTCGACGGATACAGGTTACACGTTCAACCGGGTGAAACTCCAGCCCCGGTTGGGGCTGAACACCGGTGTAACCAGCGGCGACAAAGATCCGACGGACCCCGACCTGCAAACCTTCTTTACGCCGTCCCCCAACGGCCACTACTTTGGTCATATTCAGCAGAACGGGCCGCTGAACATCCAGGGATTTCGGCCGAACGTCGTGCTGCACTTCCCGCGACTCGTGTCGGTTACGTTCGATTGCTTCTTCTTCTGGCGGCAGAGCCTGCACGACGGGTTCTACAACGTACCTGGGTTCCCGTTACGACCGAGCGGCGTGAGCAAGGCCCGCTATATCGGAACACAGCCCCAGGTGGAAGTGTTTTGGGTGGTAAACCCGCACGTTATGGTCGACGTCGGGTATGCGCACTTTGTTCCCGGAGGCTTCTTACGGGACTCGCCGCCGAGTCAGAACCTTCGTTATGCGCTCGCGATGGTGCAGTTTCGATTCTGACGGCGGCCTAGCTCTCTGCCATTTGGCGCTGCTGAACCACGGTACAGGGACGGCATTCGGTTCGGCCAGATGATCTGGACACGGCGGCCGGCAGAGCGAGAATTTCATCCGGACACAGCCCTCGGGGTTGCGTGTCAGTGACGATCGTCTCGCGCAATCGAGAACACTGTACCGCCGCGCGAACCGTCAGACGCTCCGCGCCAGCGTCTCTAGCGCGTGCTCAACGACACTCGAATGACGGATGGGTGTGGTTTCAGATCAATCACCTCAGCCGGCGTCCGTATGCCGAAACTCACGAGCTGATTGAGACCGTTCATCAGATCCCCCTGGCCAAACGCGAATGCAAGACTGTAAAAGAAGACCCGAGCTCCGGATCCGCTCGTGATGTACAACGGAGGGAGATCGGCCGCGCCAGGGCCTGTCTTGCCTTTGCCAAACGTCAACTGAGTCGGACCATCCAAAGGGTGCCCCTGCACGACGACTTCGAAGCCCGTGCCATCGGGATGAAGAGCGACCAGTTGGTCGGTGCGGACAATAACGACATACAGATTGCCGTCGGGGCCCATCGTAATACCGTCCATTCCCCAGTAGTCTACGTTTTCAAACACTACCTGAGGGGTACCGGCGCTTCCGTTGCTGTTTATTGGAATGCGGATGACGCGGCCAAAATCGGTAACGGTGACATAGACATTCCGTCCGCCATCGTCTACGACGATCCCATTCACGCCGTGCGGATGGAGAAGAGGAGAATCGGGACTACCATAGAAAAGCGTGCTCTCTATCCACACGCTGACCGCGCCGTTTTGATCGATGCGCCATATTCTCAGCTTGCAGGCATCCGGTGTCCCCATGGCCGCTTCGCACTGCTCTCTGCTGCGCGTGAAGTCGTGAAGGTCCGTAACGTACAGCGGAAACCCGCCGTTTGTCAACGACAGGCCCTTCGGCAACTGGCTCAGAGGCACTGCAGCAAATGGTTGAGCGGTACCGTTCGGAGACACTCGCCAAATCCCGTGCGTGCTCGGATCGCAGTTTGGCAGGCCAACGTACAGGTCGCCATTTCGGTGATAGGCAAGCCCGGTCATGAACGGGGTAGGCTCCTGCTGGACTCCCGGACTCACGAAATCTCGTCCCGGTCGCGCGGCTCGGCATGCGCTGATATCAATAGCCAAAGGAAGATTGACAAAGCTGCTGGTTTCCCCCTCAGGCGTGACTGTGTAGATTGGTGTGGAAGGCCGCGGCCCCGGGATAGGCAGTCCCAAAATACCGACCTTGAGATCGCCACTGGGGTCGACAGCAATGCCTACAGGGTTGTTGCCCGTAGCAAAGAAATCGAAGTCCTTCACGGTTACGACTGCTGTAGCGTTCGAAATGGGATCGGCAGATTGTGCGCCGAGCATCGGCCTGATACCGGCGCAAGCGAACATCGCAAGCGCAATAAGCAGAACAGGCAGGTACTTCTTCATCGTGTGTCTCCCTTTCTGATCAATTCGTCCCTGGTTACGCATCGGATAAGATCCCGCGCAAATGTCAGCACAACCTCTACTGGGTGATAGTCACCCAATTGGGGCCGCCACTCACAGGTATGACGTCCTCCACGGTATTCGTGGCGGTGTCGATTGCCGATATGGTATTGCTCAGAAAGTTGGTGACATAGGCTCGGGCGCCATCAGGTGTGATCGCCACCGCTCTGGGTCCGAACGCCACAAATATCGTGGCTACGACCGTGTTTGTCGCTGTGTCGATAACGGATACATTATTGGAAAAGACGTTGACCACGTAAGCCCGCGTGCCGTCCGGAGTAATCTTGATCCCGACTGGTACGACGCCGACGTTGATGGCGTTCCCGTCAGGGACCGGGAGAACGGTTCCTGTCGCGGTATCGATGACAGAGACCGAGTTGGAGCCAAAGTTCGTTACATATGCACGCTGCCCATTTGGCGTGAAGGCCACATTGGCGGGTTCCGTCTGCACTGGGATGATGTTGACTACGGTGTGTGTAGCAGTATCGATCACCCACACCTGATTCATCCTCCGACTGGTCACGTATGCCTGCGTCCCATCTGGACGAATAGCTACACCGGCCGGAAGATTCCCCACCGGGATAGTGGCAACCACTTTATTGCTGCTGGTCCTGATGACCGAGACAGTGTTTCCTTCGACCCCGCCCGGGACGAGCGTTGCATCCTGGCCGAAATTCGTCACGTACACCTCTTCATTGTCGGGCGTGACGGCCACTCCGAGCGGGCCTTGTCCGACGGTGACGGTAGCCACTGCGTGCGGTCGTGGACTATCTATTTCATTCTTTTGGTGCTCGAGTGGTACCAGCTGCAATACCGAAACGGTATTTGACAAACTGGTAGCCTGAGCGAAGGGTCCAGGAAAGGTGCCGTAGTTTGCGACATAACCTCTTTTCCCATCGGATGTAACGGCCATACCATTTGGGCCGGGACCGACAGGCACGGTGGCCAGGACTCGATTGTTTGTAGTGTCGATGACTGCCACGGCGCCGGCATTCGGAGTCGCATCACGGACTGTTACATATGCGAGAGGGCTGTCCTGTTGTGATCCTGCGGCTGTTTGCCCCGACAGCAAAGCCAGCAACAATCCAGCTGTCAGCACCATCTGGGGCCGTAAGGAGAATCGCCCAGCGGGTTGAGAATCAATGCAGAGAGCTAGATGCTTCATAGTCGTCCTTTGGCCGGAATTTCCGTTTTGGAGGCCAGTCTGCGGATAGTATACACCCAGCTACGAGCTCTTGATCCTCCCAAGTGCGTATTCTTCGGGGCTGATAGGACCATGACGCCTATGAGTCCCGGTAGAAGAATGGCGAACCGCCCACTGAAAGGGCTGTCCGGGTCTGTTATACACGACGAAATAAGTGCGTGCGTATCCGCTCCCTGGCGGTCGCGGCTCGGTATGGGGTACCGACCGGCGACATAGGTAACAGATCAGACCGGCGACATGGGTGACAGCGCCGAAGCAGACCTCAGAAACTGGCCAGGTGCCCTGGCAAGAAACGAGGAATGCTTTGGATCAACGCAACGCGTTGGTTGCCGAGTGGTTGAAACGAGAACGTCCGGTGGCGGAACTGAGCCGGGAATACGGCATCTCGCGCAAAACCGCGCACAAGTGGCTGAAACGGTTTCAGGAGCACGGACGCGCCGGTCTG
>DATIGF010000030.1:0-38614 GCA_035454865.1 Nitrospiraceae bacterium | reverse complement strand
AGCCGCTTGAAAATATCCAACAGCAGATTCTTTGTCTCGGCCTGTTCCATATCGAAAATCAATCCGGCGGGCATCGAGCGAGCCAGATCAACCACCGGACGGAGGCGTGCCGCCACCGAATCATAACTCCCATCGGGATCGATCGGGTCCAGTCGCGAGGAGAGGGCTGAAATTTTTAGCGAGAGCTGCACCCGTGGTAGCGGACCAAGGTGATCCCGTTCGAGCAGGGGAGCGGACGGCCACCCTGCTGCAGCCCGCCCGAACCCCGTCAATGCATCCAGACAATGGTCGCGATACTGATCCGCCTCCTGCTCGCTGACCGTGGCTTCGCCCAACAGGTCGACGGACCAGGCCCGCCCTTCAGTCCACAGACGCGATAAGACCGGAAGCGCCTCTTCCACTGAGGCGCCGGCAATGAATGTTCGCGCCATCTGTTCGACCTGCTTTCTGATCGATTTACCGGTCAGCCGCGCACCCAAGCCGGTAGTCGCTAGCGCCTTCAAACCCCACTGAAGTCCGAATAACTCGGTCCCCGACGCGCCGAAATATTCCTCGGCCAGGGAAACGACCCGTTCATCGTCGGTCAGCGCCGGCAGAACATCGATGAAGCGAAAGAGGCGTGTTTTGAAGGCCGCATCCTTCATGGCCAGATTGATCACCGATTGCGACCACCACCGACTGTCAAAGATGGTCGGGGAGAGACCGGCGGACAGCTGCGCAAGATGCTCGCCGATGCGCAGAATGGCGGGCTCAACAGAAGACGGCGGGAATGTCATCGGGGCTCCTGGTGAAAGCCGATCTTACCGACACATTCAGTATACATGGCAGACCATCCTGGGTCATCGTTTGCACAAGCAGACTCGCAGCGTCTATTCGTATCAGTGCGCGAACATTTTCTTGAAAAAGTTCCGGATGTCCGTTAAATTGATAAACTAAGATTGTTCACCGGAGCATGCGTATGGTGGACGAGCTCATCACGACTTGCAGGAGGATGAATGACCGCGACCACTCAATCTGTGTTTTCCTGGTGGACACTCGCTCTCTTCTGCGCCGTCGCGGCTGCAACCGTGATCGGCATTCCCCTCTACGCCTATTTCATCGGCTTCACGCTCTTTGACTGGATCCTGTTCGCTGTCATGTACATCATCACGGGGATGGGAATCACCGTTGGCTATCATCGCCTCATTGCGCACCAAAGCTTCGAATGTCCCGATTGGGTCAAGCGCTGCGCGCTGATCGCCGGGGGTTGGGCCCTGCAAAACTCGGCACTCGTGTGGTGTGCCGACCACATCCGGCATCACGCTCGCACCGATACGGACGAAGACCCCTACAACGCCACCAGAGGCTTTTGGCACAGCCACTGTGGCTGGCTCTTCTACGACACGGCCCATCGTACCGACAAGTACGAAATCCGCTTGCGCCGGGATCCGGTGGTTCTCTGGCAACATCGCTACTATTGGCCCATTGTCATTTCAGGCCTGGCGATCCCGTTTACGCTGGGGGTTGTCTGGCATGGCGGCTGGATGGGCGGCGTCAGCGCGCTTCTCATGGGCGGCCTCTTCCGCATGTTCATGGTCTTGAACTCCACCTTCACCATCAATTCGCTCTGCCACATGATCGGCAGCCAGCCGCACGGGACGCAGGACAGCAGTCGCGACAGCTGGCTGATCTCTTTTGTCAGTTTCGGTGAGGGCTATCATAACTATCACCACACCTACGCACGGGACTACCGCAACGGACCGAAGTGGTATAACTTCGATCCTTCCAAATGGATCATTTACACCCTCTCGACCATGGGGTTGGCCAGCAATCTCCGGCGTCTCGATCCCTCGGTCTTCTAGTCGGACCTAGTCCTTCCCCGGTCGGGCCACGAGTACTCCTGGTCCGACCGGCCCATTTCCTTTCCCTCACCGCTTCGCTTATTATGATGCTCTAGTCAATTGCGTCTCGATGGTCGACTGTGCCCACAACGGGCCGGTGGGGCCAAGTTAGAGATACAGTGGAGGACCGATCCATGGCTGATGAACATTCCCACGGGGCCCAGCAGCCCCAGGGACAAACGAATCTTATTCCCGGCGTCAAACACGTCATCGCGGTGAGCAGCGGGAAGGGAGGTGTCGGCAAATCGACCGTTGCGGCGAACCTCGCCTGCGCGTTGGCGCTGACGGGCGCCAAAGTCGGAGTGTTGGACGCCGATCTCTACGGACCCAATATCCCCATGATGATGGGAAGCACCACCGGCCCGGAACAGAAGGACGGGAAGATCGTGCCGGTGGAAAACTATGGGGTGAAGCTCATCTCCATGGCCTACCTGGTGCCGGAAGAAGCTCCGCTGGTCTGGCGCGGTCCGATGGTTCATCAATATCTGCAAGCCTTCTTCCGCGACGTCCTCTGGGGCGACTTGGACTATCTCCTGATTGACCTGCCGCCCGGCACCGGGGACGTGCAGCTCTCCTTGTCGCAAATGGTCCCGCTCGCCGGCGCCATTACCGTGACCACGCCGCAGGAAGTCGCCCTGTATGACGTCCGCAAAGGCATGGCGATGTTCCAGAAGGTGAACGTCCCGTTGCTCGGCATCGTCGAAAACATGAGCCACTTCGTCTGCGGTCATTGCGGGGAACGCACAGAGATCTTCTCCTACGGGGGCGGGGAGCGGGCCGCAGAGAAACTCGGCGTGCCGTTCCTTGGGCGCATTCCCATCGACCCGGCGATTCGCGATGGGGGGGACACCGGCCATCCCATCGTCGTAGCCGATCCGGCTTCTCCGCAGGCCGCTGCGTTTCGTGATATTGCCCGGAAGATCGTCGCGGCGGTCGGAGGCGTCGAGGAGCAGAACACGCCGTCGATTGACAGCCTGCTCAACAAGTTGAAACAGCCGTTTACCAAGAACTAATCGCGCGAGGGAGGCATTCGAATGGCAGAGTTTGTACGTGTGACCGGAACCGCCGATGTGAAACCGGGCCACGGGATCGTGGCCGAAGTGAATGGCAAGACCGTGGCTGTCTTCAACGTTGACGGGACCTTCCATGCCATCGACAATACCTGCGTCCATCGGGGCGGTCCGCTTGGCGAAGGGGATGTTGAAGGAAACGTCGTGACCTGTCCCTGGCACGGCTGGCAATTTAACGTGACGACCGGAGAGTGTGTGAAGAACCCTTCCGCAAAAGTGGAAGTGTATCAGGTGAAAGTCGACGGCAATGACGTGAAGGTACTTGTCTAATTCCGTGACCAAGAAAGGAGCAGCCATGACTGCCTCCGCCAAAGAGCAAACGGAGATTGCCGCCGCCCTCGTACGTCTCTACGTCTTCCTGGCTCAATATCTGGATCGTTGTTTTGACGAGGCGGCGCGTAAAAGCTACCCCGATGCCGAGCTTCAGGCGCATCTGACCCAGACACGCAACCAGCTCATGGACATTCTCGGCGTCAATCCGGTTGTAAAAAAGAAGCTGGCAGAAGAATGCGACCGCATCCTGGCTCTCGGGGCTTCGTGCCTCAAGGCCGGAGCCAGCGACCGCAAGACCCGCGAAGCCATCCAGGCCGAACGGGCTATCCTTAAAAGCAAGACCGTCGCATTGAGCGACCTGGTTGCGGTCTTTCGCGCGCTGGGATAGCGCGCACCATGCTGGGGATGCCATATGGGGTGGGACGGTCTCGACAGGCATCAACTCGCCGGGCTCGATCATCGCGAGCGCGGTTTCAGTCGTCCTGTGGAATTCGAGCGGGCGGGGGAGAACTATCGGGCCATCTTGCGGTATGAATCCACCCGCGTACATACAGCGCCCCACCGGACACAGGATGTCGCCTTGCTTACCTTGATCCAGACCTTGCATGCCCAAGGCTATCGGCAGCTCAGAACACAGGTCAGCTTTCGAAATGGGACCTATCTCGGCTCTCAAGAGAGCTGGGTTGAATATCCAGATCCTCCGCAACCCTTTCCCGAATCTCCCGGCTTTGTAGCAAGACTCTTGAACTGGTTCCGTCCTCGCGCAGCGAACGATTAATCCCATGGAACTGATCCCAATAGAACAGATTCGTTCCTCAGCCTTGAGCTCGGCCTCAACCGCTCACCGCCGCCTCCCTCCCTGGTTCAAGGTTGAAGCCAAAACGGGGCCGGACTACCTCGACATCAAGCAGACAGTGGACCGGCTCAAGCTTCACACCATCTGCGAAGAAGCTCGCTGCCCCAATCGATGGGAATGCTGGAACGCCCGCACCGCCACATTCCTCATTCTCGGGGACATCTGCACCAGGCGTTGCCACTATTGCTCGGTTGAAACAGGGCGTCCGCTGGCGCCGGACCATGAAGAACCGCGACGTGTCGCCGAGGCCGTGCAGGCCTTAGGCCTGCGCCATGCAGTCATTACGTCAGTGAATCGGGACGAGCTTGAAGACGGGGGGGCAGCTATTTTTGCCGAGACGATCCGACAGACCAGAAGACTGAGTCCCGCATGCACCATTGAGGTGCTGATACCGGACTTTGAAGGGAATGAAGCTGCACTGGCAATGGTCTGCGCCGAGAAGCCGGAGATCCTGAATCACAACATCGAAACCGTCCGGCGGCTCTTCCCGACGATCCGACCGCAGGGAAAGTATCAGCGGTCGATTGACTTGCTCGGCAGGGCAAAACAGCAGGGGATGACGACCAAGTCCGGCTTGATCCTTGGTATGGGCGAGACGCTGGACGAAGCCCGCGACGTCATGCGCGACCTGCGGAGGGTCGGCTGCGACATCATCACCATCGGTCAGTATCTCCAGCCGACGCGAGAACATTTGCCCGTCGCCCGCTTCTACGATCCCGGGGAATTCGCCGCCTTAAAAGAGGAGGGACTCACGTTGGGTTTCGCCCACATCGAATCGGGCCCACTCGTCAGGAGTTCTTACCACGCAGAACAACAGATCATCCCTGCATCGTAGGGGAAGGGGTCCGGCCGTGAACCCGAAGAGCAATATCCTGATCATCAGCGCTCATCCGGATGATATGGAAATCGGCATGGGCGGGACCGTGGCCAGACTCGCAGAGTCGCAAGCCGTGATTACCTCCGTCGTGGTGACGAACGGGGGCCGGTCATCGAATCCGTTTGCCTTGACGGAACAGCGAATGGCCGACGTGAGAAGGGAGGAAGCTCTCCATGCCGCTGCCGTGCTGGGGGTACGGGAGGTTATTTTTTTCGACGAGCCGGACTCAGCGGAGGAGATCAATCTGAAGGTCGTCGGGGAGAAACTCGTCCAGATTTTCAGCCGTCTGCAACCGGCTGAAGTCTACACATTAGATGAGGCGCTCGATCGACACCCGGCCCATCGCCTCACCGGCCGACTGGTGAGAGAAAGCGTCCGGGCCTCCGGCACGGTCCCGATCGGCGGCGTCTGGGCCTTCGAAATCTGGACTCCATTCTCGACCTGGGACCGCATCGAGTACATCGACCGCTACATAGCCAAGAAGATGCTCGCCCTTGCGGAGCATCGCAGTCAGGTGGCAACGATCCCGTACGGAGAAGGAGTCCTGGGATTGAATCGGTGGCGAGCCGTGTTCGCCGATCCCAAGGCCAACGCCCCGGCAGGAGCCTATGCGGAAGTCTTCCGGCGGGTTCAAGTCTCTCCTCCTTCCCATTAATCCCAGCCCTCTCTCCCGTTCCTTTACATCCTGCATCTGAGTGCTAGGCTTGAACGAGATCTGATCCCGTTGCCGGGAAAGGAAGCCTCCCGGCGCTCGAGTCGCCTCCGGTGAGGTGCGCAGATGACAGGGGTCGAAACGCTCGCATGGCTCGTACTGGCGTTCGCCGACGGATCCGACTGTCTGATTCAAGGTTCCTTTCACTGGCTGCCGGAGGGGCGTGTCTTCACGAGGGAAGACGGCTGCTCCGTCCATTCGCAACAGGAGGGAGCCCACGTGGTGTTTTGGTCGGACAGCCGATGGGTGGCCATCAAGGTTCCCTCCGGAGCAAGGTCATTATCCTATCGGTGGGGTCGATCGGTCGCGTTCGTGAACGGAAACAACGTGCACGTTCAACATGGAACAATACTCGGCAACCTGCAGAGCAGCCCCTCGGGGAGGGACAGAGATCAGGAGAGATCAGACCCCCAGCCCGGGTGGAGAATTGGCGACGCCTTCGCTTATCAGAGAACCCGACAGTGTCAGGCAGGCAAACTTACCCGGTGCTCATTCTATTTGCTCGAGCGCGCTGACCAGGCGCGCCCGCCCGGAACTCCGGATTATTCAGTCGCGCGCAAGGCTTTGCTTATCAGTGCCTTTGCTTCCTCCTGAATCCGCTTCAGATGATCTTTCCCTCGGAAGCTCTCCGCGTAGAGCTTATACACATCCTCGGTCCCTGAAGGCCTGGCGGCGAACCAGCCTTGGTCCGTCACGACTTTGAGCCCCCCGATGGCAGCGCCGTTGCCGGGCGCAGTAGTCAGCATGGCCACGATCTTGTCACCGGCCAATTCAGTGGCCGTGATCTGACCAGGGGACAGCTTCGAGAGAATAGCCTTTTGTTCGGGCGTGGCCGGCGCATCAATCCGCTCATAGACCGGCTCACCCAATTCTTTGGTCAACTCGCGATAGAGCTCGGACGGATCGCGGCCGGTCTTGGCCATCATCTCGGCGGCCAGGAGATCCATAATGATGCCGTCCTTGTCGGTGGACCAGGCTGTGCCATCGTGGCGCAGGAACGACGCCCCGGCGCTTTCCTCGCCGCCGAATCCCAGTGAGCCATCGAGCAATCCGTTCACAAACCACTTGAAGCCCACCGGCACTTCGACCAATGGACGCTTGAGCTTGGTGGCCACGCGATCGATCAAGCTGCTGCTCACCAGCGTCTTCCCGATTCCGGCTTGCGGCTTCCACCTTGAACGGTGGGCAAAGAGGTAGGCAATTGACACGGCGAGGTAATGATTCGGATTCATCAACCCGGCGGAGCGCGTGACGATCCCGTGCCGGTCGTTGTCCGCATCGTTTCCGAACGCGACGTCGAAACGGTCTTTGAGGGCGATCAAATTGGCCATGGCGTAAGGGGAGGAGCAATCCATGCGAATCTTGCCGTCCCAATCGAGCGGCATGAACCGGAAAGTGGGGTCGACCGCTGGATTCACGATCTCGATGTTCAGCCCGTAGCGCTCGGCTATCGGCTTCCAGTACGCCACGCCTGACCCGCCAAGCGGGTCGACGCCGAGCTTCAGCCCGGCCGACTTGATAGCTTCGAGGTCGACCACATGTTGGAGATCGCCGACAAAAGTGCCGATGTAGTCGTGCGTCCTGGTGGTAGCAGCCCGGCGAGCACGCGCATAGGAAATGGACGACAGTCCATGCAGGTGGGCCTTGATGAGGGCATTGGCCCGTTCCTCAATCCATTTCGTGGCTTGTGTATCCGCCGGCCCTCCATGGGGCGGGTTGTACTTGATCCCGCCGTCCTCCGGGGGATTATGGGAAGGGGTGATGACAATCCCATCAGCCAAGCCGGAGCTCCTGCCGCGATTATAGGTCAGGATCGCATGGGAGATGACGGGCGTCGGGCAATAGCCGTGATCACGATCGAGCATGACCGCGACACCATTGGCCGCGAGAACTTCCAACGCGCTGGCGAAGGCCGGCTCGGAGAGCGCATGCGTATCCATACCCAGATAGAGGGGACCGCTCGTCTGTTCACGGTTTCGATACTCGCAGATTGCTTGTGTGATCGCCAGGATGTGTGGCTCGTTAAAGCTTCGCTTGAGGGATGAGCCGCGATGCCCTGAGGTACCAAAGGATACGCGTTGTTCACGAACGGTCTGATCTGGTTCCTCCGTGTAATAGGTTGTCACGAGGCGGGCCACATTGACCAACATGGAGGGTGGCGCCGGTTTACCGGCAAGGGGATGAATCGGCATCTGGACCTCTGAGTGTGTGAATTGATATTTCAACGCCTCCTGCATGTACCCTCTGCACTTCAACCTGTCAACCAGGAAACTGAGGGTGAAGGCAGCGTTGGCCTGCGCCAGTGAGAACCTGTTGACCTGCAGGGTGCAGGAGAGTAAACGTTCAGCAGCACTTGGCTGTTAGAAATTACAAAGTTTACATAATCACGCTTATCAGACTATGAGCCTGGAACTTCTCGGCCGTGTCCACAAAGAGCTGTCGATTACCGGCAGCGCGTTTCATGAGACCATCCTCGCCGTTTCGGAGCGCGTGAACCGGAAAGTCCAGATCATCCGCCTCCACTGGCATGCATCGACCTTGCTCCAACGCATGGAGCATCTCTCCGGCGAAGTCGGTCGACAGATTGTGGACCAGGTTTCTCGCCGATTCCTGACGAGAGCGCAACCGGACTCCGCCCTCAGCGGCTTTGATGCCACGCTGACCCGCGCGACCGTTCGCGTTCAAGAACTCAAGCACTCACTGGTCCAGGTTGACGCACAAATCCGCGAACTCAAACTTGAAGCGATTCATCATGATTTGCTTCGTCTGCAACGTGACCTGAGTTTCCGGTCGGCCGGGATTGAACGGCTGACGATCAGCCGTGACGCAAGCGCGGCCGGCCAACCCATGAGCGCGATGCCTGGATCGTCTTCAGTGCATGTCGCGACCATCCTACGCGGCCCCTTTATCTTAGCCCCAGCCGAGGATCTTGTGTTCCGAGCGGACGATATCATCGTGCTGATTGGCCTTCAGTCGGAACTGGACCGGTTGACCGCTTGGTTTACCAACCAACGTCAGCTCAAATTCGCTACGACCAAGTCTGCCTAGGCAGTAGGCGCATCGAGAATTATTCGATACAATGGTGACGGGACCTTGTGAGGCGTTATCCATGAACCAGTATCGATCACTCGCCTTCCTCTCTATCATCGGACTGAGTCTCGGTGTCCTTGTGCCGTCACCGCTTTTTGCGGAGCAGAGTACAGTTGCCGCGTTGACCGACTCACCAGGCATTCGCATGCTGGAAGAAATCCAGAGCGTAATTACCGATCTGGCTGAACAGGCCAAGCCCTCGGTCGTCAATCTCTTCCCTCTCCCCAGCCCCGGCCGATCACGCGAAGGACCCGGTGAGCGCATGCCCAATGCATCGGGCTCCGGTTCCGGCGTTATTGTCGACAGCGACGGCCACATCATCACGAACAACCATGTGGTCGGCGATGCCACTGAAATTGAAGTCCGGCTCTCCGACAAAACCAAGCTGATCGCGCAGGTAATCGGCAAAGACCCGGACACCGACCTGGCCCTACTCAAGGTGACGGCGGACCGGCCCCTGCCCAGTGCGCGCTTCGGGGACTCCACCACTGTCAAAGTGGGCCAGTGGGTGCTCGCGGTAGGCAACCCGTTCGGACTCGACCGGACAGTGACCCTCGGCGTCGTCAGCGGCATCGGACGGGAAAATATCAACCTGTCGCGCTATGAAAACTTTATTCAAACCGACGCGTCGATTAATCCGGGCAACTCCGGCGGTCCGCTCTTCAATCTTCGCGGTGAGGTCATCGGCATTAACACCGCCATCATCAACTTTGCCCAAGGCATCGGATTTGCCATTCCATCGAACATGGCCAAACAGGTTATTGAACAGCTGTTGGCGAAGGGCAAAGTGGTACGGGGCTGGCTGGGCGTCGGCATTCAACCGCTGACCCCCGAACTGGCCAAGAAATTCGGCGTCACGGAAGGCGAAGGCGTTCTGGTCAATGAAGTGTTCGAGAAGGATCCCGCAGCAGCGGCAGGGATCAAGCCCGGCGACATCATCGTCAGAATCGACGGCACCGTCGTCGATTCACCGAATAAACTATCGAGGCTGATCGGCACGCTTCCTCCCGGCGCCACCTCGAAAATTGAAGTGGTCCGGGACCTTAAGCATCTGATGCTGGACGTTCCGCTGAGCGAGCGACGCGACGGTGCGGTCGTGGCCTCCATCCCGCAAGCCAAGACGGAAGGAAAACTGGGTCTCGACGTGCAGGACCTGACGGCGGGTTTGGCGGACAAGTTCAAACTGCGCGAAGCGAAAGGCGTGCTCATCACCAAGGTGGAGCCCAACAGTCTCGCCCAGGCCGAAGGTCTCCGCGAAGGCGACCTCATCAAGGAAGTGAATCGTACCGAAGTCGCTTCCGTCGGGGAATTTACGTCGACCATCTCGCGAGTCCGGCGCGGCGATACCGTGCTGCTCCGGGTGCTTCGTGAGAATCGCGCGTTCTACGTCGTCCTGAAGTCCTCGGACTGATGTCTCTCAGTGAGCCGCCACGGCGTGCCGCTCCGTTTTATGCTGCTCGATGATCTTTCCGGCCAGTTCGCGCGGCACTTCATCGTAACGGGCGAAATCCATCACGTAGCTTCCCCGCCCGCCGGTCATGGCATTGAGCACCGGCGCGTACTTGAGCAGCTCCGCGAGCGGCACGAGCGCCTTGATCTGCTCGGCGTGATCATTCGCACTCACGGACAGGATGCGCCCCCGTCTCGCATTCAAATCTCCCATCACGGCGCCCACCGCATCGGTCGGCGCATCAATCTCAACCGTCATCAGCGGTTCAAGCAGGACTGGATGCGCGGTTTCCATCGCCTTCTTGAAGGCCATCGACCCCGCAATCTTGAACGACATTTCGGATGAATCGACCACGTGATAGGACCCGTCGTACACGGCCACGTGGACGTCGACAACGGGAAACCCGCTCAATCCCCCTTCGTGCATGGCCTCGATCACACCCTTCTCCACGGCCGGAATAAAGTTTCGCGGGATCGCTCCTCCGACGACACGGTTCTCAAAAGTGAATCCGTCGCCCCGCGGCACCGGTGTCACTTCCAGCCAGCAATCGCCGTATTGCCCATGGCCGCCGGTTTGTTTCTTGTACTTGCCCTGCGCCTGAGACTTGGTCTTGACCGTTTCGCGGTAGGGAATCTTCGGCGTGTGCAGGGTCACGTCGGCCCCGAATTTGCGATGTAGTTTCTCCAGCGCCAGATCGATGTGGAGCTGTCCCATGCCGCTGAGCACCATTTCTTTGGTCTCCGCATTGCGCGTGAATTCCAGCGTCGGATCCTCCTCGATCAACTTGTGCAGGCCGAGGCTGACTTTATCGATCTCGGCTTTGGATTTGGCCTCAATCGCAAACGACAGGACCGGACGAGGCAGGCTCAATCCCGGATAGCAGATAGGGTCCGTATCCTGACAGAGCGTATCCCCGGCCTGCGTATCTTTCAGTTTTCCGATTGCCACGATGTCCCCTGCCCGCGCCGATCCTACGGTGACATGTTTCTTCCCCATTACCGTGTAGAAGTGCCCGAGCTTCTCGCGCACATGCCGGCTTGCATTCAGGACGATGGAATCCGCCTGGATGGTTCCTGACAACACGCGGCAATAGGAGAGACGGCCGACAAACGGATCAATCAGCGTTTTGAAGACGTAGGCCGAGAACGGCTCCTGTGTGCTCCCCTTCCGTTCACAGGCCTGGCCGGTCTCCGGATGCACGCCCCGCAGGGGATGCGCTGCACAGCGTTCGCCGGGCGACGGCAACAGGGTAACAACGGCGTCCAGTAGCGACCAGACTCCCGCGTTGCTCGTTGCGGACCCGGCGTAGACCGGTAGAAACTGCCTGGTGAGGATGTCGGACCTGAGTCCTTGTATCAATTCTTCACGGTTCAGATCTCCCTGGGCCACGTAGGCCTCAAGAAGCTTTTCCTCGCTCTCCGCCACCGCCTCAATAAGCTGCTTGCGTGCTTCCTTCACGGCCGGTTCCAGATGAGGCGGGACCGGCGCCTGGTCGACCTTGACGGACGCAGGCCCCGACCGTATGAGTTTCTCATGGAGTACGTCGACCACGCCCTCCAGGTGAAGCCCTGTCCCAACCGGCACCACCATGGGGACCGGCATGCAGTCGAGCTGCTTGCGGCAGATCTCCAATGCACTCTGAAGTGACGCGCCTTCCTTATCCAATCCATTCACGAAGAGGAGACAGGGAAGGCCCAGCTCTTTGATCTGTGTCCACAGGCGAGCCAACTCGGTCCGGACCCCTGTATTTCCATTGAGGACGATGATGACGGCATCGATGGCCCGTAGCGCCGCGAGCGGCTCCCCGAGAAGGCTGAGCGCCCCGGGTGGATCGACGAGATTGATCCTCGAGTGATTCCAAGTAAACTGGAGCAGGCTGGTGCTGGCAGAGCTGCGATGATAAAGTTCTTCCGGCTCAAAGTCAGAAACAGTCGTACCCTGCATGACGGAACCCATGGCCGGAATGGCCCCGCCGACATAGAGCATGGCCTCGCTGAGGGATGTCTTGCCTGCGCCGACGTTGGACACAATCGCGACATTTCTGACGGGCTCCACACGGGTCTCTTCCATGGCATGCCCTCCTCATTGAGTAGAAAATTGTTTAGACCATCAATCTCCTCGCTTCCGTTCCGTAACTAGGCCGATCCCCAACCCTGTCCTAATGCTCACTCCCCTGACCCCTGAGCCATCCCTCGTCGGCAAAACTCACATACCGGCCGTCGCCGATTATGAGATGGTCCAACACCCGGATACCGAGCAGGAGTCCGGCTGCCACCAATCGATCCGTCAATTGCCGATCTTCCAGGCTCGGAGTCGGATCTCCGCTGGGATGATTGTGAAGAAAGATGACGCCGGCCGCGGACTCGCGCACCGCGAACGAAAATACTTCGCGTGGATGCACGACGCTGAGTGTCAGACTCCCTTCGGAAACGGTGGCCTCCTTCACGACCGTGTTCTTGGCATCGAGAAGCACCACCTTGAAAATCTCGTGCTTCACATCACGGAGCGCGGGATGGAAATGTTTGAAGAGATCGGCGCTCGACGAGACACGCGTCCCGCTCGACAGCGGCACCGCCATGGATCGCCTCCCCAGTTCGACGGCCGCTTTGAGCTGGGCCGCTTTCGCAGGCCCCACACCCTGAATCGCACGGAGTTCCTCAACGCCGCACTTCGCCAACCCGCCGACACCGCCGACTTGATCAAGCAGTTCGATGGCTACTTGCACCGCAGAAGAATCCCGCCGACCCGTTCTCAGGAGAATCGCAAGGAGGTGTGCATCTGAAAGCGCGTCAGGTCCCTTCGCCAAGAGGCGTTCACGGGGACGTTCGGTCTCAGGCCAGTACGTAATTCCCTTCCCCCGCCCCCTGCCCGTCATACATTCATCCTTCGTTGCACAAAAAAATGACAGCGCGGACGTTTTTGTCCTAACCACTTATGCTGATTTTGCCCATGGAAACAAATACGTAATTCATAACTCATTGAAATATTGATATACGACAAATTGGTGCAGCTCTTGCTTGACTACGCCAACAGCTGTGAACGTAGCCACCCAGGAGGGATCGATGGAATGTCCGAAGTGCAAAGGCCTGATGATGCTGGAACGTTTCTCAGATTTCTTTCTCATTTTCTACGCATGGAAATGCATCAACTGCGGCGCGATTATTGATCGCACCATCTCCAACAACCGCAGAAAGAGTTTGGCAGCACGGGATCCCCAGCCTGTCACCACTCGCTAAGGTCGCCCGGCCCGTTCATAAACCCGATCCGCGATGGTTGCCCGGGGCAACGGTTTTTCGGATCGGGTAACCTGAACCGACGTGATCAGTCGCCGCATTATAGACCTCCCATTGGAAGACCGTCAAAACAGAAGCTCCATACGCCTACAGGCTCTGCCGCAGTGCTGATCCGTCTCCCGCTCCTTCCTGGATCTTGATTCATCGCTCCGGTCCGACAGTTCTTGACCCCTTCAAAAACGCTATGTTACAGTCGCCTGCTCTTGAGGATGGCAGTCTTCTGACATGCGTGTCATCGCAGGAACCCACCGAGGCCGTCGCCTCCGCGGGCCGCAGGGATCCGCACTCCGTCCGACTTCCGATCGAGTTCGGGAAGCGCTGTTTTCAATTTTCGGCAATCGGCTTCCAAACAGTCGCTTTCTGGATCTTTATGCAGGAACGGGGGCTATCGGCATTGAAGCAATCAGTCGGGGCGCGTTGCATGTCACGTGCGTCGAATCGAGCGCAGAGGCGTTGAAACTCCTGCGTCAGAATATATCGGACTGTAAGATGATCCATCAAATCACTATTCATGCCCAAACAGTAAAACAGTTCCTTGCGCGGCCGGACCAGTGGAGCGGCCCTTACGATATTGTATTTGCCGACCCGCCTTATGCCCTCGCGGGGGAGCTGGAATCATTGTTCGGCAGTACGGCGATGGATGAACTTCTCGCTCCGGACTCCTGGCTGGTCGTGGAACATGCCGAGAAGACCCCCCTGCCCGCCCACCTTGGTCGAAGCGCTTTCGTACGCCGATACCACTACGGCGATACCGCCTTGTCTATTTTTGCGCATTCCGGTGCGGAACAGCCATGAAGATCGGCATCTACCCCGGAACGTTCGATCCCATTACTCACGGCCACACTGACATTATCACGCGCAGCCTGCGCGTCTTCGACAAGGTGGTAGTCGCCGTGGCTCCCAATCCTGCGAAACACCCGCTCTTCAATTTAGCCGAGCGACTTGATATGGTGAAACTGGTCATGAAAGATCTCGGCCAGGTGGAAGTGACGTCGTTCGACGGGCTGCTGGTGGATTATGTCGAACGGTCCGGGGCGCATGCGATTATTCGAGGCTTGCGCGCCATCTCGGACTTCGAACACGAATTTCAGATGGCTCTCATCAATCGAAAGCTGGCCAAAAAAGTTGAAACGGTTTTTCTGATGCCGAGCGAAGAATACTCGTATCTTTCGTCCACCATCATTAAAGATGTGGCCAACCATGGCGGCGCCTTGACCGAATTTCTACATCCTGAAGTGGCGCGCCGCTTACAAGAGCGTATCCGGAGCCTCAAGTCATGAAACTTGCCGCGCGCGTGAGTCGTATCGCCCCGTCCCCCACCTTGGCCATGACCGCGACCGCCAAGGCCATGGCCGCGCAGGGCCTGGATGTTGTCGACTTCTCGTCGGGAGAACCGGATTTCGATACCCCTGAACCGGTGAAAGCCGCCGCCGAGGCAGCCATCCGGGCCGGCTTTACGAAATACACTCCGTCATCGGGAATTGACGAACTGCGACAGGCGATTATCGATAAGCTGCAAACCGAGCAGGGGTTGCGGTATGAGAAGTCGCAAATCCTGGTATCGTGCGGCGCCAAACACTCGCTCTACAACTTGGCCGAAGCGCTCCTGGAAGCGGGCGACGAGATCATCATTCCGACGCCGTACTGGGTGTCGTATTCCGACCAGGCGCTGCTCAACGATGCCACTCCGGTGTTCCTTCCCACCAGCGAAGCCGACGGCTACGCGATCAACCCGGAAGACTTGCAGCGATTGATCACGCCCCGGACCAGGGCGATCATCGTCAACAGCCCGTGCAATCCGACCGGCGCCACCTACGATCGCAAAACGCTGGAGGCCATTGCGACCATCGCGGTCCGCCATAAGATCCTGATTGTTTCCGACGAGATTTACGAAAAAGTGCTCTACGACGGCGCCTCGCATATCAGCATTGCCACGCTGAGTCCTGAAGTGGCGGCCCAGACCGTGGTCATTAACGGCGTCTCAAAAGCCTACGCCATGACGGGCTGGCGCATCGGCTATGCCGCCGGCCCCAAGGACCTTCTCACGGCTATGGCAAACATCCAGAGCCAGAGCACATCGAATCCCTGTTCGATTTCCCAGAAGGCGGCCGTTGCCGCACTCAAGCTCGGCGGACCGTTCACCGAAAAAATGGTCGTGGAATTCGACCGCCGGAGGAAGTTCATGGTCGACCGGTTGAACCGCATTCCCGGTGTGACCTGTCGCATGCCGAGCGGTGCGTTCTATGCATTTCCTAATATTGGCGGGGTTCTTGGGCGAAACGGACCGGATGGCCCCATTACATCCCCGCAGGAATTGGCAAATCACCTCCTGAAGCATGCTCATGTGGCCGTGGTTCCCGGAGAACCGTTCGGAAGCCGGGCACATATTCGGCTGTCCTACGCCACCGGCATGGAAGCGATCCAACGCGGGCTCGACCGCCTTGCTAAGACATTCCAACAGCTGTCCGGCTAGGCCGGTCGCCTCTTGACTGTATTGTTCCGGGACTTATCTCAGACGACCATCGAAGTCAGCTATGGAGGACTACTCGTGCCAATCTACGAATACTTGTGCCAGGACTGCTCATACAAGTTTGAATTGAAGCAGAGCATGAAGGATGATCCGGTCGCAACCTGCGCACGATGCGGGAAATCCGTCAGCAGAATAATTTCCGCTCCCGCCATCATGTTCAAAGGCAGCGGGTGGTACATCACCGATTACTCGGACAAGATGAAGCCGCCCACAGGCGAATCCCCGGAGTCAACATCCGGCCCGAAGAAGGATTCGACAGAGAGCCCCGCAACAAGCACTCCGGTACCGACTGCGGCGACAACCGCGACACCGGCTGCGCCATCATCCGGCAACGGAACCGGGACCTCCTCGACCCCGAGCACCGCGCCCTCATCGGGAAGCTCGTCGAGTTCGACCTGATCGGTTCCGCTAGCGCTTGGTCGTCGTCTTTTTCTTGGTCGGCTGCTTCGCGGCTGGTTTCGCAGCGGATTTTGACGGGGCCTTGGCGGCCGATGCCTTGACCGCTTTTGCGCGCATCGCATCTAGCTGATTCTGCAGACTGGTGATCATTCCGGTCTTCTCGCGATTCATCCGGCTCAGATCATCTATCTGCGACTGCATATCCTGCTTGGCTTTGGACAGATCGCTGACCTGCGCCTGCAGTTGAGTCTTTTCCATCGTCAACGTCTGTGTCTCAGACCGCAGCTGCTCAATCTGTGCCTGTAAGGCCGGCGGCCAGTAATCGCACCCCGTCATGCTCAGCACAAGTCCGAGGCCCAGCACTCCTCCCAGTGACCTCACCACGAGCATTCTCATCGCCATATCCCCCCTCCTCCTTTCATCGAATCTGTGTCGATGCCCATATAAATCTTTATGTCAGTGATATCCCACGTGTCTGTAGCACGTTCTGCAGCATCTGTCGAGTGACGGCGCCCTCGCGGATCAGCCGGACCGCGCCCCGCGCATCGACAACCGTCGATGGAGGGCCGCCCGGCGTAGGACCCGCATCAATAATCAGATCCACGTCGGGTCCCAACGCCCTCCGTACGTATGTCGCCTCTTGAGCCGGAGGTCCGCCGGCACGGTTGGCGCTGGTCCCGGTGAGAGGACCGGTGATCGCGAGCAGATCGATCAGCGGACCGCAGGAACTGAGCCGCACGCCCACCGTGCCGGTACCGGCCGTCAGATTGGACGGAAGCGACGGTTGCGCCTCGAACAGGATCGTCAGCGGGCCCGGCCAAAACCTGTCGATCAGGAATTCCGCCAGAGGAGAAATTCCCCGAACAAGCAGAGGCAGCTGCGCCCGCTGTCCGATCAAGACCAGAATCGGCTTCCCATCCTCTCGTCCTTTGAGCCGGAGCAACCGGTCGACCGCCACTTCATTGAATGGATCTACGGCAAGCCCGTAATAGGTCTCCGTCGGCAGCGCTACAATGCCGCCGTCGTGAACGATCCGTTTGACAGACTGCGCGAGGCGCGGGAGATCTGATGCAGAGTAGAGCTCGATGGCAGCCATGAGCGATGTAAGCGAAGGGTCGGACTCAGGCTTGTGACCCAAGAGCGCGATGCGCGATATCAGTCCTGAAATGACACCCGTCGAAGGAAATCGACCTCACCAACCGGTAGGCTTCGCGTTGCGCGTCGGCTAAGGTGTGTCCGCATCCGAGAATGCCGAGCACACGCCCCCCGGCCGTGACAACCTCGCCTCCCTTCCTAGCCGTTCCTGCATGAAACACCGTGGCCGATCCTGTCGCAGCGGAGGGCAATCCCTGGATCGGTATCCCGGTACGATACGCCCCCGGGTAGCCGCCCGAAGTCATCACGACGCAGACCGCAGTGTCGTCATGCCATTCGACGGTGAGTTGATCGAGCCGATGCTCGACAACCGCCTCAATCACCTCGAGGAAATCGGTCTTCAGCAGCGGCAGCACCACTTGAGTTTCAGGATCACCCATGCGGGCGTTGAATTCCAGGACATACGGCGTGCCCCTCACCACCATGAGTCCGGCATACAGGACGCCCTGAAAGGGCGACCCCAACCGCACCATTGTGTCCACAATCGGTTGCAGGACCTCCCGCACAACCTGCGCCCGAAGCGCAGGCGTTCCGAGCGGCGCAGGACAATAGGCTCCCATGCCTCCGGTATTCAATCCCGTATCACCGTCACCGACCCGCTTGTGATCCTGCGCCGGCAACATCGGCACGACGGTCTTCCCGTCCGTGAACGCCATGATCGTCAGTTCCTCACCATCAAGAAATTGCTCGATCAGGAGCTGTTTGCCGGCTTGCCCAAACACCGCATGTTCCATCGAGTCAAGGATCGCCTGCTGCGCCTGCTCGCGGGTCGTCGCGATAATGACTCCCTTGCCCTGAGCCAGGCCGTCCGCCTTGATGACGACGGGCAATTCATGCTGCTCGACATAGGCGAGGGCCTCGCCCATCTTATCGAAACTTCTGGCGCGGGCTGTGGGAATCTTCGCCTGCGCCATCACATCCTTCGAGAAAATCTTGCTGGCTTCCAGGCGGGCGGCGGCTTTCGTAGGACCGAAGATCTTGAGCCTGGCTTTCCGGAATTCATCGGCAATGCCGAGCGCCAGCGGAGCCTCCGGCCCGACCACCGTGAGATCGATCTTTTCCTTGATCACGAAGTCTTTTAGGCCGGCGATATCATCGGCCCTGATCGCCGCACAGGTCGCCAGTGATTCAATCCCCGCGTTCCCCGGCGCACAATACAACGCCGGCTTGCGCGGGCTCTGCGCGAGCTTCCACACCATCGTGTGCTCGCGTCCTCCACTCCCGACGACAAGAATTTTCACAGGCGCATCTTTCTTCGTTGTAGTCGACTGCTCATGAGGATGCTCAAACAGGTCATCCAACGAGGCCGCAGGCGAGAAAAAGCCGGAGACGTAGCCTCTGGGCTACGTTGAGGATTTTTTCGAGCCGAGAACGAAGATGGGGACCTGTTTCAGCATCCGATTAATGGCGGAAGTGGCGCATGCCCGTGAGAATCATCGCCAGCCCGTGTTCATCCGCAGCTTTAATGATCTCTGCGTCTCTGATCGATCCACCCGGCTGAATCACGGCCGTTATCCCTGCCTGGGCCGCGGCATCGAGCCCGTCACGGAACGGGAAAAAGGCGTCCGAAGCCATCACGCAGCCCTTCACCGGCATTTGGGCTTTCATGGCTGCCAGCTTTACGGAATCGACCCGGCTCATTTGTCCGGCCCCGATTCCGACGGTCTGACCCGGCTTCGCATAAATGATGGCATTCGACTTGACGTGTTTGCAGACTTTCCAGGCAAAGGCGCAGGCGGCATACTCCTCATCCGTCGGCTTGCGCACCGTGGGTACTTGCAGCGTTCGAAGATCCGTCAGGACGCCCAAGTCGCGGTCCTGCACGATCAAGCCGCCGACGAGCTTCTTGAGATCGAAGCCTTCCTGTTTGACTTTGGTAAGCGGCCCAACATCCAGAAGACGCAGGTCTTTCTTCCGCTTCAACTCCGCCAGGGCGTCCTCGGCAAACCCCGGCGCAATCACGACCTCGACAAAGGTCGAGGTGATCTCTTTGGCCGCCGCCAGATCGACCGGGCGATTGAACGCGATCACACCGCCGAAAGCCGAGACCGGATCCGTCTCGCGCGCATTCACGTAGGCCTCGACCGGCGTCGTGCCGAGCGCCACGCCGCAAGGGTTGTTATGCTTGATGATCGCGACTGCGCAGTCCTCATACTCTTTCGCCAGTTCGAGTGCAGAGTTTGCATCGAGGAAATTGTTGTACGACATCGCCTTGCCGTGCAGAATCTTCCCGCGCGACACCGACGGCTCGTTGGAATTCAGTTCACGGTAGAAGGCGCCCTGCTGATGCGGGTTCTCTCCGTATCGAAGCGTTTCGGCCAACTCGAACTGCAGCGTGAGGACCTTGGGAAACTTCACCTCCCCTCCCTGCACCTGCTTTTCAAGATAGCCGGCGATCAGGCTGTCGTAGCGGCCGGTATGTTGAAAGACCTTCATGGCCAGTTCGCGCCGCATGGCCCGCGTCGTGGTCCCCGCCCTGATGGCCTCCAGCACGCGGGGATAGTCGGCGGGATCGACGACGACTAACACGTCTTCGTGGTTCTTTGCCGCCGATCGCAGCATCGACGGCCCGCCGATGTCGATATTCTCAATCGCCTCATCAAAGGTGCAGTTCGGTTTCGCAATCGTCGCCTCGAACGGATAGAGGTTCACGACCACCACGTCGATCGGCCCGATATCGTGCTGCTTCATCTGGTCGACATGGGCGGGCATCGAGCGCCGACCCAGAAGACCGCCATGAATCTTTGGATGCAGCGTTTTCACTCGGCCATCGAGAATCTCCGGGGATCCCGTATAAGCCGCCACATCGGTTACCTTCACGCCGGCCTCACGCAAGGCTTTCGCAGTCCCGCCGGTTGAAAGAATTTCCGCGCCAAGCGCTTCCAGGCCCTTGGCCATGTCAACCACCCCTGTCTTATCTGAAACGCTGATCAGTGCCCGCTTCATGCCGGCCATGTGTCACCCCTTGAGTCATGTCGGATATGCGTGATTCGTGATTGGGAAGGCGGAGCGGAGAATAACAAATGAACCAGGCAAGTTCAAGAACGGGAATGGGCGCAAGATTCAGCGGCCCGAATAACCGCAGAACCTCTCCATACGACACGACGCGAGGAAGCTACCGATTCCCCCTGACGCCTCTAGCCGTTGCCACGCGTTTGACTTGCCCCTCCTCGACTGACTAGAATCCCACACGAGGTTGACCCGCCGTGGCATCGGAATTCGTTCATCTCCATCTGCACACCCAATTCAGCCTCCTCGACGGCGCGAATCAGATCGAGCCGCTCGTGCAGCAGATCAAGTCCTTCAACCAGCCTGCCGTCGCCATGACCGACCATGGCAACATGTTCGGCGCGATCGAGTTTTATCGAAAAGCCAAAGATGCCGGGGTCAAACCCATCATCGGGTGTGAAGCCTATATGGCGTTGGGCAGCCGGCTCGCCAAGAAAGACAGCGGCCTCTCCCACAACGACTACTACCATCTGATTCTGCTCGCCCGTAACCTGACCGGGTACCAGAATCTCATCAAGCTCGTCAGCAAAGCCTATCTTGAAGGATTCTACTATAAGCCACGAATGGATAAGGAGATTCTGAAAGAGCATCATGAGGGGCTGATTGCCCTCTCGGGCTGCCTGAGCGGGGAAATTCCGTACCTGATCGGTCAGAAAGATATGGATGGCGCGATGGCCGTCGCAGGGGAATTCCAGGAGATCTTCGGAAAGGAACATTTCTATCTTGAGGTGCAGGCCAACGGACTCGATCACCAGCGGATTGCAAATGCGGGCCTGATCGAGATTCATAAAAAGCTCGGCATCCCGCTCGCCGGCACCAACGACTGCCACTATCTCAAGAAGGAAGACTCGCGTCCGCACGAGCTCATGCTCTGCCTCCAGACGGGGAAGACACTCAGCGATCCCAACCGGATGAAATTCGACACCGATCAATTGTACGTGAAATCAACCGAGGAGATCGCGCCGGCCTTCGCCGAGTTCCCCGGCGCGGTGAGCAACACCTGCCGGATTGCGGACAACTGCAATCTCGAGCTGGCCCTCAACAAAACGCATCTTCCACAGTACAAGGCCCCGGAGGGATACACGCGCGAATCTTACGTTGAACACCTGGCCATCGAAGGGTTGAAATCGCGCCTCAAAGAACGGCCCAGCACGATACCCGGGACGGTCTATGAACAACGATTGCGGGAAGAACTGCTGGTGATCTGCTCGATGGGATTTGCCGGCTACTTCCTCATCGTGTGGGACATCATCCGTTTCGCCCGGTCGCGTGGAATTCCCGTCGGGCCCGGCCGGGGATCCGCCGCGGGCAGTCTGGTCGCCTACGCGCTCCGGATCACGGACCTGGACCCGCTCGTTTATACCCTGCTCTTCGAGCGCTTTCTCAATCCCGAACGCGTGTCGCTCCCGGATATCGATATGGACTTTTGCATGGATCGCCGGGGCGAAGTGATCAACTACGTCGTAGACAAGTACGGTTCCGACCACGTGGCCCAGATCATCACATTCGGAACGCTCGGCGCGAAGGCTGCGATAAGAGACGTCGGCCGCGTGCTGGAGATGCCCTACGCAGACGCCGACAAAGTCGCCAAACTCGTCCCTAATCAGCTGAACATCACCCTCCAGCAGGCGCTCGACACCGAGCCCCGGCTGCGCGAACTGGTCGAAACCGACGCCAAGGTCAAAGAGCTCATGACCATCGCGCAATCGCTGGAAGGCCTGGCCCGTCATGCATCGACCCATGCGGCGGGCGTGGTGATCTCCGAAGGCCCTTTGACGGATCATGTGCCCCTCTACAAGGGAGCCAACGACGAAATCATCACCCAGTACTCCATGGGCGACGTTGAAAAGATCGGCCTGGTGAAATTCGATTTTCTCGGCCTCAAGACCCTCACGATGATCCGGCGCGCCGAAACGCTCATCAACGAGGCCCATCCTGACAACCCTCCGCTCGCAGTAGATCAAGTGCCGTTCGACGATCCAGCCACCTTTGCCCTCCTTTCCTCCGGAAAAACGACCGGTCTGTTCCAGCTGGAAAGCTCCGGCATGCGCGACCTGCTGACCGGCCTGAAACCGGACCGGTTCGAAGACATCATTGCCATCATCGCGCTCTATCGCCCCGGTCCGATGGACCTGATTCCCGACTTCATCAAGCGAAAGCAGGGCAAGATTCCGATCACCTACGAGGTACCGGAACTGGAACCGATCCTGAAAGACACCTATGGGGTCATCGTCTATCAGGAACAGGTCATGGCGATCGCCAACAAGATCGCCGGCTTCTCGCTGGGACAGGCCGACATTCTCCGCCGTGCGATGGGAAAGAAGAAACCGGAGGAGATGGAGAAATTGCGCGTCAAGTTCCTGGACGGCGCGAAACAGAACAAGATCCCGGAGAAGAAAGCCGAGAAACTCTACGAACTGATCCAGAAGTTCGCCGGCTACGGATTCAACAAATCGCACGCCGCCGCGTATGCCGTCGTCTGTTACCACACCGGCTATTTGAAGGCCCACTACCCGACCGAATTCATGGCCGCGCTCATGACGACCGACATGGGCAACCAGGACAAGATCGTCGGCTACTTCACGGAGTGCCGGGATCTGGGCATCAAAGTCCTG
Organism: Nitrospiraceae bacterium; assembly: GCA_035454865.1. Classification (GTDB taxonomy): domain Bacteria; phylum Nitrospirota; class Nitrospiria; order Nitrospirales; family Nitrospiraceae; genus Nitrospira_D. The sequence goes on along the minus strand of DATIGF010000030.1, from coordinate 15,405 downwards.
GGGCCGGACGTGAACGCAAGTCAGAAAAACTTCGCAGTAGCCGACGGCGCGATCCGGTTCGGCCTGGCCGCGATCAAAAATGTCGGCGAAGGCGCGGTGGAATCGGTCCTGGCTATTCGCGCCGCATCCGGCCCGTTCAAATCGTTTTTCGATTTCTGCCGCCGGGTCGATCTGCACAAAGTAAACAAGCGCATGCTGGAGGGCCTCATCAAAGCCGGCGCTTTCGATTCGACCGGCGCCAAACGGTCCCAGCTCATGGCGGTGATCGATCACGCCGTCGAAGACGGCGCGGCCGCGCAGCGGGAACGGGACCTCGGGCAGACCAGCATCTTCGGCGAAGAACTGCACGGAGATGACGCCGCGGCGACCATGACCACCCCGGCGCTGCCGTCTATCGCGGAATGGGATCAAGCGCAGCGGCTGAAATACGAGCGCGAGTTGACCGGCTTCTACATCACCGCCCATCCGCTCACCCGCTATCAGGCGACACTCAACGCTCTCTCCACCGCCACGACGGTCGGGCTGGCGGACATCCCGGACGGGAGAGAGGTGAAGATCTGCGGCATCATCGCGACGGTCAAGTCGATGTTGACTAAGAAGGGTGACCGGATGGCCTACTTGACGGTGGAGGACCTGCAGGGAACAGTCGAGGTCATCGTCTTCCCGGATTTGTTCAAAACCGCCGGGGAGTTGATCGCGCCCGAGCGCCTGGTACGCGTGAGCGGCACGATCGATCGAGGCGACAAAGGCACCAAGATTCGAGGGAGCAAGATCGAGCCGCTGGCCGAGGTCCAGACACAGGCGATCAAGCGCATTCGCATTCGACTGACCGAGCGACCGGAAGTGCGCGAGCAGCTGCCCCGGCTGCTCGACGTCTTCAAGCGGCATCCCGGCGGCACCTCGATTTCCATGTCGTTCCAGACCGAGGGCTCGCTGGAAGCGGAAACGGCTCCCCTCCCGAACCTCACCGTTTCCCCCAGCGAACACTTTGTGGCGGATGTTGAAGAAGTGCTAGGCAAAGGGGCCCTGTCTTTGCTATCTTAACGTACGTACTTCGGGGGAGGGATACGGCAGTTGCTTCCGTTCCCCCGACTGTCCTCCTGAAATCAACTGAGGTGTATGCGCGATTATCTCGAGTTTGAAAAGCCGATCCGCGAGATTGAAGAAAAAATCGAGAAGCTGTCCGCCACCGCCGCCGCCAGCGGTAAATCGTCTTCCCAGGACGACATTCGCAAACTCCGTACAAAGCTAGCCCAGGCCGAACACGAGCTCTACGAGAACCTGACTCCATGGCAGCGTACCCAGCTGGCCCGCCACCCTCAACGCCCGAGCACGCTCGACTATATCAATGAATTGTGCCGCGGCTTCCTTGAATTTCACGGAGACCGCGCGTTCGGAGACGACCGGGCCATCGTGGGTGGATTTGCCCGATTCAATGATCGCACCGTGATGATTATCGGGCATCAAAAAGGGAAGACCCTCAAGGAGAGGATGCAGCGGAATTTCGGCATGCCCAACCCTGAAGGCTATCGGAAAGCACTTCGTCTCATGAGAATGGCGGAGAAATTCAACCGGCCGATTATCACATTTATCGACACACCCGGCGCCTACCCCGGCATCGGAGCAGAAGAGCGGGGGCAGGCGGAAGCGATCGCGCGGAATCTCTTCGTCATGTCCCGCCTGACCGTGCCGATTATTTCCGTGGTCATCGGCGAAGGCGGGAGCGGCGGCGCTTTGGCCCTCGGTGTGTCAGACCGTGTCCTGATGCTCGAGCATTCGGTCTATTCGGTCATTTCTCCGGAGGGCTGCGCAGCCATCCTCTGGAACGATCCCGCAAAGATCCCGGATGCCGCGTCCTCATTAAAAATGACGGCGAAAGATCTTCTGGAACTCGGCGTGATCGACCACATCATCCCTGAACCGCTTGGTGGCGCCCATCGAGAACCCAAGACCATCTGCGATCGTGTCGGCAAAGCCCTCACCAACCAACTCTCCGAACTGACCGATCTGCCGACGGAACAACTGCTCGCCCAACGCGACCAGAAATTCCGCAAGATGGGCGCAGTCAGCGGACTCGCTCCGGCACAAGCCTGAAACTTCACACTCTTCTAGACTGCCAGACTCTCCAGCAGTCCCGCGGCCTTGAACCGCTCTCCGATCACGGCGAGAATCCTGCGCGCCAGATCCGTTCGGAACGGATTGAGCGCCTCGGCCTCCAGATACCGCTCCACCGTCCTGGGCAACTTCTTCCACCAGGCCCGGGCTGAGACTCTGGCCTGTTCAGCTGCCGCGGACTCCCCGGCCAAAATCTTCTGAATTTCACGTTCAAAAAACCCCACGTGGGTTTCCTCGTCCATAAGGATCGCGGCAAGATCCGGTCGCATCGCCGCCAGCAGTTTGGCGAATTCCAGCCCGAGCGCTTCATAGCCATAGAGCTGAACAGCCAGCGCAGGCCATTGCCGTGGCACGGCTGGAAGACGTTCCCGTTCACGGGATTGATGGCCGACCATCGTTTCGAACTGTGCGAGATGGCCTCGCTCATCCTCCTCGTGTTTTCGAAGAAACGTTTGGACATTCGGTGGCAAGTCTTGAAGGCGCGCCGATCTCACGGCCCACAGCGCCATCGCCTCGGCCTTCAGAAATCGTTCCAACAAGGCCGCTTCACACTCCGGCGGCAGGCACGGCGATTCGCGTTGATGAGCTGGCCCTGTCATGATCGGCCCGTATAGTACGCGAGCCGCTCCTTGGAATCCAAGCGAACCCGATGGGACGGCCCCGGAGGATCAGGGAGTCCGTCGACCGGCGCAATTCCACGCATCTATTGTCAGAAGGCGCGAGTTCTGAGAGACTACGTACAGCTACTCACATGACCGATTGCAGATTCCGGTCGGTCCATCAACGAGGATAGAAATCCATGAAAACCCCCGCTGTCTCGGCATCTTTCACTGGCTTCCCACAAGTCGGCCGCTACCTCCTCGTCGGCGCCTTGCTCACGGGAATCGGCTGTGTCAGCCAGCAGACCTATGACCAGACCAGGGCGGAGACGGAGGAACTCACTCGCACCCTGGATACCACACGTGCCGAGGTCAGGGATTTGGAGCAGCGCGTTGCAGCCCTGCAGGCTGCGAACCGACAAGAAGACGACGTCACCACCGAATTGCGCTCCGCCATTCAGCGGGAACAAGACATGTTGCCGGTCTATAGGCAGCGCGCTGATGAAAAGCTGGCTGCCCTCCAGGCCCAGGTGGCGCGCATGGTGAATCAGAACCGTCTGCTGGCACGGGAGATGGCGAGCGCGAAACAAGAGACTGTCTCATTGCAGGCCATGGTGACCCAATACAAGCAGGAGATAGAAGAGGCCCGGTCGATCCCTCCGCTGCCCCCGCTGCCCGTACCGGTCGCGAGCGCTCCATCGGCGTCCCAATCGACAGTCCCTCCCGACGTTCCTTCGGCTGCGCCGATCACTCCGCCTGCGCCGCCACAACAGACGGCGCAAGCCAATCCGGTCGACCCGCTGAAACAGAGCACGCCCGCGCACCTTACCAAGAACGCCCCTGAGGAAGTCGACGAATCCTGGACCGGCATGATCAAGAGCTGGGTGTCCAGCCTGTGGAGTTGGATATTCGATTAGAGAGCCAGCCGGTTCGGTCTGCGGTCTTGCACCATCCCCGTCCGGCTTAACCCCCGGGCGGTCCGCGCCTCGCGCTCCGCGTTATGCGTTCACTACGCGCCCCCTGCGCGCACGTATCGTCCCCGATCGATCCGCAAGGAAAGATCGAGAAACGGAGATGTAGCCAACGAACAAGGAGGATCGATGGTGATCAAGAGAATACTGGCAGTCCCTGCCGCACTATGTGTGATGTGGTTGTCGGGCTGTGCGACCGTGTCAGGGCCTCCGGAAAATCTGCTGGAGCGCGTGCCCGTTGTCGAAATCGGCCAGCCTGAACCGGCCGATAAACAGTACGTGCTTTTCATTCGCGCCGGGAAGCCTCTGCCGGTTCATTTGACAGTCAAAGGTCCTCTTTTCGTGCAGCCGGCGCAGGCCATCGCCCAGGTTCAGTTGAGCCAGAGCCTCTACATCTACAAGGACTGGTCAAGTCTTGACGGCATCAACTGGACCCGTCAGGGATTTGAAGGAGCCGCCTCGATAGGCCTGGCGCCGAAGGGCGGAATCGTCGACATTCACGTCAGCCGTACGAACTAAACCGGGCAGCCCTGGTGAGGTCGCGACGGGGGATCACCGCGACTGGTCAGTCGGCCCAATAGACCGCAGCAGCCGTTCCAGCATTTCAATTCCGTCTGGCCATTCACCATGCCCGCTCTCGACGTTGATGTGTCCGGCCGAACCGATCTCGACGAACTCACTCCCCCATGCGGACGCACATCGCCGGGCATGATCGACAGACCCGAACGGGTCGTCGGTACTGGCGACCACGAGACTGGGAAACGGGAGGCGCGTGAGTGGAACCGGGTTGAATCCTTGTGCGGCTGCGGGAAACTTTGGACCATCCGGATCCGGGAGGGCGACAAGAAACGCGGCCCGCACAATATTCGACGATCGGCTCGCCCAGTGGGCCACGACCAGACAACCCAGGCTGTGAGCTACGAACACAGGCGGCCGCGGAACAGCGGCAATCGCCGCATCGAGCGCCGCAACCCATTCCCCGCATTCGGGATGATCCCAATCGCGTTGGGAAACCCGCCGCCATTGCGCATACTGCTGTTCCCACAACGTCTGCCAATGTCGCGGCCCGGAACCCCCGATGCCGGGCACGACAAGCACAGGAGCATCGCTGAGCGGTCGTCCCGCCGTCATGCCTGTCGTCCGGCTTTTTCTTTCAGCCAGGCCAGCGCGCCTGCGGCGGCTGCCCGCCCTGTCGCAAAACAGGCCGTGAGCAGATAGCCCCCGGTCGGAGCCTCCCAATCCAGCATCTCCCCCGCGCAAAACACCCCCGGAAGCGAGCGGACCATGAGTCGCGCATCGAGCCCCTTGAACGAAACCCCGCCGGCCGTGCTGATCGCTTCCTCCAGCGGGCGCGTCGCGATCAATCGCAACGGCAGCGATTTGATCGCCGCGGCCAGGCGTACCGGATCCGCGAAGTCCTCTTTCGACAGGATTTCACGAAGCAGCCCGGCTTTGACGCCGGCAATACCCGCCCGGCGCTCAAGGTGCGTGGCCATTGTGCGCTTTCCGCGAGGCTGCGAGAGATCTTTCACGAGTCGACGCACCTCCCGGTCAGGAGAGAGATCGAGCCTGATCGTGGCGACGCCCTTCGCCGCAATTACGTCGCGCAAGCAGGCCGACACGGCATAGATCACGCCCCCCTCCACACCCGTCCCGGTAATCACAAATTCACCCTGCCGGCGGATCACCTCGTCATCCACGGTTTTCGCGACGACCCCGACGCTCTTGACCGGGTGTCCGGCGAACTTGGTGCGAAAGTGGTCGGTCCACTGCACGTCGAATCCACAATTCGCCGGCTGGAGCGCCGTGACCGGCACCCCTCGTTCGGCAAGGATCCCCACCCACGCCGCATCAGAGCCGAGCTTCGGCCAGCTCCCGCCGCCCAGCGCCAACACCACCGCATCGGTCTGAATAGAACGTGTCCCCTGCGGGGTGCTGAATTGAAGCATGCCCTGGCCGTCCCACCCGCACCATCGATGCCGTACATGGATCTGCACACCGGCTTTCCTCAACCGCCGAAGCCAGGCGCGCAACAGCGGAGCGGCTTTCAGATCGGACGGAAACACACGGCCGGACGTGCCGACGAACGTCTCAACACCCAGTTCGCGAGCCCAGGCCCGCAGCCTGTCAGGCGTGAACGAATCGATCAAGGGCGCGATCTGCGCCCGGCGGGTGCCATAGCGCGACAGGAACGGCTCGAGCGGTTCCGCATGCGTCAGGTTCAACCCGCCTTTGCCGGCCAGCAGGAATTTCCGACCCACCGACGCCATCGCATCGAACAGCTCGACCTGAGCGCCGCCTGCGACGGCGGTCTCCGCCGCCATAAGTCCGGCCGGTCCTCCTCCAATGATTGCAATCTTCAGTCGCTACCTCTTCGTCTTCACGGCAAGCGACCACTTCGGTTTCATCCGGCCGAAATCAGTCCGCACATGAACCTTCAACGACTGATTTGAATCAAGCACGTAACTTAGTCCTCGCTCCCGCACAAATACCACCCAATGCCAAAACGGACGACCGGCTTCCCGATGCCACTTGACGGCCAACAACGCGCAATCGGGAAGCGCAGACCAGGACCGGAACGGTCGAGGAGAATGAGCTGGTCTCATGCCGAATTCCTCCAACAATCGTCGCACAGGTATCGTATCCGACCACAGCCGGTCATCCTTCGCGGAGATACCCAGGGCCGCCGCCGCCGTCTTCGCCCGCCGGTATGACACCCCGGCGATTGCGGCCACACTCGCAATCCCGCAGCCGGTTCGCTCTTCTTGAACGACGGCATTCATCAGAGATCCGCTTTCATCTTTCGTCCGCCGGAAATACTAAACTTGTGCCGTTCGTAGAACGCCAGGGTCCGCTCGAACTGCGGGAGCGGAGGCGTCGTCACTTCGAGCCTGGTCCATCCTCGTGACTCGGCGTACCGCTTGGCTTCCTTCACCAGGCTCGTGCCGGCTCCCTGCGACCGGAAGGCAGGCCGCACGTACAACTCCGGAATCGTCCCGAAGGGTCCACCCGCATACAGCGCACGACTTTCATACATGGCGAGGAACCCCGCTACTGAACCGCTGCCCTCCTCATACGCCAGCAATACGGTATAGATCTGCTCTTCCAACCAGGTGTTTGCGCGTGATTCAGTTCCGGCGCGATCGAACGCGAAGACGTTGGCGCCGATGGCAGCCATGATCTCCTGCAGGAGTTCTCCGACCAGCTCGGCAATGACCGGCGCATCAGCCGGTTGCGCCCGTTGAATTCGAATCGGCATGACGCGACCCTACCCGCAGAACGCACGCAGGTCAAGATGTCCCCGGGGCCTGGTCAGGTGCTCCGGACAAGAGGAGACCCACTTGAGCCGGCCCGGTACCTCTGGCTACACTTGCTGGAATCTCGACAAGGGGAGAACCACAATGCGTGTGCTCGTCATCGGTGCCACGGGAACCATCGGATCCGCAGTCGTCAAGGCGCTGGCCGCCCGGCATGCGGTCGTCCCCGTCGGACACAAGACAGGAACGTTGCGCGTGGATCTCGCTTCTCCTGATTCGATTGCACGCCTGTATCAGTCCGCCGGAGCCTTCGATGCCGTCGTCAGCACGGCAGGCATTGCACAATTCGCGAGTCTGGACGATCTGACCCTCGAGGATTATTTCGTTGGACTCAGCAATAAGCTGATGGGACAGGTGAATCTCGTGCGGCTGGGCCGGTCATTCATCAACGACGGCGGCTCATTTACTCTGACGAGCGGCGTCCTCAGTCAGGAACCCATGCCGGGCAGCGCATCGATCAGCATGGTAAATGCGGGCCTCGAAGGTTTTATCCGTGCCGCGGCACTCGAACTGCCCCGAGGCATCCGAGTCAATGTCGTGAGCCCGCCGTGGGTGACCGAGACGTTAATCGCACTGGGAATGGACCCTTCAACTGGCCTGCCGGCCGAACAGGTCGCACAAGCCTATGTGGCCGGCGTGGAAGGCGGTGCCACAGGGCAGACGATCGATCCGCGCACGCTCACAAAGCCACGCTGAAGCCGGTCTCCAGGCTTAACATGTCGAGCCACCGCAGGGATCCCATCCGGAATCGCGCACCTCATAGTCGATCACCCCTCGGCGGCGGTCCAACTGGATCAGACAGCACTCGTCCAGCATCCGCTTGAGTTGTTTGCGACCTCGCTGCACGCGGGATTTCATCCCGGACAACGAGAGACCCAGACGTTTCGCGGCAGCCTGTTGGGTAAGACCTTCCAGTTCGACCAGCGTAACCGCCTCCCCGTAGTCCTTGGCCAATCGCTCGATCATAGGACGCAAACAACCGGAGAGTTCCGAGCGAAGCTCAACGGAGTCCGCAAAACGGCCGACGGCCGGTGCATCCGACCCCATACCGGTCGTCTCCATATCAATGCCCAACCCGGCCTGTATCTCCTGCCGATGCCCCCTTGTGCGGTAATGATCAATGACCGCATGTCGCGTGATCTGATAGACCCACGAAACCACCCGACGCGGATCTTTGAGGCTGTTGATCCGCCGATGCATTCGCAGAAACACTTCCTGCAGGATGTCGTCGACCTCGGCCTCGTTCGCAACGCGCTTGGCGATGAACGCGCGGAGGCCGCCATAGACTTGTTGCCAGACTTCGGTCACGGTCGCAGCCATGATGACGCCTCCGCTTGTCGTTCCATACGGTACGGTGTCTTCGTCATCCCGCGCAAGACGCCGCCACGGAAGCCCCCTGCTCCCTCGTCACGCAGCACCCGGTATTCTTCAACGGTCCGGTCACCTCGAGCTGCTCATGCACGGTAAAAACCTCCCAGGCATTGCCGTCCGGATCGGCAAACCACAGCTTGTCCTGCCGCGCAAAACAACAGGCGACGTTTTCTTCGACCTTCTCAAGAATGCCCTTCTCCTGCAGGCGCGATTTCCAGGCCGCAATGTCCTCGGTCGAGGCGACCTCAATACCCAGGTGGTCCACCGAGCTGATCCGGCCGGTGGATGACATCAGCGAAAAATTGAGCGCCGGCTCAAGCAAGTCAAACTTCGCATAGTCCGCCGTCTGCTTCTGCGGCTGGACGCCGAAGACTTTTTCGTAGAACGCGACCGACCGGGAAATATCACGCACATCGAGGGATACATGGGGACGCATGGGGAACCTCCTCTTCTCAGAAGCTGCGGGAAATTCCGCCGCTTACTTCTATAGACGGAGGACGATAGAAAAGGATGCATGCCTGATTATATGCCAGTGATCACCAAGTATAACAATGGCTTACAGTGCAATATTCTCGATTTTCCTGAGGTCTTCAGGGGCGACAGTAAATTGAACGGCCTGCAGATCCTCGTTCATATGCTGCCTACTCGTTGTGCCGGTCAGCGGAAGCATCCCGATCTGCATGGCGAACCGGAAGACAAGCTGAGCCAGCCCCATGCCATAGCGCGCCGCCATTGCTCGAATATCCGGATCAACAAACACTTCGCGATTCGCCGTCAGCAGCGAAAAGCCCTGATAGATGATCCCGTGCTCGCGGCAAATCTCCCGCACCTCTTTGTCCCAGCCGAGCGCGGCATAACAGCGGTTCTGTACCACCATCGGTTTGTGTTTCGCCCTGGCGCACAACAACACGAGTTGTTCGGCTGAGACGTTACTAACCCCGATCATCTTCGTTCGCTTGGATTCATACAGCTGTTCGATGGCCGCCCAGACCTCCCAGTCTTCTGCCGCCAGGCCCCGGCGATAATGCGGACCGTGCAGGACATACGAGTCAAGATAGTCAGTGTGAAGGTGCGCCAATGAACTCTCAAAAGATTGTCTGACTTGTGTGGTCAGATCAGCCGTCGCATCATAGGGCGTGCGATGGTCCTGTCCGTTCACCGGGGTAAACTTGGTCTGGAGAAAGAGCTGCTCGCGCCGGGTGCCCTGCTTGGCCAGTGTCCGCAAGGCATCCCCCACCCGCGCCTCGTCGTAATGAATCAATTGATTGGCCGTGTCGATCGCGGTGAAACCGGCCTCGACGGCTTGCAGCACCAGCGCCGTCGTGGCCTCTTTCTTCCATGCGGTGCCGTACATAAACGCGGGAACGGGTACCTGATTGGATGCGGTCAGTGTCATGGGAAAGTCTCCGGATGAACTTGCGCACCTTACACAGATCTGTGTGGCGCTCTCAACACAGGAATTGGTAGAGTGCGGTCATATGCAGGAACAAGCAGGTCCGACCGGCTGTGGAAGCTGAAGACGAGACTCATGTGGCGGAGCTGCGTCTCAGCTACCGCTATGTGAAAGAACACCCCTGGGTCGTGCAGGCCATGAACGGTTTTCTGTCGGCCTATTTCATGGAACAGCCTGGCTTTCGCGTCCAGCGGCATTATGACGAACTGGAATCCGGGATGCACGTGTGGCTCTGCGAAATCCCGCGCACGATGAAAATGAGCTCTTTGTTGCGGAGGCTGCGAGCGGACATTCCCCCCTGCACCTACACAGAAACTCAGCCGGATCCATCCGCTGCCGCGCGGTTTCTCATCGACAGTCCGACGAAAGCAGAGGGCGAATAGCCACCAAAAGGAAGGAAGATCGTATGGCTGGTAGCCTCTGGCAAAAGCACCGAAACGCTTCCCGGCTCGTGCCGGCTGCCGGCAGCCATTGGCCAACGCTTTCAATCCTGCTCCTGTCGCTGGGACTGAACGGAACCCTGCCCGATCGGGCACAGGCGCATCGAGAAGTCTTCACCCCAGCGGAGAAAGAACAACTGAAAGCCGCCGAACGCATCCATCTGGAAACCCTCGCGCTGACCGATCGCGGGGCCGCAGATACCGGCGACATTTCCGCCATCGTCACGTCACGCCTCGAGGCCTTGGGCTACAGGCTCCTCAGCGATCCGGCTCAGCCTCACGATGTGACCGTGAAGGTGAAGTGCGAAGAGAGGAAAGTCTGGGAGGGCACGGTCACCTCCGGGGGCGATGCTGATCAGGTTGACGCCGCTTCCCGTCTTTGGAAAGGACCGGCTTGTCAGATCACGTATCGCATCAATAACCACAACTCGGACTGGCGTCATGAAGTGCGCGGCGAGGCGACGAAGAGCACGCCGGAAGCTATGCCCGCCGACAAACTGAAGACCAGTGCGCGGACGATGGCGCAATTGACCGAACGACTCGCCGGTGATCCCTTTCCCTTTCTTCTGGCCGGCGCTTGGAACCAACCCTCCCGCCTGTTGAAGGCGCTGGACGATCCGGCCACCACGCAGACGCAGAAGACAACCATCATCAGCTTGCTCGGCAACATGTTCGCTGTCGAGGCCATTCCCGGCTTGAGCCGGATGCTGAAGGAAAAAGACCCGGCCCTCGTGCAAAGCGCGGCGGTCGCCTTGGGCGCCATCGGTCACGAAGACTGCATCCCGGTTTTACTGGAAGAGCTCAAAGACAACCGACCCGAGGTCCGTCTTGCGGCCATCAAAGGCCTCGGCCGCCTGGCGCCGTTGCATCCCAACAGCGAGATCGTGCCGGTCTTGCTGGCCCAGCTCCCGCGCGAATCCGTCCCGACACAGACCGAGATCGTTCGGGCGCTCGGGAAGACCACCGATCGCCGCATCCTCGAACCCTTGCGCGCGCTGAATCGTTCCGTCCAGGAGAAAACCCGATCGGACAGCACTCCGGAATTGAAGGAACTCAAACGTGCGCTGGGACAATCCCTCGATCAGTTCGATGGCGTCCATACCGAAGAGTAACTCGGCCTTGATCAAGTCTCACGCCTTCCCGTCAGACCGGAGTGAGCCATTCACCGTCGCAGCCCGGCGCGGACTGTCCGTATGTCACTCGCCCTACTAGAGCGTCACCCTCGTCGTCTATGTTACAAATACACCTGGCGGGACACGGCCTCGCGAACCGGAGATCGGTCATGACATTGCCTGCATTCACTACGAAGCATCCTGTTCGACTCGTCGGCATGCTCCTCCTCGGAGGTGTCTGCATGGCAGCTTCCTTACTGTTCACTTCCCCGATAGAGGCGGGCTCGGCAACCAACAAGCAGCCCGGCAGCCGGCAAGGAACGGCGGCAGCTGGCAAGGCGATCTTTAATGGCAAAGGCATGTGCTCCACCTGCCACGGCGTCGATGGGTACCGGGACCGGCTCCCGGAGCATCTGACGCCGAAAGTCCGGGAGAATATCGCCCGTCTTGATCCGAATCCGCCGGACCTCAGAAATGCGGCGGGTCTCGCGCTGGCCACAGACAAACAACGGTTCGAATCCATCAGGCACGGGCACCTCCGCAGCAGCATGCAACCCCTGCCCAAGCAGGTGCTGTCCGACGACGACATCCTCGCGCTGCTAGCCTACCTCGCTTTGATTCGTGGCCCGGTCGCGCCCGCCGCCGTGGCGCCCGCCCCGGACGTCTCGATCCGGGGCGATGCAAAGAGCGGGCGACAGATCTATCACGAGATCGGTGGTTGTGCCATCTGTCACGGCATCGACGGCCATCTGGAGAACAGACCGCCCATATCGGCGGATTTGACAGAGAAACTCGACCGGCTGCCGGTCCCTCCGGCAAACCTGAGGGACGCGGCGGGACTGAAGTCGCAGAACGACCAGGACCGCGTTCGCTCGATCAAACTCGGGCATCCGGGCACCGCGATGTATCCGAAGAACCTTCTCGGGGACGACGACATCCGGGATCTCATTGCCTATCTCGCGACGCTCCGCGGAGAGAGCCGGTAGCCGATACCCTCCGAAATCCCCTACCGGTGGCTGCTCGCCTTTCGCGATTCTCGGCATGTGACACACAACCGGCAGCCATGATGACGGTGGCTCGGTCCCATGCGGGAGGAATCGATGGCGCCCCGTTATCTCACCACATTGTTCAAACCAAGTGCTCGGAATGTGTCAGAGGAGTATAATTATTAAAAGTGAGGTTCCTCATGCATCGAGTGCTTGTCCTCGGCGCGGGAAAGATCGGATCACTGGTTGCCTGTCTGCTGGCTCAGCGTGGCGGCTATGAGGTGCATCTCGGTGATCTCACCCTGGATGCGCCGAAGCATCTCATCGAAGATCTCGGCCTTGAGCGGGTGACCCCCTGCATTCTCGACGTCCGGCACCCGGATGCGGTCAGCAACTACCTCTCGGCTCATCCTGTTGATGCGATCGTTTCCAGTCTCCCCTATTTCTGCAACCCCACCGTGGCCGGACTGGCATTGACCCATGGCATCCATTATTTCGACCTTACGGAGGACGTCGAAGTCACAAACCAGATTCGCGTGTTGAGCGCCAACGCACCACGCGCCTTCATGCCTCAATGCGGTCTTGCGCCGGGCTTTATCAGTATCGTGGCTCACGACCTCATGACCCACTTCGAGACCCTGGATACGGTGAAGATGCGCGTCGGCGCTTTGCCGGTTCATCCCAGTAACGCGCTCAAGTATTCGCTGACCTGGTCCACTGACGGGCTCATCAATGAATATGGCAATCTCTGTTATGGCATTGAAGAAGGCGAGAAAGTTCCCCTTCAACCGTTGGAAGGCTATGAAACGATCGAATTGGACGGGCTGCTTTATGAAGCCTTCAATACGTCAGGGGGACTGGGAACGCTGGCAGACAGTTACGCCGGTAAGGTCCGGACGATGAATTACAAGACGCTCCGTTATCCCGGCCACTGCGAAAAGATCCACCTCCTGATGAAAGACCTGAAGCTGAACGAGGATCGCGAGACGCTTAAACGCGTCCTCGAACGTGCCATTCCGCAAACGCTCCAGGACGTCGTGCTGATCTATGCGTCGGTGACCGGGACCAAAGACGGCGGATTCTTCGAAGAGAATTACGTCAAGAAGATCTACCCTCAATGCATCAAGGGCAAACTCTGGTCGGCCATTCAGGTGACGACCGCCTCCAGCATCTGCTGTGTTATGGATCTCGTTCTGAGCGCCCCCTCGAAGTACCATGGTTTCGTCACACAGGAATCGGTGCCGTTGAAGGACTTCCTGGCCAACGAATTCGGAGCATGCTTCCGATGAGCACCGCACAGGCAGCGCTCAAAGATCTGGGCATCCAGGCCGTGAATCCGGGAGGCAGCACCGGGAGCAACTGGTGGTCCGGCCACACCGGGGGTCCGCTGCTGCATTCTACAAATCCGGCGACCGGAGAGATGATTGCCGGTGTTCACCCCTGTTCCCCCGAAGACTATCAGCGCATCGTGAAAGAATCGGTTGAGGCATTCCTCACCTGGCGGATAGTCCCGGCCCCGAAACGCGGAGAACTCGTCCGGCTGATCGGCCAGGCGCTGCGAGAGAAGAAGGAGCACCTCGGAACCCTGATTTCCCTCGAAGTCGGCAAAATCAAGGCTGAGGGAGACGGGGAAGTCCAGGAAATGATCGACATGGCCGATTTCGCTGTTGGGCAATCGCGCATGCTCTACGGTGCCACCATGCAGTCCGAGCGGCCGGCGCACCGCATGTCGGAGCAGTGGCATCCGTTGGGACCGGTCGGCGTGATCACCGCCTTTAATTTTCCCGTCGCTGTCTGGGCCTGGAATGCGTTCCTGGCTGCGATCGCCGGAGACACGATCATCTGGAAACCCTCGCCCAAGGCCCCGCTCTGCGCCATCGCCGTGCAACAGATCTGCAATCGCGTGATGCAGCAGCAGGGGTACCCGGGAATTTTTTCACTCTTCATCACCGACCAGGCGAATCTCGCCGAGACGATGGTGCAGGACCAGCGCCTGCCGCTCATTTCCTTCACCGGATCGGTCGCAGTCGGACGCCATGTCGCCTCGGCGGTCGGCCGGCGTTTGGGACGAAGCCTCCTTGAACTCAGCGGCAACAATGCCGTCATCGTCGATGAAACAGCTGATCTGGACATGGCCGTGCGGGCCGTCCTGTTCGGCGCCGTCGGCACAGCCGGCCAGCGCTGCACCACCACCCGACGCCTCCTCGTGCACGAGTCGCGTTACGACGAACTGAACGGCAAACTGATGAAAGCCTACGCTCAGATCCACATCGGGCATCCGCTGGAGCCTGACGTACTCATGGGGCCGCTCATCGACCAGGCCGCGGTGGAGAGCTATCGTGCCGCGATCGATGAAATCAAAAAGGAAGGCGGCCAGATCCTCTGCGGTGGTCACGTGCTGAATCGCCCGGGCCATTTCGTGGAACCGACGATTGTGCGCGCGGAGAACCACTGGCCTATCGTCCAGCGCGAAACGTTTGCTCCCATTCTGTATGTCATGACATTTCGCACCCTGGACGAAGCGATCGCGTTGCAGAACGGCGTCCCCCAGGGCCTGTCCTCCGCCATGTTTACGAACGATGTGCGCCGCAGCGAGCGGTTTCTGTCGGCCTCGGGCAGCGACTGCGGGATCGCCAACATCAACATCGGCACGTCCGGGGCGGAAATCGGCGGAGCCTTCGGCGGCGAAAAGGACACCGGCGGCGGGCGGGAGGCGGGATCGGACGCATGGAAGGCCTACATGCGCCGTCAAACCAACACCGTCAACTGGGGAACCGGGTTACCCCTTGCCCAGGGGATCAAATTCGGGGAATGAAGCCGTCATCTGTCACTCGTCAACCGGGGAAGACTCCGCCGCTCGTTTGCGAATGACGAATGACTATTGACGGCTAACGATTCTATTCGGAGGGAGTCACTATTCGGAGGGAGTCACTATGATGGATTCTGCCGTCGAATTGGACAGGCTCATCGAGAGGATGATTGTGGACTATGTCGCGCACAACCGGGCAGCCGCGGTGCTGAAGACCATGCTCGACGACTCG
>DATIGF010000029.1:0-24823 GCA_035454865.1 Nitrospiraceae bacterium | reverse complement strand
GTGGGAAGGAAAGGCTTCTGCAGGAAGGGCGTGTCATCGTTCACCCCGTTGGCCTGGAGGGTGTCGCCCGCATAGCCGGACATATAGAGCACACTGACTTCCGGCCGCATGGCGCGGACGCTTTCGACGAAGGCGGCGCTTTTCATTCTGGGCATGATGACGTCCGTGATGACGAGGGGGCACTTCCCCTTGAGCATTTGCAGCACCTGTAACCCCTCAATCCCGTCGCCTGCCGCCAGCACGTGGTAGCCCTGATCCTGCAGGATGGTCACGACCAAGTTCCGGATGCTCTCCTCATCCTCCACGACCAGAATCGTATCTTGTGGCGGGGATGGGAATGAGGATGACGCTCTTCCCGCCTGAGGAGTGCCCGATTCGGCGACCGGCTGTCCCACCCGTGGGAGGTACACGGTAAACCGTGACCCCTTACCCGGTTCGCTCATGACATCGATGTAGCCCCGGCTTTGCTTGATGATGCCGTAGACGGTCGCGAGCCCGAGTCCTGTTCCCTTCCCGGCTTCTTTGGTCGTGAAGAAGGGTTCGAAAATATGGACCAACGTCTCGGCGTCCATCCCACAGCCCGCATCCTGCACCATGATTTTGACGTAGGGGCCGGGGGTCGAGCCGGGGTGTGAAGCGGCAAATTGCTCGGTCAAGTCGACATTGTCCGTCTCGATATTGAGGAGGCCGCCGTCAGGCATGGCGTCGCGGGCGTTCAAAACGAGGTTCATAATCACTTGTTCGAGCTGCACGGGATCGACCAGGGCATGGCCCGTATGGGGATGGAGCACGACGACCATCTGAATGTGCTCACCAATCAGCCGCTGCAGGATGTCTTCCATTTCGCGGATGGCTTGATTCACCGGCCATTCTTTCGGTTCGAACACCTGTCGCCTGCTAAACGTCAACAGCTTCTTCGTCAGGGCCGCCGCGCGCATCCCGGCCTGGCTGATCATTTCCAGTTCCTGACGGGCCGGGTGGGTCGCGAGTTGTTGCAGCAGGCGTTGCGCGTGTCCGATTACCACCATCATCAGATTGTTGAAGTCGTGCGCGATCCCGCCGGCCAATCGTCCCACCGCTTCCATCTTCTGCGATTGATGCAGTGCCGCGGCCGTCCGCTTATGTTCGGTAATGTCGACAATCGTTTCGATGACGTGGGCCCGTCCGTCGATGGTGAAGGCCTTGGACCAATGGACGAGGAGAAACTTGTCGCCCGGGAGCGGAACTTCGCTGGACACGACGGTATTTGCAGTCAACGCCTCCGGCATGCGGCAAAAGGAACAGGGTGAGGAACAGCTAGCGATTTTGTCATAGCAGGTAAAGCCGGCGATCGGACCGAATTTCTTGAGCCCGGTTTCATTCTGAAGCTGAATCTTGTGAGTCGACGGATCGATGACCGAAACGATCACCGGCTGGGAGTTCAGGAGGGCCTGCGCGTCGTAACGCGGAGCGTTGGTCGTTTGAGGGAGAGAAGCCATCCGTACTGTCTCGTGACAGATCTGAGTGGGGACGCTTGACGTCTTATGCCACTGCGTCTTCTGCGACGATACTACAAGTGCGGAGTGAGTCAAGGAGTTCGATGATTCTGAACCCGAAGCGATTGCAGCCGGCGATGAGGGGAGGTATTACTTGAGCAGGTGGTCCGAGATCAATGCCGCCAGTTCGGCCGGCTCGACGACTCCTTCTCGGGAGAGAAGCAGCTTGCCGTGTGCAAAGAAATGGGTGGTCGGGTAGGTTTCAAACGTGTGGGTCTTTTTAATTTCTCGGCAACGGCCGGGGACATGCATCTTGGCCTTGCCGATCTTGATCGTCGGGAACTTAGCGGCGGTTTCTTCTAAGATGGGGTCGTAGGTCTTGCAGGGTTCGCAGGTTGCCAGGCCATAGGCGACGACCGCACCGGTGCTGTCGGTGAATTCCTTGTAGTTCTCATCGCGAACGTCTTCGACCATTCCAGACATGGGAACAAATGCTGAGTGCCGAGACCGGAGGGTGTCCCCAGACCTCAGCACTCAGTCCTCAGCCCTACTCGGGTCAGCTCAGTTTGGCGAGAGCGGCGAGGATTTCCTTATCCTCACGCGCCACCTTGATCTCCTGGACTTTCACGTAGGCGACTTTGCCGTTCTTGTCCACGATCACGGTCGCCCGCTTGGAGCAGTTCAGGGGCTCGAAGTAGAGGCCATAACTCTTCGCGGTGGTCCGGTGCACGTCCGACAGCAGACGATGCTTGAGATCCATGGAATCGGCCCAGGCCTTGTGTGAGAAGAAACTGTCGCAGCTGATGCCGAACAACTCCGCGTTGGCGGACTGGAACTTGGGGAAGTCGTCGGTCAGGCACTTGTTCTCACCCTGGCAGACCGGGCTCCAGTCCAGCGGGTAAAAGCACAGCACGACGTTTTTCTTGCCGCGGTAGTCGCTCAGTTTCACGTCCTTCTGATCCTGATCTTTCAGATTAAAGTCCGGTGCTATATCGCCCACCTTGATCTCTGGTGCCACGTCGCTCATCTCGGATCCTCCTTTGGAACGTCGCTGTATGTTGGGGTATGTGAGGTCTCAGATTGAGAGAACCCCGTTGTGAACCGTAAACTTTGTAACCTGTGTCTCGAAAGCTTGTCAACGGGCCGGAAGGCCTAGGGCTCTTGGGGAAGTAAGGTAACGTATTGAGTTGTCAAGAGATTTGCTAGCCTTGCAGTTCGCGGAATCCCACCATGCGACCGGCCGGGGCAACGGTGCGGTAGTTCACGATGCGAACGGTGCGGCCGAGTAAGGGGAGGCGGAACGCAGTCCCGACTTTCGGGGTTTGGCCCATGCGCAGAAGCTCGTTGGCCGATTCGGTCAGCAGCTCTCTGGCAGCGCTTTCAGGGAGGCCTTTACCTTGAAACATCTCAATCTCGTCCAGCCCGAACTTGCTAAGGCCCAGCGAGTAGGACCAAACCTGGTCTGGCCTCGATGTATCGTCGTGGGTGATGGATAGGTGGTCATCCACAAGAAAACCGGTCAGGCCGCGATTCTGCCAATCCGACGGATTGACGTAGGCCTGGGTCGTCACATCATAGGCGGTCCCCTGCGTCAGCAGGGTGAGGCCGCGGGCCAACCGGGCAGCGAAGAGAATCGTGTCCGGCATGTCTCGCGGAGAGGCGAGCGACGGTGCGACGGCCCCCATGACGTCATGCTCCCACGCCAATTGCTTCATGACGTCGGCAACGTGACTCATCGGCAGCGGCATCACGACATGGGCCGACCAGGGGCCGTGTGTGGCCTGCCAGGATTCAGGCGAGCCTGCTTCGTGGCGAATGGTCAGCGGCCCGCCGTACTCGCGCTCGTACCAGATCTTCAACTCGTCCGTAGCCGGGGCGGTGCCGCGATAGCCGATGAAGTAGAGGGGCGGGCGCTTGGCGGAAGGCTTCGGGGATTTCTTCCGGATTCTCATGTCACGAACCGTATCTCGCTTTTCGTGAAGCGTATCTCGCGAAACGACGAGAGGAGCTTATGGCATATAGCACGGACCGTAGTCCGAAGGATTCTTCTTGCTTGTGCTATACGCGATTAGCCATACGCCATATGCTCTTTGACCGGGACACTTACATTATTTCCCGGCTTTGCGGGCCTTGCGACGATCGTCCGGGTTGAGAAGCCGTTTGCGAATACGCAGGTTCTGCGGAGTGATCTCCACCAGTTCATCGGACCCGATATATTCCAGCGCAAATTCCAGTGTCATTTCGCGCGGGGGCGTGAGTACCAGCGCTTCGTCCGAACCAGACGCCCGCATGTTGGAGAGATGCTTTTCTTTGCACACGTTTACGTCGAGATCTTCGTCCCGGCTGTTTTCGCCGACGACCATCCCACGGTAGACCTCCACGCCGGGACCAATGAACATGGTGCCCCGCTCCTGGGTCATGAAGATCGCATAGCCCGTGCTGGTGCCGTCTTCGAATGCCACGAGCGATCCGTGCGGCGCCACGATCAAGTCGCGCTCCTCCGCCGGCTCGTAGGCCTTAAAGACATGGTGCATGATGATGGTGCCCCGGGTCTTGGCGAGCAGCATATTCTTGAGGCCCATAATGCCGCGCGTCGGGATGTGGTACTCCAAATGCATTTCGCTGGCGCCGATATCGGAATGGATGAGCTTCATGTGACGCAATTCGCCGCGGCGCTTGCCGAGCTCTTCGATCACCGCCCCCTGATAGATTTCGGGAACCTGGATGGTCAGTTCCTCGTACGGCTCGGTGACCTTGCCGCCGTCGCGATGAAGAATGACCTCCGGTTGCGATACTTGAAGTTCATACCCTTCCCTGCGCATCTGTTCGATCAAGACGCCGAGATGGAGTTCGCCGCGGCCTGCTACGAGGAAGCGATCGGCGCTGTCCGTTTCATTGACGCGGAGCGAAACATTCGTTTCGAGTTCCTTGAACAGGCGCTCGCGCAAGTGACGGGATGTCAGGAACTTTCCTTCCCGGCCGGCAAAGGGGCTGTTGTTCACGGAAAAGGTCATCTGGACGGTCGGTTCATCGATCGTCACGCGTGGAAGGGCGACCGGATGCTCCGCATCGGCGATGGTATCGCCGATGCTCACTTCATCGAGGCCTGCAACGGCGACGATTTCTCCCGCCTCGGCCTGTTCCGTGTCGGCCCGTTCAAGACCCGAATACACCGCCAGGTCGGAGACCTTGCCGGGGAGCTGTGCGCCGTCCTTGCCGAGGACCATGACGCTCTGTCGTCGGGCGATCGACCCCGACTGAATCTTGCCGATTCCCATCTTGCCCTTGTAGGCATCCTGCACGAGGGCCAGGACCAGGATTTGAAGCGGAGCCTGGGCGTTGATGGCCGGTGCGGGGATTTTCTCCAGCACAGTGTCGAGCAGCGGCGCAATATCGGTCCCGGGCTTGTTTACGTCGAGGGTGGCAATGCCTTTGATCGCCGACGTGTAGACGATCGGAAAATCGAGTTGCTCGTCGGTGGCGCCCAGGTGCACGAAGAGATCGAAGGTGCGGTTGACGACATCGTCGATCACGGCGTCCGGGCGGTCGATCTTGTTGATGACAACGATGGCCTTGTGCCCGAGCGCCAGAGCCTTCCGCAGAACAAAGGTAGTTTGCGGCATCGGCCCTTCTTTGGCGTCGACAAGGATGAGCACGCCGTCCACCATTCTGAGCGTGCGTTCCACTTCGCCGCCGAAATCGGCGTGGCCCGGCGTGTCGACGATGTTGATCTTCACGCCGTTGTAGGTGACGCTGGCATTCTTGGCCCGGATCGTAATTCCCCGCTCGCGTTCCTGGTCCATCGAGTCCATGATGCGCTCGCCCATATCGTCAATCTTTCGATGGACGTGGGTCTGGCGGAGCACGGCATCGACCAGCGTCGTTTTGCCGTGGTCAACGTGGGCAATAATGGCTATGTTCCGGATATCGCTCCGGCGGTCTTGAGGGGCGCGTAGTTGTGACATGGTTCCTGTGCTTCTCTTGGCGAAAAAAAAGACGCCCCGACAGTGAGGCGTCATGGGACAGTATACCTGAAGGGCCGGTCGTCATACAAGCGCTCCGCTTACGCGTCGTTGGCAGCGGATGCTTGAGTTTTCAGGGGACGCATTGTAAGGTATTTTCGCCACCCTCGCAGATCCAAATTTCCCCAGGAGTTCGATTCCGATGCCAGGCGATGAACGGTTCGTCGAGATTCAGGAACAGCCGCGCCGGCTGTGGCGCTGGTGGCAGATCGCATTGCTCGGCGTCCTGGCCTGCACGGTTATCGGCACTGCGACGGTCGCCGGGGTGATCTGGCACTTTTCCCAAGACCTTCCCTCACTTGATCTACTCCAGAGCTATCAACCCAGCCTGGTCACGACCGTTTATTCGGATGATCGGCAGCCCATCGGCCAGTTCTTCATTGAGCGCCGCATTCTGACCCCGCTTGCCGATATTCCCAAGACGCTCACACAGGCGGTGATTGCGACGGAGGACGCACGGTTTTTCGAGCATCCGGGTTTAGATTATGTCGGGATGCTGCGGGCAGCCTGGACCAACATCCGCCATGGAGGCAGGAAAGTCGAAGGAGCGAGCACGATTACGCAGCAGCTGGCCAGGTCGCTCTTTCTCTCGTCG
Source organism: Nitrospiraceae bacterium (assembly GCA_035454865.1). Lineage (GTDB taxonomy): Bacteria > Nitrospirota > Nitrospiria > Nitrospirales > Nitrospiraceae > Nitrospira_D. Next base: position 18,731 of record DATIGF010000029.1, on the reverse strand, counting down.
GAGCGGTCGTATGAGCGGAAGATCCGCGAGCTGATTCTGGCCTACAAGATGGAGGCGGTGTCCGGGAAAGAGCAGATCCTTGAGACCTATTTGAACCAGATCTACTTCGGGCAAGGGGCCTATGGAGTGGCCTCTGCGGCCCAATCGTACTTCGGGAAAGATATCAAGACGCTGACGCTTGCCGAATCGGCCTTTCTCGCCGGCCTTCCCAAATCGCCCAGCCGGTTTTCTCCCTTCACGGCCTATGAACGGGCGAAAAAGCGGCAGGAGCATGTACTGTCCCGCATGGAAGAAGCCGGCTTTATTACGCCGGCTGACCGTGAAGCCGCGGTCGCCGAGGTGCTCAACTTCCGTCGGCCCGGCAGCGACCACTTTGCCCCGTATTTCGTCGAGTATGTCCGCCAATTACTCGTGGCGAAATACGGGGAGGCCATGGTGTACAAGGGCGGTTTGCAAATCTACACGACCTTGAATCTGGAGATGCAGAGAGCGGCGGAGGCGACGTTTCTGGCCGGTGTGCGTGATCTCGACAAACGGGAAGGGTGGCGAGGGCCCCGGCGTACCGTTGACCTGGCGACGATTCAACCCCCGGCGCCGGCCTCGACGGATCAGTCGCTCAAGCCCGGGGATATGGCTGAAGGAATCGTGATGAAAGTCGCGAAGGATCACTATGTGGTCCAAGTCGGGACGGTCACGGCAAGACTGGCCTTCGACGACATGACCTGGGCGAAGCGGATACTCAAGGGTCCTGATCCCACCGTCGACGTCGTGGTAAATCCCAACCTCAAGCAGATTCTCAAGCCCGGCGATGTCATCGAAATCGGAGTCAAAAAGGTGACGAAGGACGGCGTACAGCTGGTCCTTGAACAGACACCGGTCGTCGAGGGGGGCTTGATCGCCATCGATCCGAGGGTGGGCGCGATCCGGGCCATGGTGGGGGGCTATGATTTTTCCCGCAGCGAATATAACCGCGCCGTACAAGCGCGCCGGCAGCCAGGCTCGGCGTTCAAGCCCCTCATCTACGCGACAGCAATGAGTCAGGGGCTGAGTCCGGCCACGCAGATTCTCGATGCGCCGGTGGTCTATGAGCAGGAGGAAGACGACAAGATTTGGAAACCGGAGAACTACGGGCGAAAGTTTCACGGCATGGTGAGTTTGCGGGACGCGTTGGCGCACTCGCACAATCTGGCGACGGTGCGTCTGCTCGACAAAGTCGGGGTGAAAAACGTCATCGAGTTTTCGCGGGCAGTCGGCGTGACGAGTCCATTGCCGGCCGATCTCTCCCTGGGCTTGGGGTCGTCGTCGGTGGGCCTGATGGAACTGACGTCGGTGTACGGGGTGTTCCTGAATAAGGGAACCCGGGTGGAGCCCTTTGCCATCAAACTAGCGAAGGACAGCACGGGCAAGACCCTCGAAGTGGCCGAGCCTGAAACTCATGAGGTCATTGCGAAAGAGACGGCCTACTTGATCACCAATATGATGGAAGATGTGGTGCAGAAGGGAACCGGGCAGGCTGCCAAAGTGCTCGATCGTCCGATTGCGGGCAAGACCGGGACGACCAACGACTACGTCAATGCATGGTTTATCGGCGGGACGCCGAATCTGGTCGCGGGGGTATACGTGGGCTTTGATGATCGTCGTTCGCTCGGGGAGAGCGAGACCGGGGCCCGTTCGGCATTGCCGATCTGGATCGCGTTTATGAAGGAGGCGCTGAAGCAGCTTCCTGTCGTGCCGTTTGAAATTCCCGAGGGGGTCACGTTTGTGAAAGTCGATTCGTCGACGGGACTCCTGGAGTCGGAGCAGGAGGGTGAGGGCCAGAAGGGAACCGTGGAGCTCTTTGCCAAGGGGAGCGAACCGACGCAGGCGGCGCACCGTCGTCTCGACCCCACGGATTTCTATAAGCTGGATCAGATTCCTGAAGGGCAGCCCGTCGGGGACGGCAGCTTGTAGCCGCGCACAACTAGGCCTTCGAGTCCTGAAATTCCTCGTGCCAGGCCATCTGAATTGTTTCCAGGATCTTCTCGTTGGATTTTTTCGGATCGTCCTTGAAGTCGGGCAAAGCGACGATCCATGCGTGCATATCGGTAAAACGCACGGTCAGCGGATCCGTCTCCGGGTGCTCTTCGACCAGTCTGATCGCAATATCTTCCGTGTCCTGCCATTTCAGATCCATTCAGGACTCCTTGGTATCTCGTCACTCGTCGTTCGTGAAGCGATTGCGAGATACGCTTCACGAGGCGCGCTTCACGTTACTTCAGAGACTTTCTTACCCTGTAATCCCCGCTTCAGAGAGTCGTCCAACAAGGCGACCGTCAGGCCTTTCGCCGCTTGTTCGAGGTCGGCCATGCGCGCGCGGATGGCACGGGGGTCGTTGCCGTCCTTTGCGGCCGCCAAGGCCGACAGTGCCGCTCGAATGCCCGTGACGTCTTCCTGGGCGATCAGGTGAACGCCCTCTCCCAAAGACTTCTCGGTTGTTGTGATCAATGCGCCGGCATCCAACCTGGCTTCGATCAGCTTGCGGGCGTTGACGTCCTCCGCCGCAAACTTGAACGAATCTTCGATCATCCGTTCCACTTCGGTGTCGGACAACCCGTACGAGGGCTTCACTTCGATGGACTGGGTCTGTCCGGTCCGCATGTCGCTGGCCTTCACGTTCAGGATCCCATTGGCATCGATGAGAAACGTGACTTCGATGCGAGGGACGCCTGCAGGAAGCGGAGGTACTTTGAGCCGAAATCTCGCCAGGCTGCGATTGTCTTTCGCCAGTTCGCGCTCGCCTTGGAGAATGTGGATATCTACGCCGGTTTGACCGTCCACGTAGGTGGTGAACATTTCCTTGGCACTCGCCGGTATGGTGGTATTCCGGCGAATCAAGCTGCTCATCACGCCACCCATCGTTTCGATGCCGAGTGAGAGGGGCGTCACGTCGAGCAAGAGCATATCGGTGGTGCCGCCGCTCAAAATGTCGGCTTGCACGGCTGCGCCGAGGGCCACAACCTCGTCGGGATTGAGCTCGCAGTGCGGCGTCTTCCCGAACAACTCCCGAACGCGTTGCCGAACGAGCGGCATGCGGGTGGAGCCGCCGACGAGCACGATTTCATCGATGTCACCGGGGGTCAAGCCGGCATCCTTCAGCGCCAACCGGCAGGGCGCCAGGGTTCGCTCGATGATGTTCGTCGTCAACGATTCTAGCTGATCACGTGTCAGTTCGCGGGTGAAGCGGCCCCTGCTGTCCGGGAGCTCGACCGTCACCTGCGTTTTCAGTTCATCGGACAGCCGGATCTTGGCCTGCTCCGCTTCAAGGCGGACGGCCTGCATGTGGTCGGGATAAGTGCTGAGGTCGATGCCATGGCTGCTACGGATTTCCGATAGGAAAAGGTCGGCAACCTGACGATCCAGGTCGTCGCCGCCGAGATGCGTGTCTCCGTTGGTGGCCAGCACTTCGAAGATGCCGTTCTTGAGCTTGAGGATGGAAATGTCGAACGTGCCGCCGCCGAGGTCGTACACGGCAATTGTACCTTGGGTCTTTTCCTGGAGCCCGTAGGCGAGCGAAGCCGCCGTCGGTTCATTGATGATACGCAGGACTTCGAGCCCGGCGATCATGCCGGCATCCTTGGTTGCCTGCCGCTGACTGTCGTTGAAGTAGGCGGGGACGGTGATGACCGTTTTTGTGATGCTCTCGCCGAGATGGGCCTCAGCCCGTTGCTTCAGTTCTTTCAAAATCATCGCCGAAATTTGCGGGGGCGAGTAGGTCTTCTCGCCAAGCTTGATGCGGATCACGCCGCCTTGTTCGGTGAGCGAGTAAGGGAAGTAGGCCAGTTCGCCTTGCACGTCGGCGAGACCCTTGCCCATGAACCGCTTGACCGAATAGACCGTCCGTTCGGGACTTCGCGTCAGGTGTTCCTTCGCGGGATCGCCGACGATCAGGCCGTTGTCCGTCATCGCCACGACGGAGGGCACCATCGCGCGGCCCGTCCGGCCTGGAATGACACAGGGTTTCCCGTCTTTCATATAGGCCACGAGCGAGTTTGTGGTGCCTAGGTCAATCCCGACGATACGTGCCATGATGATTATCCGATTGTCGCGACGAGATCGTTGACGATGTTCTTGACGTAGGTTCGGTTGGAGATAATTTCCCGCATCTGTTTGAGCAGACGGTCCCGCTCCGTCCTGGCCTGGCTCGTCGCCTCACCGCGTTCCTGGAGGGCATCCCACTCGCTGAAAAGCTGCTGGAGCCGGGTCTCCATGTCCCGTTTGCGCTGCTCCAGAGTAGTCTGTTCCGCTTGGAGTTTTGCGCGAAGTTGCCGTCCCGTGTCGGATGCGCGGTCAGCGGATCGATATTCATCAAGCGTGTCTTGAAGTTCGAGGATCTCTTCGAAAAGGTCGGCCGGCGGCGACGTCCGGATCTCCTTCACCGCTCCGGCTTCCAGGTCGAGCAGATATTCGGCCCGTTGTATCGGATCGCGGAGCGTGCGATAGGCTGTGTTGAGCGTGGCCGCGTTGCCGAGGCTGATAGCCTGCTCGGTCTCGCTCTTGTTCTGATAAAAGTCCGGATGAAAGGCGCGGCTGAGCTCGTAAAACTTGGCTTCCAGTTGACCTGTGTCGATGGTGAGGCGTCGGGGAAACCCAAAGCAGGTGAAATAATCAGTCTCTTTGGAGACCGGCTGCACCTTGACGCAGCGGTCGCAGAAATATTCTCCGGCTATTTCGGATTGGCAGTGCCAGCACATGCTCCGGGCCATCTGGAGCTCCCGAGGGGTTGTGCTGTGGGTGTGGTGATGGTCCATGCTTCTACCTGCCTTGACAAGACAGGCATGGCAACGGGCCATGCCTGCGTGAGGATTCTCTCCGGAAATCGTCGGGTCTACTACGCCGAAAATGATTCTCCGCAACCACAGGTCTTGTTGGCGTTCGGATTCACGAACTTGAAATTCCCGCCCATCAAATCCTTGTGATAGTCGAGCTGCGTGCCCTGGAGGTAAATCGCGCTCTTGGCGTCGACAATCACTTTGACCCCATCGAACTCATACACCTGATCGTATTGACCGATCTTTTCGTCGAAATTAATCGTATAGCTCAGCCCCGAACAGCCGCCGCCTTTCACGCCCAGCCGGAGACCGCCTTCGGTGATCCCTTGGACGTTGATGAGGCGTTTCACTTCCTTAAGTGCGGCCTCGGTCAGGGTGATGACCGGGGTTTGAGTGTCGGTGTTGGTTGTGTCCATCGGGCGCTCCCTTCGTTGGCGTTACTTCGTGTCAGCCTTCTTCTGATAGTCGGCCAACGCGGCCTTGATCGCATCTTCTGCGAGCACAGAACAGTGAATCTTCACCGGCGGGAGGTTCAACTCCTGCACGATGTCCGTATTCTTGATCTTCTGGGCCTCCTCGAGCGTCTTACCCTTGAGCCACTCGGTGGCCAAACTGGAGCTGGCAATGGCCGAACCGCAGCCGAAGGTCTTGAACTTGGCATCCACGATCGTATCGTTCTGCACCTTGATCTGGAGTTTCATGACGTCGCCGCACTCCGGCGCGCCAACCATCCCGGTGCCGACCCCTTCCTCATCCTTCTTAAAACTCCCCATGTTGCGCGGGTTGTTAAAATGATCGACGACTTTATCGCTATAGGCCATAAGAACCTCCTTGGTATCTCGTCGTTCGTGAAGCGTCGTTCGTTGTACGCGAGATACGCTTCACGAGGGTCTTTTCACACTTCACGCGTTCAGTGGGCTGCCCACTGAACGGATTTCAGGTCGACGCCTTCCTTTGCCATTTCGTACAGCGGGGACATTTCCCGCAGCTTGGTGACCACTTCAATAACCTTCTTGATCGTATAGTCAATCTCTTCGTCCGTGTTGAACCGGCCCAGGCCGAATCGAATGGAGGAGTGCGCCAGCTCGGTCCCAACGCCCAAGGCTCGGAGCACGTAGGACGGTTCCAGCGTGGCCGAAGTACAGGCCGAGCCGGACGAAAGCGCGATGTCCTTCATCCCCATCAGCAGCGACTCGCCTTCCACATAAGCGAACGAGATGTTCAGGTTGCCGGGCAGCCGATTGGCGGGATGGCCGTTCAGATAGCTTTCCTCCAGCGCCGCCATAATTCCGGCCTGGAGCCGATCGCGCATGGCCGCCAACCGGACGGATTCCGCGGCCATCTCCTGCTCGCAGATCTCGCAGGCTTTGCCGAACCCGACGATCAGGGGAACGGGCAACGTGCCGGAGCGCATGCCGCGTTCGTGACCTCCGCCATCCATCTGAGCGGTAATCCGGACGCGCGGGTTCTTCTTCCGCACGTAGAGCGCGCCGACTCCTTTGGGACCGTACATTTTGTGTGCCGTGAACGACATGAGATCGATGCCCATGTCCTGGACATCCACCGGGATTTTGCCCACGCCCTGCGTCGCGTCGCAATGGAACAGGATCCCCTTCTCCTTGGCGACCTTGCCGATCGCTTTCACCGGATTGATCGTTCCGATTTCGTTGTTGGCCAGCATGATGGAAATGAGGATCGTCTTGTCCGTGATGGCGTTCCGCACGTCCTCGGGATTCACCATGCCGTGCTTGTCGACCGGCAGGTAGGTGACGGTCGCCAATCCTTTGGCCTCGAGCGACTTGGCCGTATCGAGCACGGCGCGGTGTTCCGTGGAGGACGTGATGATGTGGTTGCCCTTCTCTTTGTACATCTCCAGGACGCCCTTGATGGCGAGGTTGTCCGATTCAGTGGCCCCGCTGGTGAAGACGATCTCTTTCGAGTCCGCCTTGATCAACTTGGCGATCTGCTTGCGGGCATTCTCCACCGCTTCTTCCGCGGCCCAGCCGAACGCATGGTTGCGGCTGGCCGCATTGCCGAATTTTTCAACAAAATAGGGGAGCATGGCTTCCAGCACCCGCGGATCCATCGGCGTGGTGGAATGGTTATCCAGGAAAATAGGAAGCTTCATCGTTCGACTCCTTGTGTCGTGAGAGACTGAATCGTGATGAGGGGCGTGCCGCCCATCATGTCTTGCAGGGTCATATTGTTCAGGAGCTGATAAATACTGTCCTGCACTTTGAGGAGCGGCGTGCGGATGTTGCAATGTTCCCGCTGCATACAGAACTCGCCGTCTTTTTCATGCGAACAATCGGTAATCCCCAATGGGCCTTCGATGCTCTCCAGAATCTGTGCAATGGTGATCTGTCCGGCCTTCCGGGCCAGCAGGTAGCCGCCTTTAGGGCCGTTATGGCTCTCGATCATGCCGTTTTTGGAGAGGGCCTGGAGCACCTTGGCCAGTAATTCCAACGGAATGTTGTATTCCTCGGCGATCTCTTTCGTATTCACGACGCGACCTGGGGTCGCGTCGCCGAATTGGACAGAGGCGATGTGCTGGAGCGCCATAAGCGCGTAGTCAGCTTTTTTTGAGATCTTCAACATAACTATTGCCGATCGATAGAGTCGGAGACTATAATGATCTCCGATCAATAAGGTCGGACTAAGAATAGCACGCAGCTTTCCAGGCTGTCAACACGGATTCAGCATCGCATTCAGACCGAGAAAGGAACGGGCACATGGGCGGGACGAACCCCTATATTGAAAAATCCGAGTACGAACTCCCCAAGACCGCGTACACCATCACGTACATTCAGCCGGACGGAGCCGTCACCAAGGTCACCGTAGATCCGGCAAAGATCCCATATGGTCCCACAGGACTGCCGGGCAGCATTCTTGATGTGGCCATGGCCAACGGAGTGGACCTGGAGCATGTGTGCGGCGGGGTGTGCGCCTGTTCGACCTGTCACGTGATGGTGAAACAGGGGCTGGAGAGCTGCAACGAGGGCACGGATGACGAGTTTGATCAACTGGATGAAGCCCCGATGACGACTTTGCAGTCACGTCTTGGCTGCCAGTGTGTGCCCAACGGAACGAAGGACATCGTGGTCGAGATTCCGGCCGTGAACAAGAATCTGGTCAGAGAAGGGCATTAGTTGTAGGTTTCGGTTTTCACCTCTTTTCGCCCGTACCCGCACTCCACAAAGAACGCGCGCAACGGTCGCACGAACTCCTTGGTGCCGCAGAGCATGGGGAGGATGTGCGGCGCTCCCTCGATCAGTGGGCGCAGCATGCTCACCGTCAACGCGACGGCTGATTCCTCTCCGGACGCAACGAGGGGCAGATAACGAAACGTCGGGTGCATTACGGCAAGCGAGAGAAGCTCATCATGGTAGAGCAATTCATTCTCAGCCGGGCCGACCGCAATCACGAGCACCGGGGTTGTCTCGCGTTGGGCATACAAGGCTTTCAGCATGCATCGGACGGGAATGAGTCCCGTGTATCGTGTAATGCACAGCACTTCTCGATCGAGCGGCTGAGGCAGCACGAAGTTGCCGTAGGGACCGGACAGCAGCAGCTCATCCCCGGGCTTGAGTCGGTACAGATAGCCGGATCCGACCCCTCCCGGCACCAGATCGAATACCAGCGTCAGTTCCCCGGAAGGCGATGCCGGTGCCGCCATAGAATAGGCGCGATTGAGCGGGGGCCTGGGACCGACGGGCAGCTTCAGCGAAACCCACTGGCCTGGCAGGAAAGAGAGCCTCTGAGTCCTGGGGAGGACCACGATTTGACGAACGTGAGGTGTGAGATCGGTGATCGAAAGTACTGTCGCCGGCTGCGTGAATTCCGCCATACCGATCCTCCTTGTGCTCTCTTATCAGATGGTCGGTTTAGAGGAAAGAGCCATACGGCCCGATTCTGTACAATACTTTTCCGTGCATGCTATAGATACCGGCCCTTGAACCAATTCACCGGGATCCGAATATGACACAGGTCCGCGTGCGCTTCGCTCCCAGCCCGACCGGTTTCCTGCATATCGGCGGAGTTCGCACGGCTTTGTTCAATTGGCTCTTTGCGCGCCAGCAGAACGGCGTTTTCATTCTTCGCATAGAGGATACGGATCAGAGCCGGTCTACCGATGAATCGATCCAGGCCATTCTCGACGGGATGAAATGGGTGGGGCTCGATTGGGATGAAGGTCCCTTTCGTCAGACCGAACGCATGGATCTCTACCGCAGTCATGCAACCCAGCTCCTTGAAAAGGGCCGGGCCTACTGGTGTGTCTGTAAGGCTGAGGAGTTGGAAGCCCGGCGAAAGGAAGCGGAAGCGAAGGGACTCTCGCCTCGCTATGACGGCCGTTGCCGCAATCTGGGAATAACCGCTCCGTCAGGGGACGCCGCTCTCCGGTTTAAGGCGCCGCAGGAGGGCCAGACGGTAGTCGATGATCTCATCAAGGGCAGGATCGTCTTCGATAATGCCGTCCTTGACGATCTGATCATCCTCCGGTCGAACGGCTATCCGACATACAACTTTTCGGTCGTCGTCGATGATGCCCTGATGAATATCACGCACGTTGTGCGCGGGGACGATCATCTCACCAACACCCCGCGGCAAGTTCCGATTTTTGAAGCGCTCGGGTTTCCCGTTCCGCGATTTGGCCATCTGCCGATGATTCTCGGGTCCGATAAGGCCCGGCTGTCCAAACGGCACGGCGCAACCTCGATCATGGCCTATCGGGACATGGGTTACCTGCCCGATGCGATGGTGAACTACCTGGTCCGGCTCGGCTGGTCGCACGGCGATCAGGAGCTGTTTACCCGTCAGGAACTGATCGAGAAATTCTCGTGGAAAAACGTGCAGACCTCGGCCGCCGTTTTTAATCCGGACAAGCTGCTCTGGATGAACGCCGAATACATCAAGACCAGTCCTCCCGGTCAGGTCGCCCAGGCTCTGGTGCCGTTATTGGAAGGGGCGGGCTTACAAGCCGAACTCCGGGCGGTATCGGCAGACTGGCTTGCACGGCTCGTTGTGCTGGTCAAAGAGAGGGCCAAGACATTGGTGGAGATGGTCGAGTGGGTCAGGCCGTATTTCGGGCAATCGGTGATGTTTGACGAGGAGGCAGCGAAGAAGTTTCTTACGCCGGCCATAGCGCCGGTGCTCGGCAAACTGCTTGCGCGGTTCGAGGCCTTCTCGACTTTTTCCAAGCAAGAGTGGGAAGACAGCTTCAAGAAATGTGTTGAAGAGGAGGGCCTGAAAATGGGGCAGCTCGCTCAACCGGTTCGTGTCGCGTTGACCGGTCGCACTGCCAGCCCGGGTCTCTTTGAGGTAATGGAGGTGCTGGGCCGAGACCGAACCTTGTTCCGGCTCCGTCAGGGGATCCAACGGTCCTCAGCCTAGTCAGGTGATCCCTGCCAATAAACCCGCGCCGATCTTGACGAAGTCGAGAGCCTTATATTAGTGTGAGCGTCGGTTGGGGGATCGTCTAGCGGTAGGACGTCAGTCTCTGGATCTGACTACCTAGGTTCGATTCCTAGTCCCCCAGCCAAAAAACTTTCCATCCCGTTCCAGATCTATCAACAGCTGCCGCACCGCGCTGGGGGATCGTCTAGCGGTAGGACGCCGGCCTTTGGAGCCGGCTACCTAGGTTCGATTCCTAGTCCCCCAGCCATTTTCCTCATGTACGCTGCCGCTCCGCCAATCAGCTTAACGACGCCAGGTCGATCACGAACCGGAACCGCACGTCGCCTTTAAGGACCCGTTCGTAGGCTTCGTTGACTTGCTGAATTGGAATCACTTCGACATCTGACTCGATGCCATGTTCGGCGCAGAAGTCGAGCATCTCCTGTGTTTCACGGATACCGCCGATGACGGAGCCGGCGATCCGGCGCCGGTGCATGATGAGGGGAAACGGTTCGAGCAGCGTAGGTTTCTCCGGCGCGCCGACGAGAATCATCGTGCCATCGGTTTTCAGGAGATTCACATAGGCGTTGTAGTTGTGCGGAGCCGCGATTGTATCGAGGATGAAATCGAAATGCCGCTGCAGCCGCGTGAACGTGTCGCGCTCCGAGGTGAGAGCGAAGTCTCCTGCTCCCAATCGTTCCGCATCCTTTCGTTTCCGCTCCGACGTGCTCAATACCGTTACTTCTGTACCCAGGGCTGTTGCGATCTTTACCGCCATGTGGCCAAGCCCACCCAATCCCGCCACGGCCAGCTTGTGGTACTTGCCCACACCCCAATGACGAAGGGGGGAATAGGTGGTGATGCCCGCGCAGAGTAACGGAGCGGCTCCCGCCGGTGAAAGGGTCTTCGGAATTCGCAATACATAATTCTCGTCGACGACGATCTGGGTCGAGTAGCCGCCTTGCGTAACCTGGCCCTTCTTGTCTTTCCCGCTGTAGGTGAGGAGCATGCCGGAATCGCAATATTGTTCGAGCCCTTCGCGGCAGGGCCCGCAAGTCCGGCAGGAGTCAACAAAGCACCCGACGCCGGCCGTTTCACCGACGCGAAATCTCCTCACCTGATCCCCCACCTGCGTAATCGTGCCGACGATTTCATGGCCCGGGACCATGGGGAAGAGTGACCCGCCCCATTCGTCGCGGGCCTGGTGGATGTCCGAGTGGCAGATGCCGCAGTAGGTGATTTTGATGAGGACATCGTGCGCCCCGACGTCTCGTCTTTCGAATGAATAGGGTTGCAGGGCTGCTTTCGCGGTTAGTGCGGCATAACCTTTTGTCGATAGCATGGCAGGTCTCCCTCTCGAATATTCAGCGCCCCTCACCTTAGCAAGATCGACAGGGCTTGCCAACCAGGAATCTGGCCGGATAGGCATCCACGACAGCTCAGCCGGAAGGCGATACGAAATATCGGGTCGACTCTTGAAGCCTGTAGGTGGCCTGATGAAAAACGGGCAGGAATAACCGGCGACTACGCCTGGTCACGATGACCGGAATCTCTTAACGGTCCTGCCCGGTATGCTCTGTCTTGCCGTCCTGGTCGGACTCAGCGGAAGAAGATTCCATTGTGAGGGAAGGGCCAGGGATTCGATACTGTTCTGCTGCCCACGTTCCCAGGTCCGTGAACTGACACCGTTCCGAGCAGAACGGACGCCACGGATTCTGCTCCCAAGATGTGGGGCGGCGGCAAATGGGGCAGGTCATCTTGCTAGTCTAGCATCATTCGGGCCACGGAGGAAAAGGCTGTACCGCTGGTAAGAAAGCCTAGTTCTGGGGAGAGGACCGTGGTGTGGCGACGTGGAGAAAGCGGTGGAGTCGGCTCCGGTCCAGTTCGGTGAGATTCAGGAATTCTACTCCGAATTCGCCGTGGTTCGCCCATCGGACGGCGGCGGAATGAACGGTAATCGGTGAGCCCAGGTCCGTCGCCCGGATCAAAAGCTTGACCCCGGTGCCGGGATTGACCGGGACAGCACTCGTCACGGCACAGCCACCGGCGGAAATGTCGTACATCGTGCCTTCGCGAATATCGGTGTTTCCCATTGTCGAAAAGAAAACCTGGAGCTCAACAGGAATTCTCGGATGTTCCCGACATTCGATCATGGCTGTCTCCGGGACCTGTTAGCGGGGAGCGCTCTTCTCAAAGACTTTGACTGCGACGGCGTTCTGCTTCATTTTCTTTACCAGGCCCGCATAGGTTACATCGCGAATGATGCTGGTGAATTGCGCGCGGTAATTGCTCACGATGCCGGCGCCATCAATGACGACATCATAGACCAACCAGTCGCCTGAGGCATGCATTAAGCGAAAATCAACCAGCGTGTCGCCTTTCTGGCCTTTGAGTTTGGTCCTGACCTCGGCAAACTGGTCTTCCCGCTGCTCGCCCAGATACACGACCTGTTCGTCGGTATGGTCGTTGATTCTCCCGGCGAAGGTGTCCCGCAGCAGTTGAAGAAACAGGCCCACAAATTCGTGGCGTTCCTGCTCGGTGATCTCGGACCATGGGGTGCCTAAGGCGCGTTTGGCCATTTCTTCGTAGCTGACCCGGCGCATGACAATGCGCTCGATTTCATGACGTCGCTGTTCGGCTCGTTCCGGCATCTTCAGACGCTCATCGTCCAACACCCGCATCAGCTCGGCGATGGTATTTCTGACAGCGACAGTCGCCGCCGATTCGACAGGGGTCGTCGATGGCTCTCCTGCGCCGAGTGGGGCTGGGTCCCAGGCGACAGTGATCGCGCAAATCAGCATGGCCGCTTGAACGAATCGTCGTGAGCGAGGTTGTTCGATGGCTGTTCTGGAAGGGGCTGTCCGTTGCACCCATTAAGCGTAGCAGGGGCGCTCCCGATGTAAAGAAGAGTCGAATCTACCGGAAAGATGGAAGAAACGGGATTAGGAGAGTGCCGAAAAATGTCTTAGTGCGGACGAGTCATGAGGAGTCCGCACTAGCGGATCTGCTGAGACTTTTCAATCTTGGCCCAGGCGTCTTTGAGGGACACGGTCCGGTTGAAGACGAGTTCACTCACAGACGAATCAGGGTCCACGCAAAAGTATCCTTGCCGTTCAAACTGAAAGCGGGATCCGGACTGAGCCGCACGAAGACTCGGTTCGACCATGCAACCGGTGAGGCGTTCGAGTGAATGGGGGTTCACATACAAAGTCCAGTCGTGATCGGCGGGTATTTTGGCCGGGTCGGTGATGAGAAGCGGATTGTAGCAGCGCACTTCTGCATGAGCGGCGTGAGCCGCAGACACCCAATGAATCGTGGCCTTCACCTTTCGCTGCTCTTGCGATGACCCGCTCCTGGTTTCCGCATCATAGGTGCAATGCAGCTCGGTGACTTCGCCTGTCTGCGGATCCTTCGTCGCACTGACGCATTTGATGATATAGGCATAGCGCAGCCGGACTTCCCGACCGGGAGCGAGACGAAAAAACTGCTTGGGAGGATCCTCCCGGAAATCGTCCTGCTCGATGTAGAGGGTCCGGGAGAAGGGAACTTTTCGGATTCCTGCGGAAGGATCTTCCGGATTGTTCACGGCATCCAGTTCCTCAACGGTGTCCTCAGGATAATTGTCGATGACCACTTTTAGCGGCTTGAGCACCGCCATGACGCGCGGCGACCGCTTATTCAGATCCTCCCGGATGAAGTGTTCCAATAGCTGCATCTCAACAATCGCGTCGCGTTTGGCGACTCCGATGTGCTCGCAGAAGGCGCGGATCGCTTCCGAGGTCACACCGCGTCGACGGAGCCCTTTGATTGTCGGGAGCCGCGGATCATCCCACCCGGTTACCAGTTTCTTCTCCACCAGTTCGAGCAGCTTGCGCTTGCTCATCACTGCCGAGGTGAGGTTCAGGCGGGCAAACTCAATTTGTTGCGGACGATGAGGGGCGTCGGTTTCCGCCACAACCCAATCGTACAAGGGGCGGTGATCCTCAAATTCCAATGTGCAGATTGAATGGGTGATCCCCTCGATGGCATCCGACAATGGATGGGCATAGTCATAGGCGGGATAGATGCACCAGGCGGTGCCCGTCCGGTAATGGGCGGTATGCCGGATCCGATAAAGCACCGGATCGCGGAGGTTGATATTAGGAGACGCCATGTCGATCTTCGCCCGCAAGACGTGGGCGCCGTCGGGAAACTCGCCTGCCCGCATTCGCCGGAACAGGTCGAGGTTCTCCTCGACGGAGCGGGTTCTGTACGGACTGTTTCGGCCCGGCTCGGTGAGCGTTCCGCGATGCACTCGCATTTGTTCGGCCGTCAGGCTGTCGACGTAGGCTTTGCCCTTCTTGATCAGGGTGACGGCGAAGGAATAGAGCTGCTCAAAATAATCCGAGGCGTAGAACATCTTCCCGTGCCAATCAAATCCCAGCCACCGCACGTCTTCCTGGATGGCCTGGACGTATTCCGGATCTTCGGTGGTCGGATTGGTGTCGTCGAATCGCAAGTGGCAGATGCCGCCCGGATTCTCGTTGGCGATGCCGAAGTTGAGGCAGATGGATTTCGCGTGGCCGATATGGAGATACCCGTTCGGTTCAGGAGGAAACCGGGTGACAACCCGGCCGCCATACTTGCCGGCTTCACGATCTGCTGCCACGATATCGCGAATGAAGTCAGAGGGGCTTAGCGGCGCTGGTGTAGTCATGCGGTCTCATCGTTGTTGGATCACTGGACGCCATATGCGGCCAATGCTGTGGGGCAGTTCTACCACAGACGGGCCGGGGGGAGGAATGGGAAAGGAGGTCAGGAAGACGGTTCTGTCGTTTGATGGCTCGGCATCTGCATCACATTGAAGTCTTTTTGAGCGATGAGGTGCCCCTCCATCCTCAGTCGGAATTCGTAACGACCGGGAGCGGGGAAGATCAAGGAGGGAATGTTGATGCCGAAATCTGAAATCTGCAGGCGATCCCCGATCACAATGTTCGGGAGTGTGGCGCGACACACCAGCTCTTCGTTGTTGAGGTAGACCAAGTCGATGTCGAAGTGATAGGTGCCCGCGGCATCCGTGAGACAAAAATACAGTCCCATTTGCTGATGTTGGAAGGGAAAGGCCACGGCTTGGAGATGGGTAAAGATACCGATCAGGCTTTTCTTCTTCGTCAGACTGTCTTCGATGACCTGGTCACATACCAGGAACGCTTGGACGCTCGGTTTCACGATATCTGTCATAGGTGGCATTTTATAGAAAGCGCGGTCAATCGCAAAAGAGATCCCGCATTTCCGCATACACACAGAACGTCTGCGACCCGTTTGCGGTGCGCAAGAAGAACAGAAGATTTCGCGCTGTCAGCTGCAGGTGCGCGCTGTTTCTGGCTGGCGAGGTTACAAGGTGTCGGATTCGCCGCGAGCATTCTAGAAGGGGGCAGTCGAGCGACAGGTGAGGCAGTACGTTGGGCGCGGGCTGCGAATTACCGTGGACAGTAACGCAAGTTGTCGCGCGATGGGTCAAGGCGAGGCGGTTGGAACGGAGCTGCCTGACTCGTTGCCGGTGCACGAAGCATGACCGCGAGCCTTCCCGGGAGAGAGGTCATTCCAGCTCGCGGGAGGGAGGGGTGGCGAGAGCTCTCAACCCAGGATCACTGTCCCGCCGCGGTTCTCCACAATGTCTCCGAAAATCGTCGTGCCCGAGCCGATGCGGCAGTAGTGGGGGGTAATTTCGACCAGCGTCCCTTTATGGGAATAAAACTTCCCTGAGGTGATCTGAATTCTATTCTCCGCCGCTACCCGCGCCTCAAGCACCGTCTCCCCGGACCGCCGGTCGGATAGGCGAACCCACGGGACATCGGTTGCCGAGTCGTGCTGGGCTCGATGGATGTCGATGTCGAATTGCTCTGCCTGGTTCAACACCAGGACGTTGCGCCGGAGGTGTGCGACGTGACGGCCGCCCTCACCATAAAGATCGATCGTTACGAGGAGCAGCCCCTGTTCCGGTTTGGATTCGACGACGAGCTGTTCTTTCCCGTGAATTTTGACCACGCCGTTTGTATTGCGAAAAATATTCGATCCGATGAGCAATTCAAGGCCCACCTTCTGTGCCTCCGCTGTGGCCTTGTCGGAGCGGGAAGAATTACCGGTTCTCAGAGGTTCAAACGTTTCGTCCATCATAGTTTCCGGGGAGCAATTTCAGATGCTGGCCGTGTGTGTGCAGCGCGCAAAACTGGCGGCCTTCCACGGTGCGTTGGCAGGCTAGGCTCTCCGCCCATGGTCTGTCAAGAGCGTCCCCCCACAGGCCTCGCCGAGCCGGCGCCCTGAAGGCGGCTAGGGTGTCATGGCGCTTTCATTCCCCTGGCGGTCTGTGGCAGTCACGCAGATTCTCACGGATTGTTCACCCTGGGTCTGAATCGGTATGGTAACCGATTCTGAAATCTGTCCCCCTCCTGTTGGTTTCGTCGCCGGAACGTCTTTGGCAAGCGTCCGTCCTCGGCCCAGATCATAGTAGATGGTCGTCTTGGCGAGATCTTTGAGCGGGTCGCCTCCTACGCTCACCGACGGTTCCGTATAGGAGACCTTCACGGTGGGCTTTGCCGCACTCACCGTGGCATGGACCGAGTTCGGACATTGTGACGCGGGGGGTGGAGCTCCGGCGAGAGCGGCACATCCCCAGGCAGCGCTCACCACGCACAGGACAGGAAACATCAGGGAGAGCCGAACGGCTGCGCTCTGAGGCTGGAGACCGGGGATCTGCGGAGGCACCGGAGGGTGGTCATGGAGCATCATAGACCTCCTATACGAAGGGTGTCGGATTCCCGACTCTGCTCATTCAGGACGACACCCAGATAGTAGGCCAGGCGAAAAACGGTCGCAAGCTCGATGTGATTTCGGGTCAGGACGCCCATGGTAATTTGCCGAGCAGCGGCATCGTTGCAAACGCGAAAGGCCTTATGTTACGGTCCTCATCCGGTTCCTCTTCCTGTTTAGCTCCATTGGCGGAGGAGCCTTTCCGCAGCAGCGGAGGGGAGCGACATGAGCGCGGATGGTCCCATCGTCTAGCCTGGCCTAGGACGGAGCCCTCTCAAGGCTTAAACACGGGTTCGAATCCCGTTGGGACCACCACCATGATTTTATTGATGTTTTAGGCTCCTGGTTTGAGGAACATGCGAATGTTCCTCGAACATGGAATGGCCGTTGTTCTGAAAACCTGCCAGCATCTGCCTCGCCGGCTCTTCGTAAAACGACACCGCTTGTTTCAGTTGGGCAGGACGAATCATCGTATAGACCTGCGTCGTGTCGATGCGCGCATGGCCGAGGAGCGCGCGCACTTGCTCTAGATCGTGTCGCTGTTCCAAGACCTCCATCGCGACCCCGTGGCGCAGATCATGCGGCTTCAACATGGGATAGCCGATGATCCGCCCGTAGAGCTTGCACAACCGCCAGATGTTTTTCCCGGTCATTGGCGCGCGATACTTGCCGATTGACCGTCGTCCCCACACCGACCAGAATAACGGTGTCTCCGGCGCTAGTACCCCGACAGCCGGCGCAACGAATTGCTCGACATACGCATGCAGGTACCGCATCACCGGTTCGGGCAACGGGATGTCTCTCGTATGCCCGCCCTTGACTCGGACCCGCCGCAATCCCCACAAGGCATCCAAGTGCCTGGCTTGGAGCGTGGCCACCGATTCTCGACGCATGCCGGTGTAGCGCAGGATCAGGAAGATGGCGACATCACGCGGCCGCTGGCGGCTTCTGGCTGCTTCAATCAGCGCATCCATCAGGGCCGGCGTCGGCACCTGCTTGGGTGGCTGAATGCGATGCGGAGGCCGATCCATCCCAGCGATGGGATTGGCCAGCAACGCCTCTCGCTTCACCAGCCAGGTACAAAAGCTGGAGAGCGTCGATTGTCGAATCCTGATCGTGCCCAGCGTGAGATCCCGTACGGCCATCTCATCCATCCAATCCTGAATCACTGCCTTGGATAGGTCCGAGAGTCGTGCGACTCGTCCGAACCGCGAACGCCCGAAGACTAAGAACTGCTCTAAATTCCAGCGATAGGCCTGCACCCCTCCTTCCGTCTTCCCTCGCTGTTTGAGTTGGTACTGACAAAACTGCTCCACCAATTCCACTAACGGTCGCGTCATGACAGCCCCTTTCCGGTCCCTGCCACAACTACGACTTCGCCGGGAGGGAGTATGAGGAGGCACCAGCCAGCCGTCAAGCGGGGCCGGTGGCAATCGGCTCCTGTCTTCTGTGGGCGATTCCGTGTCCGTCATGCGTTCCTTGGTCTTCTGCAAGATCGGAGGAGTCTCACGACACCCCCGCACCCCCCTGCCGCGCTCGCGTCGGCACGCCAGCGTCTAAGCGGTGGCCAGGCGGCCCTCAGAGCAGCGGGCTGGCCTTCCCGCAGCCCTTCAGGCCCGCCTGCTGCGTAAAGCGCCGCCCCGCGACTTGGAATTGTCCCTGCCCCGGTTCGGGGTGGGGGGCAGGGGCTGTTCTACGATCCGTTCGACTCGTTCGGCCATTCCGGGGCCCTCTTCACGT
>DATIGF010000028.1:0-7252 GCA_035454865.1 Nitrospiraceae bacterium | reverse complement strand
GAGAAAGTCCGCCAGCGTCGTTCTTGCGGCGTTCAGAGGCTCACCGTACAGGAAGTGCACTGTAGGCAAGGTACCTATCCGCTCGCATGTGATCGAAGCGAGCGGTTCGGGCGAAGCTGGGTATGTACGTCCTCGGCTCTTCTCTCGCTGCGGCCCGGTCGGTTTGAAGATCCTGCAGCACTAGGCAGCCCTTGCTGAGAAGCTGTCAGCCATCAGCTCTCAGCAAGATTCTCCCGGCGCCATCCTCAGCTCTCCGAGCACCCTCTGAGCTGATAAGTTGATCGCTGAGAGTTATTTTCTCACCGCGATCCCGTGCGTGTCGGCGGTTTCCTTCCCGTCCTTCATATTCGTAATGGCGGCCTGCCCCTTGTAGTGGCCGACCTTTCCTCCCGCATCGACATGGATCACTCCCACACCCGGAATCGTGCCCTTGGCGTTGTTCGCGTTCTTGTCGTTGCCGGTCAAGGGATTCGGCCCGCGCAGGCCGACAAAGACGTACTGGCCGTCCGGCGCCACGTCCATCAAGTCCGGGGCCGGATCCGCGTTGGCACTGGATACCAGATCGACGGACCCAACGCTCAAGTTGCTCAAGGTGTCGATGATTTCGACGTTGTTTCCGGCTCGATCCGCGCTCCATACGTAGCGCCCGACGGACGCCATGCCGTGCGAGTCGGCAAACTTGTCATCGCGTTGCGACACGAGTTTCGCGGAAATGGATTTGGGTAAATTCGAGATGTCGAGCGCGTAGACGTCGTAGGAAAGCGGCGCGACCGGCCAGCCGCCCCCGGAGTTGATATAGATCGTGCCGCCGGATTGGATGCCGCCGCATCCGGCCGGGTGAATCTGATTATTGTCCATTGTGGCGACGACCTTGAGTGGGGTGGCGGTCACATCCACAACCAGGAGTCCTCCGCCACGAAGCGTGACAAAGGCGTAGCGGCTCGATGATTCGGTAATCGGACAGATCGGCGAGGTGTCCGGGCGTTCACCGCTTTCCAGCGCGGCTAGATTGAGGACATCCTTGTCCGGGTCGAAGCTGTACTTGTGAGCTGCGTAGTCCGTCCAGATGCGAATAAACTTCTTCTCGGCAATATTAGCGGCAATTGCCATCTTCTGATCGGGCGTAGGCCAGGCGGCATGGACGTTCTTCCCCATCGAGAGGCAGGCCTCGGGTTTTTTCGTCGCTGCGTCCATGATCAGCACCTGTCCGCTAAGAAAGGAGATCAGGGCATGGTCCTGACTGGCGTTGAAGAAGAGCATGTGGGGGCGGCGGACGGCTTTTTTCGTGGCCTCTTCACAGAACTTACCGATCTCCCCTGAAAAGTCGATGACCTGGGTCGGTTTGACCGAAGAGGGATTGGCGGCCAGCTGGGCACCGTCATAGATGTACAGAAATCCTCCACTCTCCTTCCCGGTATCGGACTGATCGGTGAGCCAGACTTCATAGGCCTGTGCAGCGGGAACTGCCAGGACCAGCGCGGCCAGCAGGGCCACAATGCGTAGCAATCGTCCCGGTGGTAATGTGTATTCGGGGTGAGTCATGATGGCCTCCAATAATGAGCACGGGGTGGGGTTTGCTGCTCCATACTGAACTCTTTGGGGCCGAGTTTCCAGAGGGGGATTCTCAGGGGTCCGGTTCGTTGACCCTGCGAAAAACCCTGTGTTAGGGTTGTCGGCTCAATTCAGGAGGATTTGAGTGGGGGATCCGGTCGCAGAGCAAATTGCCGCCCTCAAGGATGAGGACTGGGCAATTCGTGAGGAAGCGGCCACCCTGCTGGGGGGCCTGAAAGATCCCCGGGCGGTCTGCCCCCTGGTCGCGATTCTTCGGGACCGAGATCGGTCCGTGCGGGAGGCGGCGGTCGGAGCACTCACGTCCATCGGAGAGCCATCCGTGGTCGCTCTGGGGGACTGCCTCGCTGATCCGGAATTGTCGGTGCAGGAAGCTGCGTCGGCGGTCCTGGCGTCGATTGCGGACGGACGCGTGCTCGATCCGCTTGTCCGAGCCTTGCGCAGCCAGGATTGGATCGTCCGCATGCATGCGGCGAAGGCGCTGGGTCGCATCAAAGATCCGAAATCGATCCAGTCCCTGATCCCTTTGTTACAAGATAAAGTGAAAGCGGTTCGGGAGGAAACGTCCTCAACGTTGGCCGCGATCGGCGAAGCCGCAATCCCTGCGTTGCTGGACACATTGACCCATCAAGATTGGCTGGTTCGTCTTCATGCCGTGGAGTCGCTGGGGAAAACGAAGTCTCAGAAAGCGGTGGAGCCGCTGCTCTCCGCGCTGTTCAACGACGGGGATTCCGCCGTTCGCGAAGATGTGATTCGTGCATTAGGCGAGATCGGGGATCCGCAGGCCGTCGAGTTCCTGTTCACCGCGATGAAAGAACCGGGGCTCCGCACCCTGGCCGTTGAGGCGCTCGGGCGCATCGGGGATCGCCGGGCGGTACCTGTCCTGATCGAAGTGGTGACCGGGATGAATCCGCCGGAAGTAGCGCGGGCGGTCGCAGGTTGCGGGGATCAGTGGAATGAGGAAGTCATCACCCAGGCCGCTGCCGTACGAGCGCTCGGAGCGATCGGCGACGAGTCGGCACTTCCAGCGCTGGTGGGGGCGCTCGAGCCAACGTTTACGAGGGCGGAGGCCGCAGCAGCCCTGGCGCGATTCGGATCAAAGGTGATCCCGCTGCTCCTTCCCTTATTGGCGGGGCCGCGGGATGAAAATGTGCGGTATCACGTGAAGGAGACGCTGGCGCTGGTGGGATGGAGGGCGAACCGCCTGTAAGGCGGCGGGCAAGGGGCTAAGGGTTCGAGGCTCGAGGGCGGAGTATCTCACGCGATTGCCTCTCGCCAATTGCCCTGTGACGGGTTAAATGAAATGTCGAAAGAAACGATCGAGACCCTCGTCTCGGAATTGATTCATGAAGAGGATTGGCGCCGCATGCGGGCGACAGCAGCCTGTGTGGCCGGCGGTCCCCGGGCGGTGCAGGCCCTGGTCGAAGCCCTTCGTTCAGGGACGACGGATTTAAAAAAAGAAGTGGCGGCGATGTTGGCCCGCATTAAAGATCCGCAGGCAGGGGTCGCGCTCGTCGGGTTGCTCGAAGACGAGGACGAGTCGGTCCGCAAGGCCGGCGCAACGGCTCTGGAGCAGATGGCAGGGGTTCTGGATACCGATACGGCCTCGGCTTTGGTGGCGCTGCTTCCCAGGAGTCAACCGGGAGAGGCCAAGCAACTGATGACGCATCTGATCGGGGCTATTCCGACCGCCGTGATTCCGCTCTGCGAGATGCTGAAGCATCCGGATCCGGAAGCGCAGCTGACGGCGGCGACGATGCTCGATCAGCTGTTGGACCCTCGTTCGGTCGATGCATTTATTGATGCGATGGGCCAGCCGGCGGTCCGTGACATCGCTGTGGGGACATTGAAGAAGCTCCAGGCAATTCGCGAGCGGATCGACGAAACGTTCAACGCGCTTCGTGAAGTCGAGGGGGCCAGCGAACGCGAAGAAGCCCGCATGTCGACCGTGATCAATCTCTTGGGGATCGGACGGCCCAGCGTCGAGATTTTGATCGAATATCTCGAGGACGAGGATTGGCTCGTGCGCGAAGCGGCGGCCGATTTGCTGGGCAAGATTGCGGATGTGCGGGCGGTGGAGCCGTTGATGAAGCGGCTTGAACGCGACAAAGACACCGGGGTGAAAGAACTGGCGATCAAGGCTCTGGGGTTGATCGGCGATGCCCGTCCGACTCAACTCTACCTTGAAGCGATTCCGATCCGGCCGCTTCGCGTCTATGCGATGGAGGCCTTGGCCAAAATCAAGGATGTGGAGGTCCTGCGTCCTCACAAGGAGCTGTTTGATCGGCTGAGGACGGATCGCGACGGGTTAGTGGCCTACAATGCGGGCTTGATCGCTGATAAACTCGAAGCCTTAGCCGGAACGCAAGTCGTCGGACAGGAAGGAAACCACGAGGATGAGTAACGAGACGGAATCTGATCGGATAGATCAACTCATTTCAGCGTTGCGAGATGAGAACGAGGCGTTGCGCGACCATGCCATTGCGAGCCTCGGCCAGGCCGGGGCGGATGCGATTCCGCGGTTGATCGGTTTAATGGCCGATGAGGATGTGGTGATTCGGGAAGCCGCAACCAGTGCGGCGGTCCGGATCGGCCCGTTGGTCGTGGAACCGATGCTCGAGGCCTTACAGGATGATGAGTGGGCGATTCGAGAACAAGCGGCATCGGCGCTCGGCAAGCTCAAGGATCCTCGCGGTGTGGATCCGTTGGTGAAAGCGCTCAAGGACAAGGATGGGGCCGTGCGGACGGCAGCCGTCTGGGCGTTGGAGCGGATCGGCGATCCCCGCGCGGTACCCGGATTGATCGAAGCGCTTACGGACAGCACCTTGCGGGAAGATGTCGCCCGCGTGCTCAAGAAGATCGGCGATGCCCGCGCGGTGGAGGCGCTGATCGACGGGCTTTTGGGCAACAACTGGATGGTCCGCCGCCATGCGGCGGAGGCCTTAGGGAAGATCGGCGATCAACGCGGGGTCAGCCCGTTGATCGAGTCGCTCAAAGACGAAGACTGGCTCGTACGGCGCAACGCCGCCGAATCGCTCGCCCGGCTCGGCGCGAAAGAGGCGATTCAGCCCTTGCTTCCGCTGCTGGAAGATGAGAATACGATGGTGCAGGAAACAGTCGAGGGTGTGCTGGCCAGTCTCGGGTGGAAGTCGAAACCATAACGATTCACCTCACATAAAGGATACTTGTCATGGCAGACGAAGCTCCAGTGAAGTTGATTCAGATCGGTCCCAAGGGCGGAGAAAAGAAGGATGGATTCAATCTGGTGACCGAACGGGTGGTGGCGGTCAACCCGGAAGCCAAGCAGCTCGAAGTCGAACTCCTGGCCTACGACGGCAAGACCGTTGTTCTGGAAGTGGCCGAGGAAGCGCTCGAGGATCTCAAGAAACTCAAGGTCGGAGACGGCGCGACGATTCGCGTCGTGGAGGAAGGCGGGAAGCGCGTCGCCAAGAGTTTCAGGATTCGCGCCAAAGATCCCAACGCGGCCAAGGCCGACGCCATGTTGCTGGATCTCAAGGATCCGCACTGGTTGAATCGCAAGTATGCGGCGGAAGTGCTGGGCGAACTCAAGGATCAGCGGGCGGTTGATCCTTTGGTGGGGGCATTGATCGACGAAGTCGGCGATGTGCGGCAGCGCGCCTATGATTCGTTGATCAAGCTCGGCGGCATCTCCGTTCCTTCCCTCATCCCCCTGTTGGTGTCGGAAGAAGATGAGATCCGTCAATCTGCCACCGAAATTATCAGGAAGATCGGCAAACCGGCCGTTGAACCGCTGGCGACGGCCCTGACCGATGCCGATGATCGGTTGAAGACCCGGATCATGAAGGTTTTAGACCGGATGGGCTACAAGCCGAAGACGAAGGACGACGCCAGAGTCGAGTTGCCGCGGCTGACCTAGCAGCCGGCACGAGACCTGTTTCAGGCCGGTTGGGGGCCTTTGCTCGGGCGGCCGACTGAGATGTGTTGGAATCCCAGTCGGACCATCCGCTGCGGATCGTAGATATTGCGCAGATCGACCAGAATGGGTTCTCGTAAGAGAGTCTTGAGTTTTGCAAAGTCGAGATTGCGAAACTGGTTCCACTCCGTCACGATCACCAACGCCTCTGCTCCTGACGCCGCATCGTAGGCATCGCGACATGCGGTGAGCCCCGGCAGGATTCGACACGCGTCTTCGAGCGCCACAGGGTCATAGGCCCGAATGGCGGCACCCTCTTCCATCAACGCACGGGCGATCGACAGGGCCGGGGCTTCGCGCAGATCGTTGGTGTTGGGTTTGAACGACAGCCCCAGCATGGCCAGCGTCTTTCCCTGCAGGGACCCGACGGCCCCGCGAATCTTGTCCACCATCCGCGTGCGCTGCAGCCCGTTGACCTGCGAGGCTGCGTGAGCGATCAGCATGGGAGAGCCGAGTTGCTCCCCCATCCGTGTAAGCGCGGCCAAGTCCTTCGGAAAACACGATCCGCCGAATCCCGGTCCGGCATGGAGAAACTTCGAGCCGATCCGGTTGTCCAGCCCCATCCCCTTTGCCACCATCTGGACATTCGCCCCGACCTGCTCGCACAGACTTGCGATTTCATTGATGAAGGAAATCTTCGTGGCGAGAAATGCGTTTGACGCATATTTGATCAGTTCAGCGGTCGGGATGTCTGTGACCACGAAGGGCGTCTCGATGAGATACAACGGGCGGTACAGGTCTTTCATGATTGCCACGGCTTGTTCGCTGTCCGTGCCGAGAACGACGCGATTGGGCCGCAGGAAGTCCTCAATGGCGGAGCCTTCCCGCAAAAATTCAGGATTTGAAACGATGTCAAACCCAAAGGCATCGGATTGATGCGCTTTGATGACGGTCCGCAGCGTCTCTCCCGTCCCGACCGGAACCGTGGATTTTGTGACGATGACCTTGTACCCCTTCATATTGCGGGCGATCCCTTTGCCGACTTCTTCGACATAGGAGAGATCGGCAAACCCGTCTCCACGAGGGGGGGTTCCTACCGCGATGAAGATCACCAAAGCCTGATCAACGGCCTTGGCAATGTCGGTGGTGAAGGTCAGCCTGTTCTCCCGGAGTCCTTTGGCGACCAGTTCCTTGATGCCCGGTTCATAGAAGGGGACCTCTCCTTTTTCCAGTGAGGCGATCCGGCGCGCATCGCTGTCCATGCAGATGACGTTGACGCCGAACTCTGCGAAGCAGGCTCCTGTCACGAGTCCAACGTAGCCCGTTCCGATGACGCTGATATGCATGGGATGCTCTCCTCTGGGTGGATGAAGTCGGGCCGGAGTATAGCAACGGGGTTAGTTCGGAGCAACGAATTGCAGGGATGTTTCGTTGACTCTTGGAAAACGCGTTGAGTAGAATCCGACGCCGTTTCGGCGGCGTCCGGAGTAAAAAATGAAAGGCAGGTTCAATCCGGTTGGCGGGGTTTTGAATGTACCCTTCCTCCCGTCCAGCCCATGACCACTGAGGCTCCACGAATCTCCCGCGGGTTCCTCCTTTTCACCGCTCTGCTGACGGGCGCCGTAGTCATGGCGCTCGAGATTCTCGGCAGTCGTCTGCTCGCGCCTGTGTTCGGAAATTCATTGTATGTCTGGGGCGCGTTGATCGGGGTGATCCTGGCTGCGATGAGCAGCGGCTACGCTTTTGGCGGCTGGCTGTCCGATCGCTATTCCGGCGGAGCCGTCCTTG
>DATIGF010000027.1:0-2762 GCA_035454865.1 Nitrospiraceae bacterium | reverse complement strand
GCCTCTTTGAACCGCTTCACCTGAAAACCGGACTTCAGAAAGCTCTGGATCTCTGCCTTGGTCGGTTTCACGACTTCACGGTAGAACCCCGGAATCTTCACTTCGCCGGTCCTGGCATTCACGCAGGCCTGGGCGACCTCGATCAGTTCTGCAAGCGGATTGCGCGCCGCCCCTCCCGTAACACCGGAATGCGCATCCTTGCTGCCGGTACGGAGCGTCAGCCTGGCACCGAGAAGACCGCGGAGGCCGTAGGGCATTGCCGGACGGCCCTTCGCAATCCAGATCGTATCCGAGACCACAACCGAGTCAGGCCGAGGAATCCCCGCGCGATTCTTGAGTCCGGCCGCAAAGTGGGGGCTGCCGATTTCCTCTTCGAGCTCCCAGAGAAATCGAATGTTGATCGGCAATCCCTGCTCAATGGCAAAGTACGCGCCAAACAGGGCGGAGAGCGCGGGACCTTTATCGTCGGTTGCCCCCCGACCATGATAGACGCCGTCCTCGTTCCTGAAGGCAAACGGATTTTGCTTCCATTCCGGCTCCTGAGCCGGCTGGACGTCCATGTGATTGTAGATGGTGACGGTAGGATAGTGGGCGCCTGTTATCCAACCTCCGGACACGATCGGATAGCCGCCCGTCTCCACGATCTGCGCCTCGGCACCAAGATTTTTGAGCGTCTGCGTCGCCATGGTCGCCATCAGGAGAATATCTTTGGATTTCGAAGGGTCCATGCTGATCGAGGGAATCTCGACCATCTGGCCAAGCAGGTCTTCGAACTTCGGGCGCCGGTCCGTGACAAACGCATCCAGTTGTTGCTGATTCACGATCATAATAGATCCTCCCTGAAAATCCGCTGCGGATTATAACGATTGTATCTTCTCGACGAAAGAGTTCTTCCGGCGCGAACGGAGCAAGCAAGAATGGTAGAATGTCCCCCATTGTGATGAGATCAAAACGCATGTTCGCCTGGCTCATATGGCTTATGTTGTTGGCAGGACAGGCTCATCCTCTTGGCGCGATCGCCGCAGACCCCGTGGCTATCCGAGATATTCTCGACGCGCCGCGCGACTACCACCTCCGGCAGGTGATCCTCGAAGGTACGGTGCGGAACGTTCAACCGCTCGATCCCTACAAGCTGCCGGCCGGCACGACCTGCTATGGCGCCTACCTGTTCTATCTGGAGGACCAGACGGCTTCGATTAATGTGGCGGTGTTCGGCCTCTGCGGCGTTCCCACGGTGAAAGATCCCGACGTGGAAGACGGGACACGCATCCAACTCCAGGCGACAATCCAAGCGCCGAGTCACGGCGGATACTATTTGAGCTTTCAGGGACTACAGGTGGCTGGAGAGCGAGAAGGCATCATTCAAGCGGTGGCCGATCGCATCACCCCGCTGACGGATTGACCGATGAACACTCCCTCACAAACCATGATCGGTTGGATCGGCACCGGTGTCATGGGCGCGGCCATGTGCGGCCATCTCCTCGATGCCGGCTATTGCGTAACAGTCCACAGCCGCACTCGCGCGAAAGCCCAATCGCTCCTCGATCGTGGCGCGAAGTGGGCGGACAGCCCCCAGGCCGTCGCCGCGTCAGCCGAAATCATCGTGACGATGGTCGGGTTCCCGGCCGATGTCCGAGAGGTCTACTTCGGCCATTCAGGCATCTTCAATGGCCTCAAGCCACAGAGCATCCTGATCGACATGACGACGACGAGTCCCACGCTCAGCCGCGAGATTGTCGAGCGGGCTTCTGCGTTCAGCTGCTCGGCCATCGATGCTCCGGTCTCGGGCGGCGACATTGGAGCCAGGAACGCAACCCTTTCCATCATGATCGGAGGAACGAAGCAGGCGGTCCAGACCGCCATGCCGTTGTTCGAACGGCTCGGTAAGACGATCGTCCATCAAGGAGAAGCGGGAAGCGGCCAACATGCGAAGCTCTGCAATCAAATTGTCATCGCTGGAACGATGGTGGGAGTGTGTGAGAGCCTCCTCTACGGATACAAATCGGGACTGGATCTGAACGGCCTGCTGGAATCAATTCGTGGGGGGGCTGCATCGTGCTGGACCCTGGACCACCTTGCGCCGCGGATTCTCCGACGCAACTTCGATCCGGGTTTCTTCGTCGAACACTTCCTCAAGGACATGGCGATCGTGCTCGAAGAATCGAAACGGATGAACCTGACGCTCCCCGGACTGACTGTGGCCCATGGACTGTATCAATCCGTCGTCGCACTTGGTCATAGCCGTCAGGGCACTCACGCCCTGATGCTGGCGCTGGAGCAATTGTCTCACGTCGCTGTCGGAGCGAAGCGCACATGAGTCCGACACGACTCGTCGCAGTGCTCGCCATCCTGCTGACCACCGGCTGCGCCGGCAGTCGAGGTCTTCATCCCGAGCAACTCAGGGACATACTCGCGCAGGAAGAAGCTCGGTTTGTCGGTCCCCAACCTGAACAACCATCGACCGGGAGCGCTTCACACGCAAGTGCCCGGTCGCTCGGGATGTATCTGAAACCGACCGGGTTCTTGCATCGTGAATTCGAATGGACAGATCGCGACCGGGAAACCGTTCTCACCTGGGCCAAAGGCGTCCAGGCAAGCGGGCCGGCCACGAGCGCCGGCTTTGTGCCGCTCGCGTCGCTAAAGGGTCATACGCTTGCGGAGCTTCGAGCGTCCGCCGCTCGCTACGGCTTCGATTTCCTCGTGGTGTTCGACGGAGCCGCGGCCGTCGATCGCTACAACAATTACAAAGGGCCGTTGCTCTA
>DATIGF010000026.1:0-18773 GCA_035454865.1 Nitrospiraceae bacterium | reverse complement strand
ACTCCATCTCGGGGGTGATGATTCCTTTGCGCGCATAATGCAGCTGCGTGACGTTCATGCCCGGTTTGGCCCGCAAAGGTTTGCGGATGTGCTGGAAACGGAGTTCAGCGAGCTTGGGATCGGCTGCACGGATCCGGCCGTACGAGGACGTGACCGCCGGGAGTTCTTGGACGTCCTGTCGATTGAGCACCCACGGGCGCCGCAACGGAGACAGACCCGTGCGAACGTCAATCGCCACCGAGGGGTCTGTGTATGGACCGGAGGTGTCATAGACGGTTACAGGCGCATTGACGGTCGAGCTTGATCCGTTCATCGCCTTTGTCGGAGTCAAACTGATCTCCCGCATCGGCACGCGAACGCCCGGTTGAGCGCCGTCTACGTATATCTTGCGTGAGGCAGGGAAGGGTGTCGTCGATAAGGGGGAAGACGGAACGCCGTGTCCGTTCCCGTTGACCGATGCGTTCGTGGTCGTGTGTTCACCCATAAGGAGTCCTTTCTTCACGGAAGCTCTCAGCATTCAGCTCCGGAGCAACACGGAAGCTGCTGACTGCTGAAAGCTGATGGCTGACAGCACCCGTTGTCCCAAAAACAAAAAAAGCCGCACCACCATGCATGCCAGGGTGCGGCTGAATCCTCACAACGTCCGCTGTATTCCGGCTTCCCTACGCTGGTATTACCCAGGTCAGGTTGTGAGGGTCGTCCGATCGATCGGACTCTCAGCCTCAAGGCTCCCCTAGCTATTTTGCGATCCTATGCTCCATGACGGCGTGAAGTCAATCGGCTATTGGACCTATCGCCCTGCAATCCATTGGGCCTCACACCCGATAGGACTTCTTCCCGCTTGGTGCTTCGTTGATTGTGCAGGAGGGCTATCGTAGAATGATGCTCCGGATTATTGATCTGGGGAATTTGTGAAGACCATCGCGACTTTACCGAGGCCGATCACCGACTATCAGACGCTGACTGCGGAGGAACTGTTCCGCCGGACGGTCTCCGCCAAGCAGGCGCTCGGCGAGCGTGTGATGATTCTGGGCCACAACTATCAACGGGACGAGGTGATTCAACACGCGGACTTTCGAGGTGACTCCCTCCTGCTTTCCAAACTGGCTGCCGAACGATCGGAGCGTCCCTACATCGTCTTCTGCGGCGTGCATTTCATGGCCGAGACAGCCGATATTCTCAGTAGATCGAATCAAACTGTGATCCTGCCCGACATGGCCGCCGGCTGTTCGATGGCGGACATGGCCGCAATTGAACAAGTTGACCAATGTTGGGAGGCGCTCGGGCGCGTAATCCCGGTCGAGGAGACGGTGATGCCGGCGGTGTATGTGAATTCTGCCGCCTTGCTGAAGGCGTTTTGCGGCGAACATGGCGGGATCACCTGTACCTCCTCCAACGCCAGGGCCGTGATTGAGTGGTGTTGGGCGCGGCGCGAGAAAATTCTCTTTTTCCCGGACGAACACTTGGGCCGCAATACTGCAAACAGGATGGGGATCCCGCGGGAACAAATGATCGTGTGGGATCCCTATCAACCCAACGGAGGGAATACAAGAGACGCCATCAAGCGCGCCAAGCTGATCTTATGGAAAGGGCATTGCAGCGTGCATCAGATGTTTCAACCGGTCCACGTGGACAACTTCCGCAGGCAGTACCCGGACGGCAAGGTCATCGTCCATCCCGAGTGCCATGAGGATGTGGTCAACAAAGCCGACCTCATCGGGTCGACCGAGTTCATTATCCGGACCGTCACGGCCGCGCCGGCCGGCACGACGTGGGCGGTGGGAACCGAATTGAATCTCGTCAATCGTCTCAAGCATGAGTTGACCGACAAGAAAGTCTTCTTCCTCTCCTCGACAATCTGCCAGTGTGCCACGATGTTCCGCATCGACGCGCCGCATCTCTGCTGGGCCATGGAGAATCTGGCCGACGGTCATGTCGTGAACCATATCGTCGTGCCGGAAGACGACAAACGCTGGGCGAAGATCGCGCTCGACCGCATGATGGCGGTGAGCTGAGATCTCTGGCCAGTGGCGCGAGGCCAGAGGCAAGTGGAGGAACTGTAGTGCTGCGAATTTGGATTGCTACCGCCTCCTTCCTCCTGTAAATTCCCACTCGCCCCTTGCCTCTGGCCCCTAGCCCAAAACACTTGGATTCGATGATGGACTACAAGGCGACTCTCAACCTACCTAAGACCGATTTCCCGATGAAGGCGAATCTGCCGCAACGGGAACCGGAGATGCTTGCCTGGTGGGAGCAGCAGAAGCTCTATGAGCAGATCCAGGAGGCGGGCAAAGGCCGGCCCCGGTATGTGTTGCATGACGGCCCCCCCTACGCCAACGGCCGCATCCACATCGGCCACGCGCTGAATAAGATCCTCAAAGATATTATTGTGAAGTCCAAAACGATGGCGGGGTTCCACGCGCCCTACGTGCCTGGCTGGGATTGCCACGGACTCCCGATAGAGCACCAGGTCATGAAGGAGTTGGGTGATAAGAAGAAGGACCTGGATGCTCCGGCGATTCGTCGGCTCTGTCGCGAGTATGCGGAAAAGTACGTCGAGATCCAGCGCGAGGAATTTCAGCGGCTCGGCGTACTGGGCGAGTGGCAGCAGCCCTATCTCACCATGACGCCGGGTTACGAAGCGGCGATCATTCGCGAGTTCGGAAAATTCGTCGAGCGCGGTGGCGTCTACAAGGGCCTGAAGCCGGTGCTGTGGTGCACGCAGGACCAGACCGCGCTGGCGGAAGCCGAAGTCGAGTACGACAATCATACGTCACCCTCCATCTATGTGAAGTTCCCGGTGGTCACGTCGCCGACGGTGCTCAGCAACACGTTCCCCGGGATCTCTTTCCCTGACGGGATCAAGCTGGTGTCCGTCGTGATCTGGACGACCACGCCGTGGACGCTCCCGGCCAATCAAGCCGTCTGCCTCCATCCCGATTTTGACTATGCGTTTGTGCAGGTCGGCGAGGAATTGCTGATCGTGGCAGAGAGACTCCTGGAGAACGTTGCGAAGGCCTGCAAGCTCGAAGGGTATCGTGTAGCGGGGGTGAAAAAGGGCGGAGCAGGCTTCGAGGGACTGGAGACGCAACGTCCCCTGTCGACCGGCTTGTCGCCGATTCTGCTCGGTGATTTTGTGACGCTTGACCAGGGAACCGGCTGCGTCCACATCGCCCCGGGGCACGGCATGGAGGACTACATCCTCGTCTTGGACCATAACGCGGCGGCGTCGTCGGGAGAAAAGCTGGAAATTCTCGCGCCGGTCGACAACAGCGGGCGCTTCACCGACGTCGTGAAAGAATTTGCCGGCCAGCATGTGTTCAAGGCGAATCCGAAAATCGTGGAGTACCTCCAGGCCAACGGGCGTTTGTTAGGCCATGGGTCGCTGAACCATTCGTATCCGCACTGCTGGCGGTGCAAGAGTCCCGTCATCTTCCGTGCGACCGAACAATGGTTCGTGTCGATGGAGACGAACGACCTCCGGAAGGAAGCCTTGGCGGAAATCGAACGGGTTCAGTGGATTCCCGCCTATGGGCGCGACAGGATCAACGGCATGATTGAAAACCGGCCCGACTGGTGTCTCTCACGCCAGCGTGTGTGGGGTGTCCCGATTCCCGGCTTCACGTGTGTTGCTTGCCGCAATGTACTGGCGGATCCGAAGATCATCGACCATATTGCGAGCCTCATGGAGTCCAAGGGAGCGGATGTCTGGTTCGAGCGATCGGCAACCGAACTCCTTCCGGCAGGAACGGCTTGCGCAAAGTGTGGCGGGGCCGCGTTTGAGAAAGAACGGGACATCCTCGATGTCTGGTTCGAGTCCGGGGTGAGCTATGCGGCAGTGCTGAAGCCCAGGAAGTGGTGGCCGGCCGACCTGTATCTCGAAGGTTCCGACCAGCATCGGGGCTGGTTCCACAGTGCGCTGCTTGCCGGGGTCACGACGGATCGACGCGCGCCCTACAAGGCTGTTCTGACGCATGGCTTTGTTGTCGACGGGCAGGGGAAGAAGATGTCCAAGTCGGCCGGGAATGTGGTCGCGCCGCAGGATGTCATCAAACAGTCGGGCGCCGAAATCTTGCGGCTCTGGGTTTCGGCACAGGACTATCGGGAAGACCTGCGCATCTCGCAGGAAATTCTAAATCACCTGATTGAAGCCTACCGGAAGATCAGGAATACGAGCCGGTTCTTACTGAGCAACCTGTATGATTTCGATCCGTCCAAGCATCGGGTCCCGTATGCGCAGCTGCCCGAATTAGATCGCTGGGCCTTGATGCGGTTGGGCGAGTTGATCCCGCGAATCCGAAGGTCTTACGAGGACTGCGAGTTTCACGCAATCTTCCACGCCCTCAACAACTTTTGCTCCGTGGATTTGAGCGCCGTGTATCTCGACATCCTCAAAGATCGTCTCTATACGTTCCGGACTGATTCGCCGTTGCGCCGCGGGTCGCAAACCGTCCTGTTTGACATCGTGATCGCCATGATGAAGCTGATGGCTCCGATCTTGAGCTTTACCGCTGAAGAAATCTGGCGTGTGCTGGCTGCGCAAATGCCGGGGGCACTGAAGCCGGCGAGCGTGCACCTGGCACCGTTTCCCGAAGTCGATCCCTTGTGGCAAGACCAGGAACTGGCCACACGGTGGGACACATTGCTTGCCTATCGCAGTCAGGTGCAGGGAGTGCTGGAGGCGAGCCGGCGGGACAAGATAATCGGTTCCTCGCTTGAGGCGCACGTTACGCTCGAGGCCGACTCCGACACATTTCAGTTCCTGAAGCGATACGAAAGGGATCTCGGCACGATCTTCATCGTGTCCCAAGTGACACTGTCACAGGGGGCGGCGGCCGGACTTCACGTGTCGGTGGCCAAATCTCGAGCCGCAAAGTGTGATCGTTGCTGGAATTACCGGGAAGCCGTCGGCAAGGATGCCACGCACCCGACGCTGTGCGATCGGTGTCTGGAGGCTATTCGTTGAACGGCCCCCTGCTTCGCAATCTCCTGCTGGCGTCCGTCACCGGCGTAGTCATCGTGGCGGACCAGATTACGAAGTTGTACATCATGCAGACGATGCGGTTGCATGAGTCGATTCCCATTGTGCCCAATCTGTTCAGCCTCACATATATCCGCAACCCCGGGGCTGCGTTCGGCTTTCTAGCCGGGAGCAGCAACGCCTTCCGCATGGTGTTTTTCGGGCTTACGTCGCTCTTTGCGCTGGGGCTCTTAGGAACGATCTTGTTCCGGATGCCGGAACGTGACTGGGTGGGCCGTTTGAGCGTCGCAGGGATTCTTGGCGGAGCAGTCGGGAACTTGATCGATCGGCTGCGCTACGGGGAAGTGATTGACTTTCTGGACGTCTATGTCGAAAACTACCATTGGCCGGCGTTCAACGTGGCGGATTCCGCCATCACCGTTGGCGTCATCTTCCTGATCATTCACTTTGCCTTTGAGAAGAAGGAGGATCCTCCGGTTGTCCCGGAAACCTCCTCAACTCCAGGTGCCGGCATCTAAACCGGCAGCGGTACAATAATCCCGCCTATTCTCGCGTTCGCGTCTGTTGCTCGGAGGACAACATGAGCAGCGGCTCGCTGTGACAGAACCGACGTCGGTTCATTGTCACCGGCTAGTCCGCCTTTCCGGGACCCGCTGAATCCCCCTTCGATGACCTCAGAACAGTGATCTCGTCGGTCGGCAGCACGTCGCAATGCATCCTGCCTTGCTAGTCGGTCGCGCAGGCGTTGTAGACCTGAATTATGGCTGAGGACATAGGGCGGACAAACTCTTCAGCCGAAGACCAAGAAGACGGCGATTCCCAGGACAATGCGGTAGTAGGCGAAGACTCGTAAGGTGTGTCGCTGCACGTATGTCAGAAAGGCGGCGATCACGGCCCATGCGACGAGAAATGACACGATCATGCCGATGCCGAGCGCTAGAAAATCCTGATTGGTAAAAGTCGCCTGGGCTTTTAGGGTTTCGTAGATCGTGGCGGCAATGATGGTGGGGAGGGCAAGAAAGAACGAATATTCCGTGGCTACTTTGCGGTCGAGTCCTGCCAGGAGTCCTCCTATGATGGTTGAGCCTGATCGGGACATCCCTGGAATCAGAGAAGCGCATTGAGCCACGCCGATCCAAAAGGCACTAGTGGCGGAGACCTGGTCGAGGCTCAGGGTCCGGCCCGTCCGGTTGGTCGCCTCCACGATGAGAATAATGATTCCGCCGAGGATCGAGGTCGCGGCAACGGTTTGAGGAGTGAACAGGTAGGATTTGATCCAACCGTGGGCCAGCAGGCCGACTGCGGCAGCGGGCAGGAACGCGATGCCCAGGCCGAGGATGAACCACAGATTGGGATGGGCCTGCATCGAGGCTTTGAGGCACGCGATCCACGTGGAGTGCCGGCCGTCTTTCACGAAAGATGCGAGCCCGCCCTGTTCCTGCCAGGCGCCGGACGCGAGCCGCTTAAGTTTCTCGCGTTCAAAGACGATGACGGCCAGAATCGCGCCCAACTGAATGGAGATCTCAGCGTTCGCTGCGACGTCGCCGGTGAAACCCAAGGCATGGCCGACCAGGATGAGATGCCCGGTGGAAGAGACAGGGAGGAACTCAGTCAGGCCTTCAACGATGCCGAGAATGACAGCGAGCGCAGGTCCCCATTCGTTCATATGTGCCTTTGAATAGGCGTTGGTTACAGGTCCGAGCAGGTCGACGAGCGATCATCACAGAGGGGTGAAGATCCGTCAAGCGCTGGATTGATTGATGCAGTCACTCTGACGTAGGTGGAGTTACGTGCAGCCGCAAGTGCAAATGTGTTGACAAAGACCTGATGTTGGCATACACACAATTCAAGAGCATGAAAGGTTTGGCGCGCGCTTTGCCGCCTGAGTTCGAATCAGCAGTCATCGTACAGGCCGAGCGAAGTTCATTCACCAGGGAATCGACGAAGGGGAGGATCGCATGAGACGGGAGTGGATGGCAGTGATTTTAGTTGGCGCTGTGCTGACGACGGGGTGTGTATCCACTAAGAAGTATGAAGAGGCCATGGCAGAGTCCGAAAACGCCAAGATGGAGCTGGAAAAGACCCGTCAGCAGAAGAGCGCCATGGAGCAGCAGGTCCGGACCCTGAAGGAGTTGAACGTGAAGTTCGGCAATGAAGCGCAGGCGGCTCGCGACGAGCTGCAGCGTATCGAACATGGCCGCGACAAAGAGCGAGGCGCAATCGAAGGCCGGACGAAGGAACTTGAAGATAAGGTCAAGGCGTTGTCGGCCCAGAATCGCAATCTGCGGCAGGAATTCGAGGATGTGAAGCGCCATAATGAAACGTTGAAGTCGCTGGTGGCGCGGTATCAAAAGGAGCTGAAAGATCGATCACATGCCGCAACGGGCGCGACGCCGCCCTCGGCAACGCTGTCGCCGACCCATTCGCCGTCAGTTCCCGCACCGTCGGCTGCGGCTGCTGCTTCGGCGGCGATGAACATCAACAAGGTCTCGGCGAGCGATCTGGTCCTCTTCCTGGGATTGAAGAAGGAGGAAGCCGATCGAATTGTGAGCAATCGGCCCTACCGTGTGAAGGGAGAACTGGTGGCCAAGAATGTCGTGCCGAAAGAAACATTCGACATGATTAAGGATCGCATTACGGTCAGCCCATAGACTGGTCCGACCCACTTACTCCTGGTTCTAAAGGGCCGTTTTCCCTCGGGAGAACGGCCCTTTGCATTTTCATGCGTTTGGCGTGAACGCTCGTACAGATGATTCGCCTGGTGCTTCCTGATAGAATGCATCTCATTCTTGAGCATCCAGCTTGAGCATCGAGTAGGATAGGCGCATGCGACGTCTTGGATTGATCCTCGGAGTGGTCGTAATCGGGTTGGCCATCGGTGGCTATGTATTCTTCAATGGGGAACGCAAAGCGCCGATCCGCTACCGTACGGCCGGCGTGGACCGCGGTGCAGTGGTTTCGATCGTGAGCGCAACCGGCACGATTAATCCCGTCGTCTCGGTGCAGGTGGGGACTCAAGTCTCCGGGATGATTAAGAGTCTTCACGCGGATTTCAACTCGCGGGTGAAGGCCGGAGACACAGTGGCGGTGATTGATCCCGAACCCTTCAAGGCCCGTCGCGAGCAGGCTGCCAGCAACCTTGAAATGGCGCGGTCGAACGTGGCCCGGGCCAAGACGGATCTGGCTCAGCGCAAGAGGGAGCTCGACCGTGTTCAATCCCTGGTGGCCCAGCAGTTTGTCTCACAGAATGATGTGGATGTTGCGCTTACGAATTACCAGAGCGCGGAAGCGCTGGTGAGAGTGGCTGAGGCGCAGGTCAAGCAGGCCGAAGCGGCGTTGAATTCAGCCGAGTTGGAGTTGAAGTACACGGTAATCCGCTCGCCCGTCGACGGCATTGTCGTGGCGCGCAATGTGGAAGTCGGGCAGACGGTGGCGGCCAGTTTTGCCACGCCGAACCTGTTTCTGATCGCCCTCGATCTGACGAAAATGCAGGTTGATACCAATGTGAGCGAGTCAGACATCGGCGGCATGACCGAGGGAAAGGAGGCCACCTTTACGGTGGATGCTTACCCGGGCGTGCGATTCTCGGGGACGATTCGACAGGTCCGGTTGGCGCCGATGAATGTGCAAAATGTGGTGACCTACAACGTGGTCGTCGCAGTGGACAATCGGGATCTCCGGCTCAAGCCGGGCATGACGGCCAATGTCTCCATCGTCGTGGCGCAGAAGGAGCAAGTCTTGAAAGTGCCAAATGCCGCCTTGCGGTTCAGCCCCCCACAGGGGGATCGGGCGGAGAGCTCCGGCGGCGATGGAAGGGCGATCAGGGCCGAGGGACGTACGGGCGGAGGCAATGCGGTGGCTGGCTCCGGGGATTCCGGTGGGCAGGCGAGAAAGATCTGGAAGCTGGGGGTGTCCGGCGATCTGGAGCCGATGGTGATCCAGACGGGAATCTCTGACGGGGTCTCGACCGAAGTGGTGGACGGCCCCGTGGCCGAGGGCGACATGGTTGTCGTGGGGATTGAAACCCAGCGGGGCGAGCGACGGACAGGTGACCTGCCCCCGGGGTTCGGAAGCGGACAACGGCGTTCGTCTCGCGACCGCGGGCTGTAGAGATTTTGATCGGGCAGGTTCAGGCGGCAGCAGTGGCAGCGATCACGGCCTCCTTTTCCTGCCCGTTTTTCTGTCACACCGTAGCGGGGTCTCGATGCAGGTCCAGATCTGATGGCTCCTCTCATACGCTGTGAAGACCTCTGGAAGATCTATCGCCTCGGTGATGTCGAAGTGCAGGCGCTTCGCGGGCTCGATCTGTCAATCGAACAGGGCGAGTTCGTCGCAATCATGGGGGCGTCGGGTTCAGGTAAATCGACCCTCATGAATATCCTGGGTTGTCTGGATCAACCGACCAGAGGACGCTATTGGCTGAACGGAGTTGATGTGGCGGCACTGCGGGCCGACCAGTTGGCCGAGATTAGAAACCAGCAGATCGGGTTTGTGTTCCAGAGCTTCAACCTGATTCCCCGGACCAGTGCTCTGGAAAATGCACAATTGCCGCTTTTCTATCGCGGACTGCCATTGCGGGAACAACGTGCCATGGCCACGACCGCCTTGGGCCGCGTCGGGCTTCAAGGACGGGAGCATCACTACCCCACGCAACTCTCGGGAGGACAACAGCAACGGGTGGCCATTGCCCGGGCGTTGGTGACATCGCCCTCCCTGCTCCTGGCCGACGAACCCACGGGTAACTTGGATACCGGATCGAGTCGAGAAATCATGGCGATACTTGACGAATTGAACAAAGAACAGGGGATTACGATTATCCTCGTCACGCATGAACCGGATATCGCGGCCTATGCCGAGCGCGAAGTGGTGATCAAGGATGGCCGTGTCCTGACCGATCGCAACACAAAACCGGGTGTCTCTCTGTCGCCCACGGGAGCCTGATGCCGGCCTTTATTCTGCTTACGGTATTAACGGCGATTCGGATTCTCGGCCGCAACCGGCTCAGAGCCGGGCTGACCATGCTCGGCATTGTAATCGGGGTCGGTGCAGTGATCGCGATGGTAAGCATCGGTGAAGGAGCGAAGGCCGCGGTGGCTCAACGCGTCGCCAGTATGGGGACCAACGTCATCATCGTTCTGCCCGGCTCCACGACGGCCGGGGGGGTGCGCGGAGGACAGGGGGGCGCGGTGACGCTGACGATGGCGGATGGCATGGACCTGAAAAAACGCGTCCCGCTGCTGCGCGACACGGGCTGGGCCAAGCGGGATGTCATGCAAATCATCAATGGAAACCGGAACTGGAACGGGCCGGTCAACGGCATCTCCCCGAGCTATCTGACGATCAGAGACTGGTCGTTTGCCAGCGGCGGGCCCTTCACGCAACAGGATGTCGACACCGCCGCTCGTGTCGCGTTGCTCGGGCAGACTGTCGTAGAGAACCTCTTTGACGCCGGGGAGGAGCCGGTCGGGGCCGTGATTCGCATCAAGAATGTTCCGTTCCGCGTGATCGGCGTTCTGGCTCCGAAGGGACAATCGGCCCAGGGATCCGATCAAGATGACATTATTTTCATTCCATTCAGCACGGCGGAGCGAAAAGTCTTCGGCACACAATTCCTGGGGTCCGTGGGGGCGTTGTTCGCTTCGACGGAACGGCTGGAGGACTTAGCGCCGGCGGTCGATCAGATCCGCGAGACACTCCGGCTGCGGCATCGGTTGCAGCCTCATCAAGAGGATGATTTTACGATCCGCACCCAGGTCGATATTGGAAAGGTTCAGGAAGGCACGAGCGAAACGCTGACGGTGATGTTGTTTGCCATTGCGTCTGTCTCGCTCCTCGTCGGCGGCATCGGCATCATGAACATTCTCTTGGTGTCCGTGACGGAGCGGACGAGAGAAATCGGTGTGCGGATGGCAGTCGGCGCCAAACGGCGGCATATTCTGATGCAGTTCCTGATCGAAGCCATGACGCTCAGTCTGGTCGGCGGCTGTATCGGCATTTTCTTCGGGGTGCTCGGCGCCCGGCTGACGACCGTGGTCGCCGGCTGGCCGACCATTATTTCCGGGAATACGGTCGCGGCGGCATTCGTGTTTTCCGTGGCGGTCGGCCTTTTCTTTGGGCTCTATCCCGCCAATAAAGCGTCCAGGCTGAATCCTATCGAGGCCTTGCGATACGAGTAGCGTCGCCCCAAGGTCGCTTCCTCACCCTGCATATTGCGATCAGTGAGCCCGTCGGCTTCGGAGCCGCTGCTCTGAAACCGTCCCGCGTGGAGGAAATGGGCCGGAAATCCAGGCCGGGTCGTGGTTCCACGCGCCCTCCTGGCGACGAGACTCAGCGATGTCGCGATGATCTGATACGAATAGGTTGAGCCAGGGAAAGGGAGACTTCGATTCGGGGTTGTGTCCTGTCGATATCCTTGTACAGGTGGGTTTCGATGATGCGATTGTCGTTCAGCCCGAGACCTTCGCAGAGCGCATCCTGGGCGATCTTGAGTCCCCCGTCCACGTCGCGTCGCAGGGCGGAGGTGAAGAAGAACCGGATGGAGAGGGCGAGTGGCCCTGACTGAAGTCGATCCACCAGCGAGGCGCGGGCGGGGGATTGGGCAAGCACGACCCAGAGCTGTTGCCCCACTTGCGTCTTATAGGCACGCCCGGCGGAGGACAAGATCCGGCGACCGTTCACCGTGGCATATTGATGGTTGATGCTGGGAGGAACCGGCAACGTAATCGAGAGCTGTTCAGCGGTCACGGTCGATGCAGAAGGTGGGCCTTCAAGTGTGGCGCTTCGACTGGATGTCTTGAGCTGCGCTAATATCGCGGCGCGATCAACGGGCCATGTGTTTGCCGGAGTTGACGCGATGCTCCGGGTGTCTGGAGGGCGGTATGAGGTGACGCGAACGGGCAGTTTGGATGAGCGGGAGTTTGTGCGACGTCGGCCGGATGGCATGGAGCCGAACTATAAGAGGTTCAGGATCTTCGCCATGTTCTGTTCGTAACGATCTTCCGTACGGGAGATGTACCGGCGCCATTCGCTGGGGTTCCAGATTTCCATACGGTGGTAGAGTCCGACCAGAACGACCTCCTGATCTTCATCGACCGGCACCAGCTTTCGCAGCCGGCCGGGAATCAAAATCCGCCCGGTCTTGTCGATATCCGACGTGCCGGCTTCCGAGACCACAAAATGCATGAAGAGGCGGCTCTGATCTTCGTCCAGTGAAGACTTGGTCCGCTCCAGGACCTTTTCCCATTCCCTGGTGGAGTAGATCAGGAGAGACTGTTCCGGTCCCTTCAGGAACACGACGGCCTGGCCGTCCGCTTCAATCTGCTCGCGAATAGGAGAGGGAACAATGAATCGTCCCTTTTCATCCACTTTGCAGAGGTATTCGCCGGCAAACATCAAGAGAATCCTAGTTTAGGAGTGTACGGCGGTCCTGGTCCGGTCGCGGATCCATTGTTCCAGATCCGAACGTACGAATCGCCATTCTTTTCCAAGCTTGAAGGCGGGAATCTGCCGATTCCGTAAATAGCGATAAAGCGTGCGCGGGGTGATCTTCAGGTAGCGGCAGGTTTCCGTCGCCGTCATCAACTCGCTCTTCGGGGCTGTCCCCATCACGCCACCTGTTGTCGTTATTGTTGTGCAGAATCATACGACTCCCAGCAATGAGCGTATTCTAGGGATCGTTAGGGGAATGTCAAGTGAAAATATATGACAATGTATGTCATTCTAAGTCAGTATCGTCGGTTATGTCCCCCTCATCACCGGCCTGGTCCATCATGGCCTCCATATCATCGCCGACGTCTTCGCCCATCTCTTCACCCATTTTCTTCATCATTCGGGCGTAGCTTTGCGGATCATTTTCATCCAGTCCGCCAAAGTTGCCGGGGTCTGCCAGCGATTCGAGCCGGGCTTCTTCCGACTTCGGAGCGGCAAACCGTGATAGCAGACGGTCGAGCTTCGAACTGCCGCAAAGGCAACAGCTGACCGGTGGAGGATTGCGAAGATTCAAGACCAGGATGGAGCTGCGCTTTCTGCAGTCCTGGCACAAGTATTCATAAATCGGCATCTATTAACCTCCGAGCAGTCCGAGGACGGGATGAGTTTGTCGGGCAAGGATTCGGTCTGGGACCGTGCTCGTGTCCATCGTTCGCGCCAGGGTCAGGACGAACACGTCGCCCGATCCGGCTTTGCGCAGGGTTTTCGCACATTCGTTC
Organism: Nitrospiraceae bacterium; assembly: GCA_035454865.1. GTDB lineage: Bacteria > Nitrospirota > Nitrospiria > Nitrospirales > Nitrospiraceae > Nitrospira_D. The sequence goes on along the minus strand of DATIGF010000026.1, from coordinate 5,585 downwards.
ACCGTGGCGCCCGTGGTGAACACGTCGTCAATCAAGAGGATTCGTTTGCCTGCGATCGAGTCAGCATGGCGCACGGCAAAGGCACCGCGGAGATTCTTCAAGCGGTCTTTCCTGGAGAGCGTTGTCTGCGCCGGCGACGGAATGATCCGGCTCAAATTGTCTAAGAACACGGGGGCGTTGAGATAACGGGCGATACGATCGGCCAGGAGCAGCGATTGATTAAACTCGCGCTCACGCAGCCGCTGGGGATGCAGGGGCACGGGTATGATGAGGTCCAAAGCATCGAGTGGTGGAAGTCGGTCGGTCATGAGACGGGCGAGCGGCGAAGCCAGCGCAACCTTCCCCCTATATTTGAGCAGGCAGATGGCATCCCGGAGCGGAGAAAGATAGGGATACAGGGTCCAGGCCCTGGTGTAAGAGGGCGGGCGTTCCGCACAGGACTGACAGACATGGCCAGGGCTGTACGCCGTTGCGACTGGTGAGGCAAAGGGCCGGTCGCAGCGGGCACAGCGAGAATGGGGCAAGGGTGAAATGGCCCCCCAGCAGTTGGTGCAAAAGAGGGGAATTGGATCATCGGCCAGCGCGCTGCCACAGGTTGCACAATCAACCGGCAGCAGAAACCGCATCGCCTGTCGCAAGAATGCCGGCAGAAACTGAGAAGGTGTGGTCGGCAAGGACAAGTCCTGTAAAAGGGAACGCGATTGGTGGTCTCATTATGGTGAATAACGGTGCTCTGTCAAGGTTGTCGGCTCGTAAATGGTTGTGTTATACGAGGGTGAGCTGAATGACGAGGGTTCGTTTGAAACCATCACTTCGTTCCAGAGGCCTGTGAGTTCCCGCCATGGTCACGCTGAAAGATCTTTCAAAAACTTACTCGCGCGGCGCGGCCACGGTGGTCGCGTTGCACGAGGTGAACCTGGACATACGGCGGGGAGAGTATTGCGCGTTTGTCGGGCCCAGCGGCTGCGGCAAGAGCACACTTTTAAATCTCATCGCGGGTTTGGATGTACCCACAGCGGGAGACATTCTGCTGGATGGTCGATCCACCAGAAACTTGACCAGCGATGAATGGACGACGATCAGGCGGGAAACAATCGGCATTGTCTTCCAGGCGTTCCATCTGGTTCCCGGCCTCACGGCAGAAGAGAATATCGCGCTGCCATTGATGCTGCGCGGGGACGGCGGACGAGCAGTGAACGAACGCGTGGATGAGGTTTTAGAGCTGGTCGAAATGAGCCGGCGGCGACACCATCGGCCAGGCGAATTGTCCGGCGGCGAACAGCAGCGTGTGGCAATTGCAAGGGCGCTGGCGCATCAACCGCGTCTCTTGTTGGCGGATGAGCCGACGGGGAATCTCGATTCACATCAGGGAGCGGAGATCATGACACTCATCAGGACTCTGGCGAAGGCGGGAGAGCAGACCGTCTTGTTGGTCACGCACAGTGCGCGGGCGGCGCAGACAGCGGACTACACATGGACGATGCAGGATGGCCGGCTTGTCACCCGTACAGAACGGTTGTCCGAACTGGTGACCTCGTGACGGATCTGTCGACGACCATCGCCGGTGTGAAGTTTCCCAGCTGCTTTATGAACGCGGCCGGGGCGCTCTGTGTGACGCGTGACGAACTTGTCGCGCTCGGGAAGTCGCGCGCCGGGGCGATCGTCACCAAGTCGATGACCCTTGAGGCGCGCCAAGGGAATCCTGAGCCGCGCTACTATGGCTTCCCCGGGGGATCCATCAACTCCATGGGACTCCCCAATCTGGGGTATAAGGCCTATGCCGAATTGATTCCCGAGTTGAAGATATTCGGGAAGCCGGTGATCGCGAGCGTGGCCGGGCTCTGCGAAGACGATTTTCCGGCAATTGCGACCGCGGTCAATGCCGCCGGACCGGACCTCGTCGAAGTGAATCTGTCCTGTCCGAACATTCCCGGCAAGCCCCAGATCGGCTACGATCCGGAGGCGTCCGAGCGGTTACTCAAGCGGGTGCGCAAAGTCATCACGGTCCCGATGGGAGTGAAACTGCCGCCCTACTTCGATCCGGCGCACCATGAGGTGATGGGGAAAGTAATCGGGCGCTGCGAAGTCGATTTCCTCAACATGATTAATTCGGTGGGCAACGGGCTCGTCGTCGATCCGGAGCGTGAAGCAGTCGTCATCAAGCCCAAAGGCGGATTCGGCGGACTGGGCGGCACCATCATCAAGCCGGTCGCGCTGGCGAATGTCCGCGCCTTCTACAAGATGTTTCAGGGGAAGATCCCGATCATCGGCACCGGTGGAGTCGTCGAGGGGGTCGATGCGTTCGAGCATTTCTTGTGCGGCGCTTCGGCGGTTCAGATCGGCACGGTGCTGGTGGAGGAAGGACTGGACGTATTCGGCCGATTGGAGAACGAGCTGGCCGCAATCCTGACGAAAAAGGGCTACAACTCCGTCGCGGACTGTCGGGGGAAAGTGAAAGAGTTGTGAGGTTACTTCACGCCGAAGTTCCGGGGCAGCAGTCCCTGCTGTAACGCCTGACGCAGAAGTTGAGCGACGTTGCGGACATTGAGCCGGCGCATGAGGTTGAACCGGTGAACCTCGACCGTGCGGACGCTGATATCCAGCGCCGCGGCAATCTCCCGGTTGGTATGACCCATTGCCACCATCTTCAAGATCTCGCGCTGGCGGGGAGTGATGTGCAGTGCCGGCTTATGGTTGCGGTCGGTCCGGTCTAGCTGAAGTGCAGTATTGCCTCTGCTTCTCGCCATCCTGTGCTCCTCTTCGAAGTTCGAAAGTCAGTCTAACAAAGGACGGAAAGTGTGTAAACGAAACTACCAATATGTGCACAGGCTCATCAGGCCACCTGCCTGCCTGGTCTGGCATCATGTGCCTGGATGAACAAACAATGCTTCTCCTCATGTTTGCCTGACCGCTGATGTTGTCCTTCATTAAACCGTTTCTGCTGATTCTCGCCGCACATATGACACAGCGGCCCCTGCGCACGCTGTTGACGGTTATAGGGGTCGCGCTCGGCGTGTCGGCCTCCGTCGCCGTGCGGACGGCTAACATCGACGTGCTGCGTTCGTTCGAACAGGCGGTGCTGACGGTGGCAGGTCCGACGACGCTTGAGGTTTCAGGAGGCGAGCTCGGGCTCGACGAGCAGCTCATTACAACCGTCCGACAGGTATCCGGTGTCACCACGGCGTCTCCGGTAATTCTTCAGACGGCGGTCAGAATGAGCGACAGCCGTCCCGGTCAGGTTGTGCAAGTGCTCGGATTGGATCTTCTCGCGGAAGTGAATTCACGAGGTTTTCGTCTCAGCGAGCGGCCGACAGAAAGCCGACTGGAAACCGTGCTTGATCCGGAAACTGTGCTTCTGGGGCGGAAGCTGGCAGCCGACTGGAACCTGTCCGTAGGCGACAAGGTCGATCTGCAGATAGGGACAAGGCGGGTGAACTGCCGTGTGACGGGAATTCTCCGGGACGCGAAGGATCGCGCCTCATCGTGGGAGCGACTTGCGGTGATGGATATCGCTGGTGCACAGATTACGTTCGCAATGGTCGGGCGGCTCGACCGGATCGATCTCGTGACCAATGAAGAGAAGTCCGTCGAAGACGTGGCGCAGGCGGTGCGCGCTGTCCTCCCGCCTCACATCACAGTCGAAAGGCCCACGAGCCGGAGCAGACAGGTGGAACAAATGGTGCGAGCGTTTCGTCTCAACCTGACGGTGCTCAGCTGGGTGGGGCTTCTGGTCGGCATGTTCCTGATCTACAACACGATGGCCTTCGCCGTCGCGCAGCGACGGCGTGAAATCGGCATCTATCGTGCCATTGGAATGTCGCAGACGCGCGTCGCTGTCCTCTTTCTGGCCGAAGCGGGCCTCTTTGGATTGCTGGGTGGGCTTGTCGGGAGCGTAGCAGGCATGTTGCTCGCCCGGAATCTGATCGCGCTCGTCAGCCGGACGATTTCGGACTTGTATGTCCCGGTGGGAGCGGGAGAGGGCGGGCTCTTCGGAACCAGCCAGTTCTGGGAGATCCCGTTCGAAGGGATTCTGATCGGCTGTTGCGTCTCTATGATCGGAGCGATCGGTCCCAGTCTGGATGCGAGCCGCACCGCGACGGTGCGGGCGCTCGCTCCAGGCGACTACGAAGCCAGCCGGCAACTGCGGGTGGGGACGTTGGGAGCGATCGGGCTGGGGCTGCTCGTTCTTGCAGGGCTCTTGAGCCTGGCCGGGCCAATGGGCGGTGTCCCGGTGTTCGGCTATGTCGCCACGTTCTGCCTCCTGGCGGGCCTGTCCTGCCTTGCCCCGATCAGCGTCACAGGATGGAGAAAGAACAATCAGCGAGAGTCTCCTATACCCGGCGTGCAGGGCGTGATGAGGGAAATCGCGGTTGATCATGCATCGCGCAATCCGGGCCGCAATGGAGTGACGATATCCGCCTTGATGGTGGGCCTCGCCATTATGATCGGCGTACTGGTCATGGTCCGGAGTTTCCGGCACACGGTGGAATTGTGGATCAATGATACGGTTATTGCAGATATGGTGGTGGCGCCGTCAACCTGGCTGCACGGGGCTGAGGCGGGGAGTATTGGACGGAGTCTCCCGCCGTCCTGGGTGACGACGCTTTCATCAATTCCGGAAGTGGCGGCGGTCGATACCTATCGTGATGTGCGCATCGATGTGAACGGCCAGCGAGCTGCGATTGTGTCGCGCGATCTGCGCCTGCACGCCCAACGGAGCCGGTATCTCGTGCGTCAGGGCGACTCGTCCGAGCAGCTCAACCGCGCGGCAGAGACCGGAGGCATCCTTGTCTCGGAAGTCTTGGCCAACCGGCTGGTGGTTCAGGAGGGAGAGTCGATAGAGATCATGACCCCGGAAGGCGCCAAACGGTTTCCCGTCGTCGCGGTGTTCTACGACTATGCGACCGATGGGGGGAAGCTTGTCATGGATCGGTCGTTGTATCGATCTCTCTGGCATGACGAACTGGTCACGGTCTTTCCTGTTTATCTGGCAGCCGGAGCGGACATCGATCAGGTGAGACGAAAGATCTCGGCGAAGCTGGATGAGGCGCATGGCGGCGGGCTGTCGCCGCTCTTGATCAGCAACGCCGAACTCCGGAAAGAGATCCTGGAAATCTTTGACCGGACGTTCCTGCTCACCTATGTGCTCGAAGCCATCGCCGTCATCATCGCCATGCTCGGCATCGTGAATACGTTGGTCACATCGGTGTTGGAACGGCGCAGGGAATTCGCCACGCTGCGAGCCATCGGCGGGAGCGCTGCTCAGATCAGACAACTGGTGTTGTGGGAAGCGGCTTATCTCGGGCTGGTGGGTATCGCCTTGGGACTCATCGGCGGTGGGCTCCTCTCGCTGCTGCTCGTCAAAGTGATCAACAAACAGTCTTTTGGTTGGACGATCCAGTTGATCGTGCCGATCGGCGCCCTCGCCCAAGCCGTTGGTCTCGCGGCAGCTGCAACATTGGTAGCGGGGTACTTTCCCGCCCGCTGGGCGGCAAGGCAACCGGTGGTCGAGGGGTTGAGGGAGGAATAGGGTAGGAATAGCGGTTTAGGAAACCGTTTGGCGCCTTCCGGGGTCATGATCTCTA
>DATIGF010000025.1:0-5097 GCA_035454865.1 Nitrospiraceae bacterium | reverse complement strand
CCTGAACGTCGTACTGCCGCCAGACAGGTCGATCGCTTTTTGAAGTTCCGCGATGGCGTCATTGTACGTGTGCTTTTGAACCAACGCCTGCCCTAGTTCGAAGTGCGCAACGGCAAAGAAAGGGTCCAATACCATCGTTTTTCGACTTTGTTTTATCGCTTCGTCATAACGATGCGCAACGAGAAATTCTTCGGCCAACTCGGCGCTAATGATGAGGGAAAGCGGATCTAAGTCCTCCGCCTTCTTCATTTCTGCGATGGCCTCGTCGTTTCGCCCCAATGCGGTCAAATGCCAGGCATACCATTGGTGACCCGTCGCATAGCCAGGGTTAAGCTCGATTCCGCGCCTGAATTCCCTCCCGGCAGACTCCCAATCCCAGTCAAAGCCATCTAAGCAAAATGCAAGGGAGATGTGAGCTTCGCCGAGAGTGTTGTCCAGCTCCAGGGCTTTGGCCGCCGCCGCCTTGGCTCTGGGGTACGCTTCCTTGGGAGCTAGAACCCCATACTCCCAATCTCCCGCCAAAGCATAAGAGTCGGCTAGCCCTACGTATGCCTCGGCATAGTTCGGATTGATTGCGATGACCTGGTCGAAATAATCGATGGCCTTTCGCAAACCATCTGCGGTTCGTTTATTCCAAAAGTATCGCCCCTTGAGGTAGGCATCGTAGGCTTCCGGGCTCACACGCGTCCCGTTTTTCAACACCGCCTGTTCGTGTGGGGTCAACTCGATCCGGATCTCCGCCGCAATGGAGCGGGCGACCTGCTTTTGGAGCGCTAACGTATCACCCATTTCGCCGTCGTAGCTCCTGGCCCACAAGTGCTTGTCGGCAGCCGCCAGGATCAACTGCGCCGTGATTCGAACCCGGTTACCGGAACGGAGCACGGCGCCTTCCACTACAGCGTCTACATTCAGATCCCGCGCAATTTGCGGTAAGGACTTGTGCGCACCTTTGTAGGTCATTATCGATGTACGCGAGATCACCCGCAATTCGCTGATCTGCCCCAGTTCGGTGATCAACTCGTCGGTCATTCCATCAGAGAAATAATCCTGCGATGCATCGCCGGACAGGTTTTCCAGTGGAAGCACTGCCAGAGACCGAATAGCGGGTGGTGGGTGACTCCCTGGGCGAAGTATCCAGCCAGTCAAGATTGTGAGAATCGCGACTAGGACGAAGGCGGACCACTTCCAGGCACGCGGCCAGCGCTGGCGCACAAGTGGAACGGTCTTCTCAGAAAGGTGAACTTGATCCTGATCTTTTGCTTCGGGCAAGTCTGGGGTTGGAGGCACTTCTGTAACCGCAGCAGCCACCTGGACCGCTGACTCATCTCCGATCACGGCGACGGCCTGCGTCGGAGCGATGAACCGGTAGCCGCGCCGCGGCAGAGTCTCGACAAATCGAGGGTTACCCGCCGAGTCGTTGAGGGCCTGACGGAGCCTCTTGACGGCCGCGTTGAGACCATGCTCAAAGTCGACGAATGTGTCGGCGGGCCAAAGCTTCCGGTGAAGCTCTTCGCGCGTAACCAACTCACCGGGGTTCTGGAGGAGACAGATCAGGACCTGAACCGGTTGCCCTTCAAGCCGGATCTTTCGGCCCTGCTTCCGGAGCTCGCCCGAATGCAGATGAAGCTCGAAGACCCCGAATCGGATCAGACGCGGGGATGGTACCACTGGTGCCACTGTAATTAACGACCTTACAACAGTCTAACCTGGACCCGAACTGTCGCTCCACAGTCGCCTCTCACGAACTGTGAGCAGCCGCTCTGGCCTACCCGCTTCAGCAGGGCTTGCCAGAGGGTGGGGCGCATGCCACTCCTGTCGCCAAACGTTCATGAATCAATTGGTTACCATGTCACCCACACGCTATCTACGCTTCACTCCGCTTCCATCGACCTTCCGGGCGCCTTGCCCCAAACTCGTACTTGAAAACGACTTCGATCAATGGCCTGCAACGTGGCCAAACGTCGATTCGTACAACCAAAACTGGAAAGGATACGAGAATGAGTCTCAAACTCGATCAAGAAGTGGACCGCCGCGGCTTTCTGAAGTGCATGCAGTGGGCCGGCGCTGCCGTAGTATGGTCTTTCACCAGCGGCGTACCCAGCTCGCAACTCCTCGGCGCTCAGAAGGGCAAGACCAAAGCTGCCGACTTCACTTTCGTTCAGATCAGCGACAGCCACATCGGCTTCAAAAAGCCGGCGAATACTGACGTTAACGGTACCCTGCAAGTGGCCGTCGACCAAATCAACGCCGCCATCCAGCAGCCGGACTTGATTCTCCACACGGGCGACCTCACTCACCTTGCCAAGGCCACCGAATTTGACACGCTGGACCAGATCCTCAAGGGCCTTCGTCAAAAAGAAGTGTTCTATGTCCCCGGCGAACACGACGTCACCGGCGACGACGGCAAACTGTTTCTCGAGCGCTTCGGCAAATCGACCGCCGGCAAGACCTGGCAAAGCTTTGACCATAAGGGCGTACATTTCATCGGTCTCAACAACTGCGTCCAATTGGAAGGACTCGGAGCGATCGGCGCGGAGCAATTGGAATGGCTCGGCAAGGACGTCGCCCACATCACCGCCAGCACGCCGATTATCGTCTTCGCGCACATTCCGCTGTGGTCCGTTTACCCCGAATGGGGCTGGGGCACCAAGGACAGCGCGCAGGCTCTCTCGATCCTGAAGCGCTTCGGCTCTGTCACGGTGCTCAACGGGCACATTCACCAGGTGATGCAAAAGGTCGAGGGCAACGTCACCTTCCATTCCGCGATGTCCACGGCGTTCCCGCAACCCGCGCCCGGCAGCGCTCCCTCCGCCGGCCCGATGACGGTCCCTGCCGAAAGACTTCGGCAGGTGCTCGGCGTCACCAGCGTGAACGTCACCGCCGGCAACCATCATCTCGCTGTCGTCGACACTCCCCTCGGGTGAAAGAACAATCCATGAGCATGCAACCGAAGATCATTCCGATCATCGCCCTGGCATCGGGCGCCGCGCTTCTAGCGGCGTTCGCCGCCGTCGGTGAGGCAAAGGGCGACACTATCGTCGGACGGGCAGCCTTTGAAAAGCGTTGTACGGGCTGTCACGCGCTCGACCACGAGAAGACCGGACCGCGCCTCGCCGGAGTTGTCGGACGCAAAGCCGGAACGGTCTCCGGTTTCCCCTATTCCGACGCCGTCAAGAAATCTGCCGTGGTCTGGGACGAAACGGTCCTCGAAAAATGGCTGACGGATCCCGAAACCGTGATTCCCGACACGGACATGGCATTCCGTCTAGATAACCCCGTCGAACGGGCGGCCATTATCGCCTTTCTGAAAGAGACGGGCAAATAGATGCCGAGGATCTTCATTGCTGCTTCACTCCTTGCGGTAGCACTGCTTGCCGTGACCCGTACGGGTACGGGGCTGGCGCTTCATCCCGAACCGCCGCCGGCTCATGGCAAGCCCCTGTTCCCGGGGGCCCAGATCGATGGCCCGACGCTGGCCTTGTTCCAGCGCGCCTGCCAGAACTGCCATTCGGAAAATCAGAGGCAGCCCTCATGAACGATCAGAGGACACCGCGGCATTCTGACGCTCAATTCAGAAATCGCATCCACACAGGTTAAACATGCTCAACAGCTCGGCAAGCCTCTGGCTAGGCGTTACGTTCGTTGTGATCGGCGCGATCAATGTGTGGCTCATCCTACAGGCGTCCGCCCGGGTGAGAGACGCAAAGGCCAGCACTCGATTAATTGCAGCCCATCGGATTGGCGGCTATCTCTTCATCGCGTTGTTTTGCGTGATGGGATACTTCATGGTTGCACGGTTGGGCGATGTCGCCGGAGGCGCTCCGCCCAGCACCATGATCCACCTGACCTTGGCGATGGTCCTAAGTCCTCTTCTCTTCGTGAAGGTTCTGGTCGCTCGTTATTACAAGACTTACTATTCTTTCTTGATGCCGATCGGACTGGTGATATTCGTGCTGTCGTTCGTTCTTATCGGTATTACCGCGGGTCCATTTCTGGCTCGTCACGTCAGGATGCAAACAGTCTCGCTTGAGGCCATTGATCTACCGCCCGCCGCTCTCGATATCAATATGGCGGCCGCTACGATGGAGAGGCGTTGCTCCAAGTGTCACAATCTGGATCGGATCGCGGGAGCTCGTAAAGATGCCCGGGGTTGGCTAGCAACCGTGAACCGTATGAGGGCCCTGCCTGATTCAGGGATTTCGGAAGAAGATGCCCGGATCATTGTTTCATACCTGGCATCTCAGATGGCTCCGAAAGGGCCAGTGGCTGCAGCGAGCCTGGAAGTTGCAAGAGCACTCGTGGACCAGCGCTGCGGGCGTTGCCATAGCCTGGATCGCGTCTATAAGACCGCCGAGACGCCAGAGGAGTGGAGGGCCACGGTCACTCGCATGGTCAGCTATGCTGCCGGCAGTTCGGGAACATTCCAACCCGGCGAAGATCGACAGATCATCGCTTACCTGTCGGCTACTCAAACGCCCGATGCCGTCAATCAGCGGAAGGCTCAGGTGGCGGCCGCTTCATCCGCGGGCCGGAGCATGGTGACGCGACAAGCCTTTTCTGCTCCAGATCAACCCGCGCCCCGCAGTCAGGATGACATCAAGGGCATCGCCTTCATCTCGTTCGTATGTTTAGGCATGCTGACTCTTATCATCCGGCGGCCTGCAAGAGACCCTCTCGCCAGCGCGAAAGCGGACATACCAGCAATACAAGATCCGGTGGGAGCCATCCGCACCACTAACCCGCCCCAAGGGGGCCCGCTCATCCTGCGGCTGGCGAGCATCACACGGCAGACCCCTGACGCGAAAACTCTGCGCTTCATTGTTCCCGATGGCCGGAAGCTCAACGCACGTCCCGGCCAGTTTCTTACGTTCTCTTTTCTCTTTGATGGCAAGAAAGTCGCTAGGTCGTACTCGATCTGTTCCTCTCCCGCACGGTCGGGTTACGTCGAGATCACGTCAAAGCGAGTAAGTCAGGGCTGCGTGTCGGTGTTCTTGAACGATCGGGCTACCGTTGGAATGACGGTCGAAGCGAATGGCCCCTTCGGGCACTTCTGTTTTGACGAGAGCAAACACCAGAACGTCGTTCTGCTTGCGGCTG
>DATIGF010000024.1:0-8462 GCA_035454865.1 Nitrospiraceae bacterium | reverse complement strand
AGCCTGTTATCAGCAGAACCGGCGAGGCCATCTCGTCGTCAAGCCATGACAGTGGCGAGTGATCGCGTGATGCATAGGTAGAACCTACCCGAGACGGCCCAGGCTCTGGGTCGTCTCGGGTAGGTTTCCTCCCCTCTCGCTAGTCGCGTCTTACCCCTCACCCCTTACGCCTCCCGTCTTCCCGCCCTCAGCACTTCTTTTTCAATCTTAGCGGCTCGCCCGTAATCCGCCCTTCTGAAAATGATTCGGCAGCAGCATGATGCAGTTCGGGTTGAACCCGGCTGATTTCAACGTATCGATGCTCCCCAGGACTTTGTCGTTCTTCAAATCGATCACCGTGATGGACCCATCGCTCAGGCCGTCCAAATTGAGCAGGCTATTCTGGACGAAGAGGTACCGTTCATCGGGCGACAGCACGCTATGATGGGCGCCGGCAGCGGCGGCAATCGTTTTGAGAAACTTCGGCTGCCGCGGATCGCTGTTGTCATACAGGTTCACAAACCCCGGCTTCGCCGTGGTGACGTACAAGCGGTCCCCCTTCGCGTTGTAGAGCATTTCCAAGGGCATCCCTTGTTGCCGTGGACCGAAGTCATCGATCTGATGGAACGAAAATGCCTTGCTCTTCGGGTCCCAGACCCCGGCCCACAGCGTCCCTTCCAACATATTGGTGATGTGCACCACGGGAGGATTCGCATTGGGGCTGAACATGATTTCGACGGGAGCGGATTTGGCGGGAGAAGGTTTCGTCGAGATTTTGTGCGTCGAGAGCACTTTCCCGCTACTGGCTTCCAACACCGTGACCGACTCACCCGCTTCGGACATATCCGGCTTCACGGTACTGGTGACGAGGAAGCGATCGATACCATTGTGAATCGCAATCCCGTGCGGATACAGGATCATGGCCGAAGTCGGGTCACTCGCGCTGACCGTTTTGATCGGCTGATCTTTCACGGCATCGCCCACGATCACGTTGCTCGATCCCATGCAGGTGAGGTACCAGGTCTTGTTATCTTCCGACACGACGAGATCCTCGCCGACATGGCAGTCCGGGACGGCAATCGCACGCAGGCGGTAGGGGAACTGGGTGAGATCCACGACGTGCAACAGGCTTTTCCCCAAGGCCGTGATGTACGCCTTGCTCTTGTCACGGTTGAAGAAAATGTGGTGCGCGACGAGGTCGGAGGGAAGCGGAATCTCCATCAGGATCTTTCCGAAGTCCGCGGACTCGGGATCAATGTCCATGATGGCAATCCCTTCTCGTCGCACCGGCTGGCCCGGCTTACTCTCATAGTTCAAGAGAGCAAGAATTTCCGCCGACGCCACAGCCGTGGACGAGAGCAGCAGTACCAAGGTCAAAGAGAAGAGTCGGAAACGTATCATGGAAGCCTCCATTCTGGTTTTGGAGAGAGAGAAAACCGTACTCCTCTCCATCATGAGAAGCAATATGCCGCAGTATAGAGCAATGACTGGCCGGCGTCTTATCCGGCAGTCTGAATCTCTTAACAGGAGAAGTGAGAGGCTGGCCACGGTCACCTGCTCCACATTCCCACGTGCAAATGTTTCAAGAAATGTTCATAATTTACCGGAGCAATCTTCCCTGAAGCACGGGTCCAAAAACAAATCGTTTGTCCTGACTCATGGAATCATGCCTGACCGCGCCTTAAACGCAGAAACCGAAGGAGGCTGTCATGCCGCAGATGACCGCTGTGCAAATTAGTTCTCCGGGGGCGCAATTTGAAGCTGTGAAGCGAGAGATCCCCGTGCCCGGGCCCAACACGGTCCGCATCAAGGTGCAAGCATGCGGCATCTGCCATAGTGACGTGTTTGTGAAGGAAGGGCATTGGCCCGGGCTTCAATACCCGCGCGTCACCGGCCACGAGGTCGCCGGCGTGATCGACGAGATCGGAACAGGCGTAACGGCATGGAAGAAAGGCCAGCGGGTGGGAGTGGGGTGGCATGGCGGGCACTGCAGCCAGTGCGTCCCGTGTCGGCGCGGCGATTTCATCAACTGCCAACACCTCAGGATCACAGGATTCAGTGATGATGGCGGGTACGCGCACTACATGATTGCCAACAGCCAGGCGTTGGCCGCTATTCCGGACGTGTTATCGCCGGCAGAGGCCGCTCCGCTCCTCTGTGCCGGCATTACGACGTTCAACAGCCTGCGCCACAGCGGGGCGAGAGCCGGCGATCTTGTGGCGGTGCAGGGTCTCGGCGGACTCGGTCATTTAGGGATCCAGTTCGCGAGCAAGTTGGGGTATCGCACGCTGGCCATTGGCCGAGGCAAAGACAAGGAAGCGTTGGCGTTGAAGCTGGGCGCCACGCGCTACCTCGATGGAGCGACAGTCAATGTGGCTGAAGAACTGACGAAGATGGGCGGGGCGTCGGTGATTCTCGCCACGGCGCCGAACAGCAAGGCCATGTCAGATCTCATTGACGGTCTCGGGGTTGACGGTAAATTGCTGGTGGTAGGGGCGTCTGCAGATCCGATCAGTGTCACGCCCATTCAGCTCATCATCAATCGCCGATCGATTCAAGGATGGCCCTCTGGCACCGCTCGAGACTCGGAAGACACGCTCAACTTTTGCGCCCTCACGGGGATTCGTCCCATGGTCGAAACCTTCCCCCTCGAACAGGCTGCGGCTGGCTACGAGCGCATGGTGAGCGGCAAGGCCCGGTTCCGCGTGGTGCTCACGATGAACTAAACCGAAACTCTGGCTGTTTCTCGTCGAAATGGATGAAGGCCGCAGTTTGCTCGACCATTCCGCGTTGATTCTGGAGTTGGAGCGTTTGCTCAAACAGCTGGTGGACGTGGCGTCGGAACGAGCTCTCCGCCGGCCACTTCGGAAAGAAGTCCTCAAAGACGCGATCCCCTTGATGAGGGATGATCGCAGCCGCCTGCAAGGCGTGATCTCAATGCGTCTCGGAACTGTAGGCTATGCTGCAGTCAGCGGGGAAATGTGATTCAGCTGACCTTTGATGTTCCGCGTAGCCTCCCACAGGTCGATCTCGCGTTGGGCATTCAGCCAGAACTCAGGGCTGTTTCCAAATAACCGGGAAAGCCGCAACGCCATCTCAGGACTGACCGCACGACGCTCCTGCAGCAACTCATTCACCGTCTGGCGAGACACCCGGAGAGATCTGGCAAAGCCGGAGACGGTCAAGCCATACTCCGGCAGAAAATCTTCCCGCAGCATCACGCCCGGATGAGTCGGGCGAATCTTACGCGCTCTCTTGTTGGGGATGCTCATCACGCACCTCTCATTAATGATAATCCGTGTTCTCCACATCGTACGCATCGCCGTCTTCAAACCGAGAGCACAGCCGCCATTGATCGTTGACGGAAATCGAATATTGTCCGGCCCGGTCGCGCTCTAACTTGTGCAGTCGATTGCTCGGAGGAACTTTCAAGTCAGTCACGCTCGTCGCGCCGCTTTGCTAGTCGTGATTAGCTATCAGCCATCAGCTCTCAGCCATCGGCTCTCAGCCATCGGCTCTTTGCTTCTCACTTCTAACTCCTCACTCCTCACTCCTCCCGCCCCTTTCAGCACTCCGCACTTCTTATCCGTTCGCCTCACGCCTCACCCCTTCCGGCCATGCCCCCGTACTCCTAACTCCTCCCGCCTCCCGCTTTTCGCTCTCGTCGCGCCTCACCCCTTACACCTCGCATCCATACAAGCGTCATGAGGAGGTCAGTTCTCGTACTTTCCATTTCAAGGAGTTCTTCACGGTTTCGAAGGTGGGGAGATCGAGCGCATAGTAGTGCCGTTGAGGCGCGTCATAGCTCAGCATGTAGAGAAGACCGGTGTGAAGGCATCCATAGTGCACGGCTTGTCTGTGAAGACCGGCCGTGCTCCGATAGCGAATGACCACCTTGTATCCTGGATCGCCATCGAGCGTGGTTGGACTATGTTCAATCACGTGAATGTCATGATAGTAGGGATTCGCTCGCAGATCGTCCACTACCAGTTCCGCGAGGTCCAGGGGGGAGATGTCCGGTGCGGCTTTCTTCTGCGTGTTGGTGAATCCCTGCTCAAGCGACCGCTTCTTGAGAGTCATGGCCTGGAGGTTTACTCCGTCACGCGTGACGGTGAGAAGCCATCCCTCTTTACTGGCCTGTTCGTTTGAATTGGCAGGAGTGAACTTCATCCAGCCTCGTGGCCATTCGACTTCAATCCCTTGGTTCTCGATGACTTGTGGTCCGCCGACCACCGACCAGTCCCCTTGGTGTCCGGCACAGGCTATGAGGATCGAAATCGAGAGCACTGCTACCAGAAGTCGCCTCATGTTCCCACCTTACGTGCGTGATAACTTTCGCAGTTCTTGCTCAACATAGGCACGGTCCGGAGCGTCCGGAGCCAACCGCAGGTACTCCTGTAGCTCGGTCTCGGCCGCACGCGTCTCGCCGCGTTTGAGGAGTAACATACCCAGGGCCTTGTGCGGGTCGGCATAGCCGGCATTGGCGGCGATGGCTTGGCGATACCGCTCTTCGCTCCGCCGGGGATCGCCCTCGGCGTTCCGCTGTCGGGCCACTTCGCCCAGGAGATACAGGGCTTGAGCATGATCGGCCTGTTGCCTGATCACACGGTTCAGCGATTCCTCGGCCAGCTCGAACCGCCCGATGGCCAAGTCGGTTGTCGCATTGTCCACGAACAACGGCGGCATCGTCCGTCTGTACCGGTCTTCACCGATCTCTCCGGATTGAGCCGCGTACCGTTCCCGAATGATCTCCTGATAACTGTCCACGCGCTCCACAAGACGGGGATGGGTGCCGAAAAAAAACGGTTCGTCGATCTTGCGACGCTCCAGATCGCGTTTGAGATGCTCGAAGAGTCTCGGCGCTTCTGCCGGGGCGTAACCGGCGGCCACCGCAAGCGTCAGCCCTTCGCGATCCGCTTCTCGTTCATTGGCTCGTGAATAGCCGGTCACGGCTGCCACAAAGCCGACAGTGCCCAGCGCACTCGCCGCAGATCCGAAGATGCCAAACGGCATGCTGATTACTTGAAACGCGGCCAGCGCCGCACTTTGGCGTTGCATACTTCTGAAGGCCTGAACGGCGTGTCGATGGCTGGCGTGAGTCCATTCATGTCCCAATAGGATTGCGAGCTGCGCTTCATTCTCGATTCTCGCGAGAATGCCCGTATGGATGTAGATAACGCCATTGGGATAGGCAAACGCATTGAGCAACGGGTTCTTCACGATTTTGACGTGAACCGTCAGCGGGCCGGACCGCATGGTCGGGGGAATCAGTCTGTAGGCAACCTCGTTGACGTACTGAACGATGGCAGGATTGTCATAGAGGGTGCCGCTCCGGTCAAGCCGCTTCTCCTCTTCGGCCACCGTTTTCCAGAGGCGTTGCTCGTCCTCTTCGAGCGAGTCTCCGCCCGGCGTGCCGAAAGGATTCAGGGAAGCGCATCCCGTGAACGAAAACGGGATGAACCAGAGCCAGATCCAGAGAGCTGTTCGTGCCGTCCCCGTCATCGGACTCCCGCCTGTTGCTCGTGCCCCGGCAACGCCTTCAGCACGTCTTCCGCAAACTGGGCTGCGCTCGAAGTGTCCCGCAAGTCGTAACCGGCTGTAGTTCGATAAAACCACAGAATCGTGCCGGTCTTGGCCTCCACGAGCGCGACGGTCATCAAGTCGTTTCCCCCTCGTGGGATCGCGATGACTCCCAGCACCGCGGCGATCAACGTGGTGCCGGCTTGCAGGACCTTACGGCCGACCGACGATCGTTGGTCGAAGCCTTCAATGAGGAGAAAGGCATCGGCCTCCGGCGCAAGCTGTTGAACCTCCGATCCAAGGGAATAGACGAACGTGAGGATCTTTTCAGGAAAAAGCGACGGACCGGAATCGAAGGAGGTGTGGAGCTTGATGCTGTCGCCCACAACCTCGTACAGCAGGCGCGTTTCGTCGTAGGTCTCGCGGACGGTCGGGGAGAGCGTCTGTTCGTCAAATTCGGTCATTCGAAACGTCGCCACTGAGAGCGGGCTTGTTATGAAGGCGCGGCTGACGTTCGCTTGCGCCGCCGTTCCCCAATCCTCCATGGCTTCAACCGTGCCACCTGCGCCGATTTCGTACATCGAGATGCGGGGTGGCAGCAGCACGACGGTTTTAATCCCGGGGAGCTTCGCGGCCAGGTCGGGATGAGCCCGTACCAGCTCTGAGGCGCGAAGCGGAGCCGGTAAGAAGAGAATCAGGGCCGTGATGGCAGCGGCCAACCGTCTGGCAGTCATGGCATGACGTTCTCTCATCGAAGGCGGTGCCGGGAGAAGTATAGGTAGCGGATTAAGAAAAGGGAATACGACGCGTCAGAACATTGTGGTTTTTTGGTCTGCTTAGCTTGTTTGGTTTCTTTGGTTTGCTTGGTCGATTTGGTCTGTTTCGTTGATCTGGTTTGTTTCGTTTCGTTCGGTAAACCGCATAAATCACAACAACCACACAAACCAGACAAACCAAACAAACCGCCCGCAGCACTGTATCCCTTTACTCCTTGCCCCTCACCCCTCCCGCCTCACGTCCTCTCGCCCGTCGCGCCTCACCCCTTCCGCCTCACGTCTTCCCCCCATGCCCCTTCCCCTTGAATCGCCGCCGGACTCTTGAGAACATGAGCGCACGCGTTATGACTCAGCACGCGACAGAGGAGACGAAGAGGGCAGGGCGGCACCGCTGCCGGGCGTGGTGCACAGCCGGGCTGCTGCTCCTCCTCGCCGGCTGCTCACTCACCCTTGCCTATCGCTATGCCGACTGGCTCATCCTTTGGGAAGTCGATCACTACTTCGATCTCACCTCAGCACAGCGGCGCGATCTGGCCCAGCGGCTCACGCCGCTGCTCGCCCGGCACCGCCAAGAAGCCATTCCACAGTATGAAAACTTCCTCCTGCAGATCCGGCAGCGAGTCGAACGGGGGCTCACGAGCCAGGATGTCGACTGGGTCTATGACAGCTACGATCGACTGCGTGCCGACCTGTTCGACCGGCTCGTCGCCGACGGCAGCGTCTTTCTCGCCTCCATCGATTCCCGACAGGTGCGGACATTCGAAGAAGCGTTGCAGAAGGATAACGAGAAAGCCGCCCGCCTCGTGCAGGCCCCCGCGCCTGATCGGCTCAAGCAGCGGGCTCAAGACACCATTGACTGGCTCGAAGACTGGCTGGGATCCCTGTCCAAAGACCAAGAGGCTCAGATCCGTGAATGGAGTCTCGCGCTTCCCGATACGCAGCAGGTCTGGGTCGCCTATCGACAACAGCGCCAGCAGGAACTCCTGGCCATCCTCCATCAGCCCCGCACCCCCGAGCGCGTCGCCGGTGAACTGCGTACCATCCTCGTCTATCCGGACCGGCACGCCCCCCAGGCCTATCAAGACGCCGTCCGCCAGATGCGCGCCGCCGTCAAAACGATGGCCCTCGCCATCGATCAGCGCCTCACCGCCGACCAGCGCCACCATGCCGTCACGAAGCTTCAACGCCTCATCGACCAACTTCACGACCTGCAGGCCGAGTAATCTTCCCGCCTCACGCCTTCCCGCCCGTCGCGCTCGTCTCGCTTTTCCCGCCCGCCTCTCCATCTGCCTCTCAGCACTCCGCACATCTTATCCGTTCGCCTCACGCCTCACGCTGTCCCGCCCGTGCCATACGTCATATGCTCCCCCTTTCGAGGACGTGATTTCATCCGGAGAAACGGGTATTCTTCCGCCTCCCACAAGAGACCAACATGAAGCCGACAACACGCTGGATCCCGCTGCCGCTCTATATCCAAGTGCTCATCGCCGTGACGGGCGGGGCCCTGTTCGGAGTGGCCTTTGGTCAGGAGCCCTATCTGGGTGGCCTCCGCAACGAGGATCTGGGCCGGCTCGGCATGCTCGTCGTCACCCTCCTCAAGACACTCGCCGTCCCGCTCATCTTCTTCGCGATCCTCGATGCGCTCATCCGCACCAGCCTCCCGCTGCGCCAGGGGACCAAGCTGCTCATCATCTGCCTCGTCAACGTGTCCGTCGCCATGACGATCGGCCTCGTAATCATGAACAGCTGGAAGCCGGGCCTCCAATGGTACGGCCACGTCGACGAATTGCTGCAGCTCGTGCCGGGCTCCGCGCCATCGGCGGCTGACCTCGCGCCGGCGCCCGGCGGAACGCAAAGCCCGCTCGAGGACCTCGCGTCCTATATTCCCCGCACCATCATGGCACCGTTTTCCAGCAGCAACGTCATCGGCGTCGTCCTCGTCGCCCTGGTCATCGGCGCCACGCTTCGCCGCCTGCGGGGCCATGCAGACCACGGGAGCGGCGCGGTTCCTACGCTGACGCGAACCATCGAGCACATCTATGCGCGGCTCGTGCAGATACTCGGGTGGATCATCCTCTTGGTGCCGCTCGCCGTCTTCGGCGTCGTCGCGCAGGTCGTCGGGAAAGCGGGGGTCGGCGTCTTCTCCGTCCTCTGGATCTTCCTCGCCGCCATGCTCGCGGGTCTCGC
>DATIGF010000023.1:0-15751 GCA_035454865.1 Nitrospiraceae bacterium | reverse complement strand
AGATATGAACAAACCGGAAATCATCAAGGAAATCGTGAAGGGGCAGTACCGTCAAGCAGCGTTGCAGGTGAAAAGCGGCGGTGGTTCGTGCTGTGGAACCGTGCTACCTGCCGACACGGTTGATCCCATTTCATCGAAGCTCTACGGAGAAAAAGATACGGCGGGTGGGCCGGCTGAAGCGATCGTTGCGTCACTGGGGTGCGGAAATCCCACAGCCCTGGCCGATCTTCATGCGGGCGAGACGGTGCTTGATTTGGGATCCGGCGGCGGGATTGATGTCCTGCTCTCTGCCAAACGGGTGGGGGCCACAGGAAAAGTGTACGGACTCGATATGACAGACGAAATGCTGGCGCTGGCCCGTGAGAATCAGCAGAAAGCCGGCGTTGACAATGTGGAGTTTCTGAAAGGTGACATTGAACAGATCCCCCTTCCGAATGACTCTGTCGATGTGATTATTTCAAATTGCGTCATCAATCTGTCCGGCGAGAAAGCTCGCGTGCTGGCCGAAGCCTTTCGTGTCCTTCGCCAGGATGGGCGGCTGGCTGTGTCCGACATAGTCGTCCGCAGAGCTGTTCCGGAGGAAGTCCGTCGAAGCATGGAACTCTGGGCCGGGTGCGTGGCCGGGGCGCTCGAAGAGTCTGAATACAGAATGCTCCTTGCACAGGCCGGTTTTGAGGATATCGCCGTCGAGCCCACACGAGTCTACAGCGCAGCCGATGCGCGGGAATTCCTCAGAGGTGCAGGACTTGATGTTGAGCAGGTGGCCGCGCAAGTCGATGGCGCATTCATGGCTGCGTTCGTCCGTGCGCGTAAGCCCGGTTCCCCGTCACGCAGGGCATAAGTTAAGAGGAGAGCAAGCAATGGAAGCTGCAATCGCTCCGGTGCTCCAGGCTCCGCTGGTTGAGAAACGGCTGAATCTTTTTGAACGGTATCTGACACTCTGGGTCGGTCTCTGCATGGGCATCGGTGTCCTCCTCGGACAATGGGCGCCGGATTCAGTGCAGATGTTGCGGAGTCTGGAGTTCGGCGAAGGCAGCCACGTGAACCTGCCGATAGCCGTCCTGATCTGGCTGATGATCACGCCGATGATGATGAAAGTGGACTTCGCCTCGATCCGCAATGTGGGCCGACGCCCACGGGGGCTCCTGGTGACCCTCTTCGTTAACTGGGTGGTGAAGCCGTTCTCTATGGCCTTCTTTGCGTGGCTCTTCTTCCGGTTCATCTTTGCGGCCTGGATCAGTCAGGCGGAGGCCGACCAATACATTGCCGGGTCGATCATTCTGGCCGCCGCTCCCTGTACCGCTATGGTGTTTGTATGGAGTTATCTGACCGACGGTGATCCGGCCTACACGCTCGTCCAGGTATCGGTGAACGACCTGATCATGCTGGTATTGTTCGCTCCGTTGGTCGGGTTGTTGGTTGCCGGCGCTTCCTCGTTAACGGTGCCCTTTACCGTCTTGCTCTCTTCCGTGATCGTCTTCATCGTTATCCCCTTGACGATCGGGGTAGTGCTCCGGCGCTGGCTCATTCGAAAGCATGGGCAAACGTGGTTTGAAGAAAGTCTGTTGCCGCGATTCGCCCCTGTCACGGTCCTCGCGTTGCTGACGACACTTATCCTGATCTTTGCGTTTCAATCCGGGAACATTACAGGAAAGGCCTGGCACGTGGCCCTCATCGCCATCCCGATTCTCCTGCAAGTCTATTTCAACGCCTCACTGGCCTATGGCCTCATGAAGTGGCTCAAGGTCTCCCATGCCGTCGCGGCTCCCGGTGCTCTCATCGGGGCGAGCAACTTTTTCGAACTGGCCGTCGCCACGGCCATTGCCCTGTTCGGGCCGGAATCTGGCGCCGCGCTGGCGACCGTCGTCGGGGTGCTGGTGGAGGTGCCGGTGATGCTCTCTGTCTGTGCCGTCTGCAACAGGACTCGGGACTGGTTCCCCGAGGAGGCGACAGTATGACACGCTCCGTTCTCTTCCTCTGTACGGGGAATTCCTGTCGCAGCCAGATGGCCGAAGGCTGGCTACGCCACCTGGACGGCTCGCGTTTCGACGTCGCGAGTGCGGGGACTCATCCGGTTGGATTGAACCCGATCGCAGTGACGGTGATGAAGGAGGCGGGCGTCGATATCGCCCATCATCGGTCCAAGCGTGTGGATGAACTGGCAGAGCAGAGGTTCGACTACGCCATTACAGTGTGCGATCGTGCGAAAGAAACCTGTCCGATTTTCCCGGGAGCGACCTCAGTGCTGCATTGGAGCTTCGACGATCCGGCCGATGCTCAGGGCGATCAAGCAGCTCGTCTCGCTGTGTTTCGACGGGTGCGGGATGAGATTGCCCAGCGCGTCCGGGAGTTTATGCGGAGTACCCGTATTCCTGCATCGATGAAGGGCTGATCTAGGAGACAGCCTTCAATCCCTGCCCTTGTGGTTTTGACTTGAGCCGCTGGCTATTGAGAAGAGCGGACGTTGATCGTTCACCACGGCGCGGCGGATGTGTTTCCAGAGGAAGTGGCGCAATCGGGTGCGTTCGGTCGGGCTCAGACGAAGAAACTCCAGGCCGCGCCACTGATCCGCCGCCTATACCACGCGTGCTTCGGTAATCAGGACCTGGTGAGGCAGTTCCGCGACGAGTGCGAGGGAAGTGCTGACGTCCAGCGGGTAGCTGCTCCGGACGCGGCATCCGGTTTCCGATAAGTCTGCCAGGAGCCCTGCTCCCGTCTTGACTGACCGCTGTGGCACGAAAAACGTAGAGAGAATGAGACGGGAATTCGGCATGCCCGGCGCTGATCTGCTGCAGAGACCGGTACACCTTAGCGAAATGGCGCGGGTTTCATCTGGGACATGCGGCGTGTCCTTGCTACTCTTCGTGCGTCGCGAGATCGTCGATAGGGCTACACGTACTCTGCGGTCTGGGTCCGCAGAAATGCATGCAGCCGATTCCCCTCGCGAAGACTCAGTTTCTTAAATTCCACGCCGAACAGGTGTCCGCCGGTCCAGGCAACGCCGGCCTCCAGGACGAATAGCGGATCCTCACCATCCGGGAGATAGAGAAACAGAGTCAGCTCCATTCCGACCTTTACGGCCTGATTCCCGCGAATTCCCAATCCACCCTTGGACAGATCCACAACGATGCCGTCTCCCATGAGGACGTCGTTTCCGATGAGGCCGGAATACATGAGTCCGAAGGAAACTGGGGCGCGGGGGATTTCGCGTCGTTCCATCGAGCCGTGCGGATGATGGACTGTGGTCTGTCTTGCTACCTTCAATTGTTTCATCGCAGCACCTCCTCGTCGTACCGGCCTACTTCAACATGGCCTTGTGAAGTTCATTCAGCTCTGACCCACCAGACATTCCAGCCAGAAAGGTTCCTTGTCCGTCGCGGCGCGCAATTCCACTCCGAACCGGCGGCCGGCTATCCAGGAGACATAGGTCTGGGGAATACAGATCGTGTCGCCGGTGTCCGGTAACTCGAGGAACAGCGCGAGCTCCATACCGGGCTTGAGGCCCCGGGCACCCTGCAGTCCGAACCCGTGACGGCTGAGGTCCACGATGACCGCATGGCCCATGATGATCCTGTCCTCGTCCGACCCGGAGTATCGGACTTTGAAATGTCCGCCGATGCGGGGGTCTTTCCGACGCTCCCTGCCGGCCTTCTCCTTTTCGTCGTCTGTTATTGGTCCAGATTTCCACCAACCCATGGTCGTCTTGCCTCCCTTGCCTGTTTCAAGTCGTGAGGTCGAAATCCTCCGGGTGCTAGACCGGTTTCTGCTGTTGATATGTCCACAAGAAGTCTCGAAGTCGATTCTGGTCCTCAAGTTTGAGCGACCGCAGGGCCACCCCGAAGCGACAGCCCCTCGCCCACGACACTCGAGCCTCGGGGATACAGAGATGATCCTCGGAGTCGGGAAGTTCGATGAAAAGGGCCAGTTCCATGCCGGCTTTGAGCATTTGATTGGTGCGGACGCCGATCCCCCGCTGTGACAAGTCGAGCACCTGACCATCACCCATCACGATTTGTCCTTCGTCCACACCTGAAAAAGTCAGTCCGAACTGACCGCCCATGCGAGGTCCTCGTCGCATGCTGGACTTCGACTCCACCAGCATCAACATCCGCTCTTGCTCATAGGTCATCGGTTTCATCGTGTGTGGCCTCCGTTTCCTGCCCCCTCAATTCACCTCACAGGGGTCGCTGTACAGTCTGAGACTATCGCGGGATACCGGGTTTGCCTTCCCCCTAGGTGGGGGATAGGGGCATACCCAGAAGAGGGGTGGCGAAAAGGGTCATGGAGCTAAACGATCCAGACAAATAATAACAATGAGGTACGATCAGTAGCCACGGGAGGTTGGGACAGCTAATAGAGCTGTTCCGGCCGGGCGAAAAACGAGATCATGCCAATTTGAACGGGAATGATCTCCTGTGGCCCGGAGGATCAGGGGGGTCGGAGTAGGAAGAGAATTACACCAGCCGGAAGCGAGCCCGGCGATTACTAACCGTGTCGTGTGAGATGCTTTTCCAAATGAAGGATTGCAGCCGTTTTCGTTGTTCCTGGCTGAGGTGCATGAACCGGACGGAGAACTGACAGCCGGACACCCAGATGACATGCACCGATTTCAGCGATAGTGGCGGTTGTCCGTCGGGGAGAGCAAGCGTCAGCGTCAACAGCGTGCCTCTTGTGACGGGCCGGTCACTGACGATCTTGCATCCTGACACCGACATATCCTTGGTGAGCCCTTCACCCATGTGAGGCTGGGTGGAGACTTCACCGGTGTAGTGGACTCGACAGGTTACGGCCACACGCTCGGCATAGCGGCCATCCAAAGGACTGTAGGGTTTCCGTATATTCATCGCTGGTTGCACCATACCTTTGTTCATCATGTTCTCCTCATCAATTCAGCTAAATGAATGATTGTGTCATGGGCCAAGCTACAACGGAGCCGGCTCAAACAACATCCCCAGTGAGAGGGGAGGGATACCCACCAAAGGAGAGGAAGGCCGGGAGAAGTTGTCGTAGCTGGTAGACGAGAATCTGAAGACTGAAAACTGGAAGAGCAGACTACTGTCGGATCTTGGCCCAAGCTTTCTGGTATTCCTCGAAGGAATCGACTTCCATCCAACCTTTGAAGATGGGCACCGCTTGGACCGTGTGACCCCGGTCGATCAATTCCTGGAGCATGTCAGTAAAGGACGCTTTTGTGAGGCTCGCCGCCTCGTGAAACCCCTTCGATGCATATTTCTCTTGCGCGATGCGGTAACAGTCGCGCAGGGCCTGAGTGCCTCTTTCAGAGAACATGGCCATGCCGATGAATTCTCCGTGGGCCTGTTCCCGTAGAAGCTGCTGGCCGATCCTGACCACCCGATGTTCGCCCTCCGGCATCACGAACCGCGACAGGTAACTCTTGCCCGGCGGGTCCGCGAGCGAGACGAGATCAGGATTGAGATGGATCGGCTGCGCGCTCCGTTGCTCCTGATCAAGCCAGGCGAGATCGACCACAAGGGAGATGTCGGCGGGGCTCTTGAGCAATTTTTCGAGAATGGCCGTATCGAAGATAATGTCGCCGTACAAGACGATGGTCCGGCCTTTGAGCTCGTTCTCGGCGCAGAAAAGGGAAAACAATTCGCCGGTGTCTTCATACCGGTCGTTGTCGTAGTAGCGGATGTTCGGAAGCGTGATGGCTTCCTTCTTATACCCGCGGATCAACGCGATCTCCTTGATGTCGCACTCATTGAGCGCACCGACCTGACGATCGAGGATGGTTTTCCCTTTGATGTCGAGCAGACATTTGGGCTTGTCTTCAATCAACGGAAGCAATTGTTTCTCAAATCCGGCGGCGGCGATGATGGCGGTGATCTTTTCGCTTCCCACCGGCAGGAACTGTTTTTCGTCCTGCTCCATCTGCGGGACGCCGACGATCTCATAAACTTCCGGCAGGGTGACGATGCGATCGTTGGCTGCTCCTGGACGCGTGTCTTTCTTGATGATCTCGAGCGTGTCCCGCATGGCGCGGATTGCCGCCCGTACCGGCTGGTTGGCATAGATGATGATTTTGGCCCCGGCCGCTTCCATTTCCGCGGCGGTGGTCTGGTCGAAAATTGTCGGGACCACGACCAGCGGCACGCGGCCGGACCAGGCCTTGTACACCGCTCTGAGTTCGTCGAACTTTTTTGACTTTGAGTGGATCAGGACTGCGTCAGCGCCTGCGTCCGCATAGGCCTCCGCCCGCTTCAACGCTTCCTCCTGGCCCCAGCCTGCGATCAGGGCCTCCGTTCGGGCGATGACCACGAACTCCGGATAAATCTGCGCCGCCTTCGCCGCTCGGATCTTACTGCAATGGTCTTCGATCGGAATCAATTCCCGGCGGACGCCCGCGTAAAAGCTGCAGCGTTTCGGGTAGACGTTATCTTCGATGCAGATTGCGGCGACGCCGGCCCGCTCCCGGTCGTTGACCGTGCGCATGACGTTCAGCGCGTTGCCGTAGCCCGTGTCGCAATCGGCGATGATGGGAATCGAAACGGCCTCGGCGATGTTGCGTTCCACCGCCAGTTGTTCGCTGGAATCAATGAAGCTCGCGTCGGGGATACACTTGAGCGATGCAGAAATGGCAAAGCCGCTGGCCCAGATGGCATCGAAGCCGGCCCGTTCAATCAGACGGGCGCTCAATGCATCGTGCGCACCGACGGCCTTGATGGCGCCGGGTCGCTTGAGGAGGGCGCGAAGCTTCACCGCGTTATTCATAGAGAGGCATCATGCGAAAGCGTGTGACGGTTGTCAATAAAAAGTTTCTGGGAACGCGCAGGGTGCGGTGTCGAGCCGGTTAGAAGACGGTGGCGGAGTTGCCTTCCGCCAATTTTTCACGAAGGGTACGGCTTTCAAAAAAAATAATGCCGCGCTCGGCTTTGGTTTCATAACGCAATGTCACTTCCGTGTCGAAGCCGTGCCAGGCATAGACTTTGACCGGGCCGACAGCGATCTGACCCGGTGTCCGGTCAAGCGGACCATACTTGGACTGAAGGTAGGCCAGGATCCCCTCATGGGCGTCTTTTCCACTGTAGCGAACGGTGACTCGTCCGAATTTGCTTTCGAAGGTGGTAAACCGCATGGAGTCGACCGGCGTGGTGCCGAGCGCCGGCGGCTTTCCTTTGACTTCATAGGTCTGCAAGCGACCGGCATCTTCAACTTTGACAAACTGTTCCGTCTCCGAAAACGTGGCGCCCCAGGGAATGTCTTCGAATCCGTTGGGATCGTTGATGATGGGCACGGCCACAGCGGGGGAGCCCGATAGCACCAGACAGAAGGTGAGCACTGCAAGCTGCCCCGCCCGACTAGGGGACATAAGAGGAGTCGGATTATTCTGCTGAATCGGTGATGTGGTCATTGAACCGTGGTGCAAGCGTTCGGCTATCAATGAAGATGTACCCCCGCTCCGTGCCGGCTTGATACGTCAGATTGATCTCTGTTTCCGGACCTCGCCAATTATACTGCTGAGTGAGTCCCCGCGCCATCTGCCCGGGGATATGCTCCAGCGGGCCGAACTGGGTTTCCAGGAAATTCAGCACTTGCTTGTGGACCTGCGCGCCCTGATAGCGAATCGTGACCCGTGCGAACTGGTCATCGACCGAGACATAGCTGATGCTCGACACTTCTGCGCCGGCGAAGGAGGGTGCTTCTGCTTTCAGTCGGTATTCGTTGATATGGGGACTTGTCCGTGTGGCTTCCATGTCCTGGCGTGCCGTCAGGGCCGCACCCCAGGCGATGTTATGAAAGCCTTTCGGGTCGTTCATCATCGGCACGGCCCACGCGGCTTGCGCGCAGATGATGGTGCCGGCCAGCATGAAAAAGAACCGGGGAAGAAGCAGTCGCGAAATGGAGTTGTGCATGGCAGCAGGCCGAATGAATGATGAACGACCCGAAGCGAACGCTACCACGAGGCTGACGCGAACGCAACCCGTCGATGTTCCTTGAGAATCCGTAAGACCGTATCTTATAATGCGCCGGTTTTTCATCTTCTATTCGCTTGACGAGTCTATGAGAAGGAACGTGACGCATGATTGAAAGCGATGCCTTTGTCCAGGCGATGCAGGACATGGGGGTGAATTTTTTCACCGGCGTGCCCGATTCGATTCTTGGCGGGATCATTGCCGAGTTGATGAATCGCCGGTTGTACACCCCTGCGGTCCGCGAAGATGAGGCCGTGGCCATGGCTGCCGGCGCCTATATGGCGGGGAAAGTGCCGGCCGTCCTGATGCAGAACTCCGGCTTGGGAACCTCGCTCAATACCCTGATTTCGCTGAACATGATTTATCGGCAACCCTGCATCCTGATTGTCTCGTGGCGGGGCCAGGGAGGAAAGGATGCACCGGAGCATCTGGTGATGGGAGAGGTGATGCCGCAGTTTCTCGATACGATGAAGATTCCCCATCGGACCCTGACCGAAAAGACCGCGATCGATGATTTCAAGTGGGTGGCTGAGACCTTCATGAAGCAGCTGATTCCGGTCGCGCTTTTCATTACGAAGGGCGTGGTGAAAGGATTGCACCCATGAGGCCGGAAGAAGGCACCCTTATCAGTCGCGCGCAGGCCATTGCTGCGCTGCTGGAACTCCTGACCGACCAGCCCGTCATCATCTGCAACGGGTTCCCCTCGCGCGAGGCGCACAAGATCGCCGACCGGCCCACGCATTTCTACATGATCGGGTCGATGGGCAATGCGCCGGCGATCGCGCTCGGCGTAGCTCTTGCGAAACCGAATAAACAGGTGGTCACATTCGACGGCGACGGAAACGTCCTCATGGGGATGGGGACGCTGGCGACAGTGGGGGCGTTGAAGCCCAAGAATTTTATTCACGTCGTCTTCGATAACGAAGTGTACGGAACGACCGGGAACCAACCGACGATCTCGAATGTCGTGCCGTTGGAAAAAGTCGCGAAAGCGGCGGGCTATGTGAATGTCGAGCGCGTGCTCGATCGCGACGATCTTGTCTACGAGTTTAAGGACATGCTGAAAAAAGACGGGCCCAGCATGTTGCTGATCAAAGTGAACGAGTTCGCTGAAGATGCCGGCCGGGTCCTGCACGAACCACCGGACATTACGAAACGATTCATGCAGGCCATACAGTAGCAAAGGGGGCAAGCGGCACGAGGCCAGAGGCAAGGGGTTCGGAGGATTTCCTCTAGCCGCTAGCCCAGGACCCCGAGCCCTTGGGAGAAATGATCTTATTGAATCCAGGTCCCGTCAATGTCAGCGAGCGGGTGCGGCAGGCGCTTCTCAGGCCGGACATCTGCCACCGCGAGTCGGAATTCACCGAGCTGTTGCACGGTATTCAAGCCAAGCTCTTGAAAGCCTTCGTGCCGGGAGCGGAGGCCGAGTACGCGGCCGTGTTGATTACCGGATCGGGGACCTCTGCCGTCGAGTCCGCCCTCATGTCCTCCATCCCGCACGGCAAACGGATCCTGATCATTAATAACGGGATCTATGGGGAGCGGTTGTCTCAGATGGTCGGCCTTCATCGCTTGGGCGTGTCTGAGTTGAAATATGAATGGACGGTCAAGCCGGATCCTGAGCGCTTGCGTCTCGCGCTTCGGCAACATCCGGAGGCGCATGGCGTGGCGATGGTCCACCATGAAACCACGACCGGCCTGCTCAATCCCGTCAAAGACATCGCCGAGGTGGTCGATAGCCAGAACCGCGTGTTTATTCTGGATGCCATCAGCGCCTTAGGGAGCGAAACCATCGATGTCGCCGGGTCGCATATGTATATGGTGGCCGGCACGGCGGGAAAATGCATTCAGGGGTTCCCCGGCGTCTCGTTCGTCCTCGTGCGCAAAGGATTTTTGGAACGGATGCGCGCCTACCCGAAACGTTCGTGGTATTTGCACCTGACGCACTATGTCGACGATCAGGGACGGGGCACGGTGCCCTTCACGCCGGCGGTGCAAGTCTACTATGCGTTCGACGAGGCCTTGAACGAGCTGCTGGAAGAAGGCGTGGCCAAGCGGATCCAGCGGTACAAGAAAATGGCGGCGCTCATCCGGAGTCGCATGGCCACGCTCGGCATCCAGCCGGTCCTGACTCCGGACCGGCAGTCGAACAGCATTACCGCCTTCTATCTTCCCGAGGGAGTTTCATATCAATCGTTGCACGACCGGCTGAAGGCACAGGGCTACGTCATCTATGCCGGGCAGGGGAATCTGGAAAACAAGATCTTCCGCGTGGCCAACATGGGCGCGTTGACCGAGGCACAGTTCACCGGGTTCCTCGACGCCTTCGAACAGGCCTGCAAGCCCGCATGAAAGCGCTCATCCTCGCAGCCGGCGTGGGTAAACGCCTCTGGCAAGTCACGCAACATCGTCCCAAGTGCCTCATCGAAATCGGCGGCCGGTCGCTATTGCATCGCTACCTGGCCACGCTGGCCAGCGTCGGCATCCGGCGGGCCGACATCGTCGTCGGCTACAAACAGGAAATGGTCCGCGCGGCGGTGGCAGGCGATTCGTGCGGCGTCACCGTCAAATTCCTGGTCAATGAGCAGTTCCATCGCGGCAGCATTTCCTCCCTGTGGATTGCGCGGACCGCGCTGGATGACGACGTCATTATCATGGATGCCGATGTGCTCTTCCACCGGGAGATATTAAGGCGCCTCGTCGAATCGCCTTATGAAAACGCCTTGCTGATGGATGAGACGGTCAAGCAGACGGGCGAGGAATGCATGGTGGTCGTCGCGGGCGGCCGCGTGATCGCACTCACCAAGAAGATGCCCGACCATTATGACTATGCCGGTGAAGGCGTCGGATTTTTGAAAGTGAAGCATGCCGACACGCCGCACGTCGTGGCTTCCCTCCGGTCCTGCGTCGACAAAGAGGCCTGGAACATGGAGTACGAAGACGCGTTGCTGCAGTATTTCCGGGATGTGAAGGTCGGCCATGAGAAGATCGGCGGTCTTCCGTGGACGGAAATCGATTTTGTCGAAGATGTGCGCAAGGCGGAATTGGAAGTCTTGCCGAGATTGTGAGAAAGTGATTCAGGCTGCGCGGCCTGTGACACGCGACCCGTCCTGCGAGAAAGGAGGGACGGGAAATGAGGGACGACATCGGCCATGAACGAGAGCGTCATTCAACAGCGGGCTGAGATTCAAGGGCTGGCTACGGCCATCCTGCTTCCCTCGGTCAGCGTGTTCGGCGGACCGATCGGCTCCCAGGCCGGCGAAGCGGGTCCACTAACGAGTGTCGTGGGGATCGGGCTGTTTCAACGGGCCGTGCTCACCTTGCAGCGCGCGGGCATTCGTCAATTGATCGTTCTCGCCGGACCTGAAGAAGATCAGCTCAAACAGGCGTTGGGGAAAGGGCCGCGCGTGACGATTCCCGTTCGCTGGATGCCCATCCGGGAATTCCCTCTGGACGATCCGCGGACATGGGAAGCGCTCGCGGCCGAGGTGCATGGCTTCGCGCTGGTTGCGAGCGTCAACGGCATCTTCTCACGGGGGCTGATCGAACAGCTGCGGCATGATCTGCGGGACGGCGAGGCCGTCGTCGTGGCGCAGACATCTCAGGTGCGATCCGCAGAATCGGCGTCACGGGGTCTCCGGATAAAAGTCCGCTCCAATCGCCTGACCGCGTTTGCACCGGCCCGCTTCGATGATTCGGCGCCGCGCGCCGCAGAACTGGTGGTTTTGCCGGCCGGCCTCATGAGTGCCGCCAATCCCGCGGCAACGGAGAGCGGCCGGCTCCCGATTCGTCAGTGGCTTGAACGGGCTGCGGTCGACGGTCGTGTGCGTGTGGTGGCGGCGGATGAGAAAGGCAGTGTCTGGTATCAGGATGTGCGCACATTGCCCGATGTGCAGGCGGCCGAGAAGAAACTCTTCAGTTCGCTGAAGGGGGAGTTCGAAGGGTTCGTCGATCGGTACTTCAATCGCAAGCTCTCCCGCTGGTTCACGCGCCTGTTCCTCGCCATCGGACTCTCGCCCAATTCCATTACGATTCTGGCCACGCTCGTCGGCCTCGTGTCTGCCGCAGGATTCGGAATGGGGAGCTACACTGCCGGGGTCGTCGCAGCCGTGCTGTTTCAACTCGCGGCCGTCATTGACTGCTGCGACGGTGAAGTGGCGCGCCTGACATTTACGGAGTCGCCGTTCGGCGCCTGGCTCGACATTGCCATGGATAACATCGTGCACATGGCGATCTTCGCGGGCATTGCCGCCGGATTGTATGTGACGCAGGTGGGACAGGATCACGCCTGGGTCTCGCTCGCGCTCGGTGCAGCCGCGGTACTGGGCAACGGGGTTTCCTTCCTGCTCGTGGAGAAAGCGCAAAAGATCAAAACAGCGAGCGGATGGAAGACGCCGATCAATGCGGCCTGGTCGGATTTCATGTTGAAGAACGTCGCCAGCCGAGATTTCTCAGTCATCGTGCTGATCTTCGCCCTGCTCGGTAGACTCGACTGGTTTCTCTGGATGGCGGCAGCCGGATCTCTGGTCTTTGCCGGCGTCATGCTGTGGGTGATTCGGCCGTCCGCGGTCTCTCGTGCTTAGGGGCTTCCTCCTTCTCCTCGGTCTCCTCACTCTCGGTCTCCTCGTGTGGCATATCGGGCCCGGCAATATCTACGAGGCTGCCGCGCGGCTCGGCCCCGTAGCCCTGGTGGTCATCCTGATTCCCTCCCTCGTCATGTACGTGGTCGAAGCCTACGGCTGGAAGGTCACGCTCGGGCCTGCCGCTCAGACCGTTCCATTCTGGCGCCTGCTCGTGATCCGGACTGCCGGTGAAGTGGTGAACATGACGACTCCGACCGCCTATGTCGGCGGCGAGCCGCTCAAGGCCTATCTGCTCAGGAAGTACAACG
Source organism: Nitrospiraceae bacterium (assembly GCA_035454865.1). Classification (GTDB taxonomy): domain Bacteria; phylum Nitrospirota; class Nitrospiria; order Nitrospirales; family Nitrospiraceae; genus Nitrospira_D. Next base: position 2,926 of record DATIGF010000023.1, on the reverse strand, counting down.
TGCCGATGGTGGAAAGTCTGGCGTCCGTCGTGATCGCGAAGACCACCATGACTATCGCTGAGGTGTTGTTCATCCTGGCGGGCATCGTTCTCGGATTCTGGATTCTGGGTGCGCAGGGGTCGTCCGGGCAGATGGTCGCAGGAGGGGTGTTGAGCGTGGGGCTGCTCCTGTTCGGCACCGCGGGATTCGTGTTCGTCCAACGACGCGGACTCTTTACGTGGATTCTGGAAACGCTGCGAAAGCTCGGGTTGCGGATCCGGTTTCTGGAAGCGCGGGAAGACCAGCTCCGGTCGCTCGATCAGACGATCCTGAACTTCTACAGCCACCATCAAGGCGCGTTCTATGCCTCCACCGGGTTGTTCCTGTTGGGATGGATGGCGGAAGCGCTGGAAGTCTTCGTGATCGTCTACTATCTCGGCGGGCCGGCGACGCTGCTCTCCGCCATCTCCATCGGGGCCCTGTCCGTTTTCATTAAAGGCGGGACGTTCTTTATTCCCGGCAGCCTCGGTGCTCAGGACGCCGGGAATCTGCTCCTGCTCAAAGCCTTCGGTTACAGCGACGTAACCGGCATCACCTTCGCACTCCTGCGGCGGTTCCGAGAACTGGTCTGGATCGGCATCGGGTTGCTGTGCCTGGCGGGGATCGGAAGAAACCGTCCATCCGAGAGTTTACGAGGCCAGCCTCCCGTCCAAGCCGGCGACCCGGGGTCTTGACCCGTCCCTCTTGACTTTTTTCTCCCTGAAATTATCTACCTGCCGTTGCTGATACTAAACCAGTTGGATTGGGGTAAGGCCCGACACTGGAGGAGTAGCGGCGGCACTTGTTGCCCCGGGTCTTCCTCAGCCTGACTCCCAATCCACTAGCATTAACCTTCATTCATAACGTGGCCTCTCGTAGAGAGGAGGAGGGATAGTTATGAGCACCTATCTGCCTGCAGTGTTGTCGTCAATCAGACCTGATGCCTTTGATCGGCAGATCGACCGGATCTTTGATGAAGCCTTGCGTGCGTTCGGAACGCCGGATCAGGCCTGGGCGCCGGCCTCCAATGCCTGGGAGGATGACAACGGGTTCTATGTACAGGTTGCGCTTCCAGGCTGGGAACCGAAGGACATTGCGTTGGAAGTGAACAACCAGGTCCTGGCGGTCAAGGGAGAGCGAAAGGATGAGGGAGCGCAGGTGGAAAAGTATCATTTCCGGGAAATCGGCGGCGACCGGTTCATGCGGCTTTTCCAGCTGCCGACGTTCGTCGATCATGAGAAAGCGTCAGCGACGCACAAGAATGGGTTGTTGACCATTAGCTTCCCCAAGCGGGAAGAAGCGAAGAGTCGACGAATTCTCATCGAAGGAGAGTGATGACCGTTCGATGATGGTTCAGGGTGCACTGTAAACACTGTCCTGCCTGCTTCAGGATGACCGGTCTATGAGGCCTCACCGATGTCCACACTCGGTGGGGCCTTCTTCCCGGTGCAGCACCACGATGAAGCAATTGGGTTCGGTCGGGAACCGGCTTCTCGCAGAGGAGGCAGGGAGAGGATTTCTATACATCGACAAAGGAGACAAGCGATGAGGCTACGAGCGTGGTTCAACAGAGAGCGTAATGGAGAGAGCCCAAGTGAGGACCAGGAGAAATCGGGCGGGCGGCGGGGTTCCAGAGCGCCGGGCCGCATGAAAGAACGATGGCGAAGAAATGCGCCGGAGGACCGGCGACAGGGGGATGGGGAGCGTTCGGTTCTTGATCTGGGAACCCCCTTGTCACACGGGCTCTTCTGACAAGAAGACCGCGTGCACATACTCTGAGGAAGAAAGGAGGTGAACACGATGATGGATTTGAGTTCGGTCATTGATGCCGGGCTGGTCGTAGCGGGAGCGGTAGCGGTGCTATTGATGGGACTCTGGACCTTGTCTGCTGAGTCCAGCACCGTGTCTACCTCCGAGCGACCTTCAGTCACTCGCCATCGACAGCAGGATCTCTCGCTGCCGAAGGCGGCTTGAAATCGGAAGGTCGATGGTCATGCTTTCCGATCAGAGTCGTGGTTCTCAAGGGGCAGACCGTCTACAAACGGCCTGCCCCGTTATTTCAGCAGTCGGTCTGAATCGAGACTCTGTCGTTCGCGGGGACTAAGAGGGTTGACGCGCGTCAGGCGTAAGGGTTCGCGGGACTCTGTTGCTTGATGGTCTGGAGCCGTTCCAGCATCCGATCCCATACGAAGCCATGCAGGCGGAGATTTGCTGTGCGCTCCAATTTGCTGAACTGCAGTCCCACCTGCTTGCCCTTCACCCACCGGACCTCGGCATTTTCGATCGGGAGAGATTCTTTTTGATCCGGCAGGATCAGGCGAACGAGGAGATTCGTCTTTTCCGGTACGGTGTCGGCACATTCAATCGTGCAACCGAAGACCGAAAGATTCGTAATCTTTCCTTCGCCGATCGTCGCGGCATCGAAGAACATCACCGGGTAGGTGACGGCCAGGCGGTAGTGCTCGCGGTGATAGGGGCGTGGCTGTTCCATGTGGAGCGGAGTCTAGCCTGGAGCTCGAGTTTTCGCCTATTCCCCGTTCGGGGGGAATGAGACGCCGTGTGGATGGTGGCCTGATGAAGGTCGGTGACGGCGCAGTGCAGGAGCGTTTACTCCTGGTGCGAACCAGGGCCCGTCCGGTCTTCGGTCCGCATCAGTTCAAGGAAGCGAATGAGCGTCCGGTGGTGTTCGGGCGAGATCTGGACGATGCGCGCCCCGATGCGCCGGTCCTGCGCATGGGTGACCAGCAATACGCAATGAATCACGGTGTCATCGACCAGTTGCACTTCGAGCGCCGGGGTTTCGCCGACGGAAAGACTCATCCCGGTCACAATCTGCAAGCCCTGCTCTGTGAGCTCGCGGATCTCGCAGACCATGGTCTCTTCGTGCCGTTTAAGGAAGCCCTTGCGG